>JAYSYE010000647.1:0-63967 GCA_043716635.1 Deltaproteobacteria bacterium | reverse complement strand
CTCCACGGGGGAGCAGCTGGTCGCCGCGCTCGCTCCCGCGATCGATGCGCTGGCGGCAGCGTATTCGGCCTCGGACGAGGCGGAGGACTAGCCACGTGGCGGGAAACGGGAAGTTCTGCTGAGAGACGGGCTTGGAGACCGGCCCGAGCTCGGCGATCAAGACGGGCGGCGAACGCCGGGGTTCCCGCGTGGACCTCGTCTTCCACCACGGTCCGCGGGGGTGGGGTCACGCCGGGCGCGTGCGGCCCGTGCGTACGGCTTCGGCGCGGAGCGCGGCGGCCCGCGTGTTCATCACGAGCTCCTCCGCATCGTCGCGATGATCGTAGCCGAGCAGGTGACACAGCCCGTGCGACGCGAGGTGCAGCAGCTCCTTCGGCAGCCCGCGCTTCGCCTGCCGGCGCGCGGTCTCCACCGAGATCACGATGTCCCCGAGCAGATCCGGGTGCACCAGCGCCGCCGGGCCCTCGCGCTGCGCGAACGCGAGCACGTCCGTCGGCTTGTTCTTCGCGCGATAACTCCGATTCAGCGCGTGAATCGCGGCATCCCCCGTCAGCCGCAGCGCGACCTCGTAGTCGGCTCGCCCGTCCGTCCGCGCCGCCGCCCGCACCATCCGCGCGACCTGCGTGCGCAGCGTCCGCGCCACACCCACTGCCACCGCCGGTACCACGTCGTCATCGACCGCGAGATCGAGCGCCATCTCAGCTCACCGATCGTAGACGCGCGCGCCGAGGAAGATCTCGAACAAATTCGCGTCGAGCTGCCCGCGCTTGACGTCGCCGGCGAGGATGTCGATCGCCTTCTCGTGCGGGATGGCGCGCTTGTACGGCCGGTCCTTGGCCGTGAGCGCGTCGTAGATGTCCGTGATCGCCATCATGCGCGCGGGCACCGGAATCGCGTCGCCCTTGAGGCCGTGCGGGTATCCCGAACCATCGAGCTTCTCGTGATGGCCGTGCGCGATCGACGGCACGTCCCGCAGCGAGCGGCCCCACGGGATCTCGCACAGGAACTTGTACGAGTGCACCACGTGGCTGTTGATCTCGAGTCGCTCCTGCTCCGTCAGCGAGCCGCGCTTGATCTGCAGCGAGGCCGCCTCGGAGCCCGTCAGGAACGGCCCCGTCTGACCCGCGTCGTCCGCATACGCCATGCCCGCGATCGTCGCGATGCGCTCGAACCCGCCCTGCTCCAGCACCGTCGGCTCGTTCGACGTCAGCACGAACTTGATGATGTCGTCGAGCTCGCTCACCTTCTCGACGAGCCCCGCGTCGATCGCCGCGATCCGCTCCTGCGCCGCCTCGAGCGTCGACTCCGTCAGGTACCGCACCTTCGACTCGAGCCCCTCGATCCGGTACCCGCGCTTGATCAGCTGGAACCGCTGCAGGATCAGCTCGCGCTCGTGCTCGTAGAGCTTCTTCGCCTTCACGAGCACGTGCTCGCGCACGCCGACCTTGCCGAAATCGTGGAGCAGCGACGCGTACTCGATCTGCTTGAGATCGTCCTTCGAGTACCGCGCCTCGCGGAACGGCCCGCTCGTGATGTCGTTCGTCGACTTCGCGAGCTCGACCGTCAGCTTCGCCACGCGCTCGCTGTGGCCCGACGTCGTCGGATCCCGCGACTCGATCGCGGTGACCGCCGCCTTCACGAAGCCCTCGAACAGGTCCTTCACCTCCTGGTAGAGGCGAACGTTCTCGAGGGCGATCCCCGCCTGCGAGGCCAGCGCCGCCACGTAGCTCTCCGAGATCTTGTCGAACGGCGCGACCCCTTGCAGGAAGTCCGCCGGCATCTTCAGCTCGATCCAGCCGGTCTTCCGCTTGTTGATGAGCTGGATCACCCCGATCACCTCGCGCCGCGCCGAGATCATCGGCACCGCGAGCATGCTGCGCGTCTGGTAGCCGTGCTTGTCGTCGAACGTGCGGTCGTGGACGAAGCCCCACGGGTTGTTCCCCACGCCCGGCTCCTCCAGGTTGTAGAGGTCCTGCACGTTGATGCGCTCGCCTGTCAGCACCGAGCGCCCGACGATCGAGGTCTCCGACACGGCCATCTCGTCGAGCTTGGTCTCGACGAGCATGCTGTCGTTCTGCGACGCCGCGAACCGCAGCTTGCGCTTCGTCACGTCGTCGCTCGCGCCCTCGACGGTGTAGATCGAGCCGGCATCCGCATTCGTGATCTCGCACGCGCGCTGCAAGATGCCCTTCAGCAGCTCCTGGATGTCGCGCTGCTCCGAGAGCTCGCGGCCGATCGAGATCAGCAGATCGTTCTCGTGTCCCGAGCGCTCGATCTCGAGCTCCAGCGTCGCCGCGACCATCCGCTGGCTGATCGCCTCGGCCCGCGACCGCAGGGCGAGCAAGAGCCGCGTCATGCTCAGCGGCGCCGACAGCGCCATCAAATCCGAGTCGGGCCAGAGCTCCTCGAGCTTGGCCGCCTCGAGCTCCTCGTCGGAACCCACGAGGATGAGCCCGTAGTTGCCGGAGCGCGCGCGCACCAGGTGGTGCCGGAGCTGCGCCCGCTCCTGCCACATCTCCGGCCACGCCACGACCATCATCACGGGCCCGGTCGTGCGCTGCGCGACCACCTCGAGCTCGATCCACCCCTCGCCCTGTCGCCGCACCCGGTAGTTGGCCATCCGCCGGTCGCGTGTGACCGCGCCGACCAGGTCGTCCGGGCTCGCGACCGTCATCCCTGCGAGCCTACCTCGTCCACGCTGGCCGTGCGCCCGGCGGCCCCGGCCTTCGCCCGGGCGTCGCGAGACTCGGACTGGGCGCGGTCGCGCCCGTCGTACGCGCGGATGAGCGCGGCCACGAGCGGGTGCCGCACCACGTCGGCGTCCGTGAAGCGCACGACCCCGATGCCGCGAATACCATCTACCAGCTCCAGCGCGTCCTTGAGGCCGCTGCGCGTCCCGCTCGGCAGGTCGGTCTGCGTGAGGTCGCCCGTGACCACGATCTTCGAGTCGTAGCCCATGCGCGTGAGGAACATCTTCATCTGCGCCGCGGTGCTGTTCTGCGCCTCGTCGAGGATGATGAACGACCCGGAGAGCGTTCGCCCGCGCATGTATGCCAGCGGTGCGATCTCGATCGTGTGATCGATCATCAGCCGCTCGAGCTTCTCCGGCTCGATCATGTCGTGCAGCGCGTCGTAGAGCGGGCGCAGGTACGGATCGACCTTCTCCTCGAGCGTGCCCGGCAGGAAGCCGAGCTTCTCGCCCGCCTCCACCGCGGGCCGCGTCAGGATGATGCGCTTCACCTGCTTGTCGAGCAGCGCCCGCACCGCCATCGCGACGGCCAGGTACGTCTTGCCGGTGCCGGCGGGCCCGACGGAGAACACGATGTCGTTCCCCCGCACGAGATCGACGTACTCCTTCTGCGTCGCACCCTTCGGGGCGATCGGCCGACCCGTCCGCGGGGTCACGATGGTGTCGCCGAACACGCTCGAGATGCCGCCGACCGGGGCGTCGCCCTGCAGCATCTTGACCGCGCGCACCACGTCGTCGGACGACAGCGGCTTGCCCGCGAGCGCGAGCGCGTACAGCTGCTCGAGCGCCGTCCTGGTCAAGTCGACCGCGGCCTCGTCGCCCTCGATCGTGACCTCGTTGCCACGCAGGTTCACCTGCGACCCGGCCGTACGCTCCACGAGCTTGAGCCGGCTGTTGTTGCTCCCGCACAGCGCCATCAGCGCTTCGGGATTCTCGAAGGTGAGCTTTTCGCGCTTGGTGGGTTTCACGGCGGTCAGCTCCATAGCATCGATTGCAGTAAGGTGCGCCCATGCAGGCAGCACCACCGCCGGGAGCGTCGCTCGCGCGGCTCGTCGAGATCATGGACCGCCTCCTCGCGCCCGATGGGTGCCCGTGGGACCGCGAGCAGACCCTCGACTCGCTGCGCCCCTTCCTCGTCGAGGAGACCTACGAGGTGCTCGACGCCCTCTCGAAGGGCGACGTGGCCGGCCACTGCGAGGAGCTCGGTGACGTGCTGATGCAGGTGGTCTTCCACGCCGCGATCCGCCACGCCGAGGGCGCGTTCGACATCGACGCGGTGGTCGCCGGCATCGCCGACAAGCTCGTCCGCCGGCACCCGCACATCTTCGGGGACGCGACGGCCGCGACCAGCGAGGCCGTGCTCGCCCAGTGGGAGGACATCAAGCGCGCCGAGAAGCTGGCGGCGGGAGTGAAGCCCGGCCGGGTCCTCGCCGGCATCAAGCCCGGTCCCGCGCTCGCGCGTGCCCAGAAGCTCGGTGCGAAGGCGGGTAAGGTCGGCTTCGACTGGCCCGGCTGGCAGGGCTCGTTCGCCAAGATCGACGAGGAGGTCGGCGAGCTGCGCGAGGCCGCGACCGCCGGCGGCACGGCCGAGATCCACCACGAGCTCGGCGACCTGCTGCTCGCCGTGGTCAATGTGGCCCGCAAGCTCGGCATCGATGCCGAGACCGCCCTGATCGATGCCACCACGCGCTTCCAGTCCCGCTTCGAATTCATCGAGGACCGCCTGGGCGAGCGCGGCAAGACCCCGCAGACGTCCAACCTCGAGGAGATGGACGCGCTCTGGGGCGATGCCAAGCGGGCCGCCGCGAAGTGATGCTTTTTTGAGCAGCCCCGGTCGACTGGAAGAGATCTCCGTCAGATGGACGCGCTCGATCACCGTCCGGTCCGCAGGTTATCCACACCCTCACGACGGATGGCCGCCGGTCCGCGTCACCCTCGGCCACACTTGACACTGGCGAGTCCCCCGGGGTACACGCGGGACCACTTTCAGGAGTGACGTATGGCGAATATCGCGTCGGCGCAGAAGCAGAATCGTAAGATGATCAAGAACCGCGCGCGCAACCGCGCGGCGATGGGCGCATTGCGGACGGCCGTCAAGAAGGCGCGCGTCGCCGTCGACGGTACGACCGCGGAATCGAAGGCGCTCGTGAAGACCGCCGTGTCGATCATCGATGCCGCCGTCACCAAGGGCATCCTCAAGCGTGGCACCGCGTCGCGCTACGTGTCGCGCTTGCACACGCGCAAGCCCGAAGCGGTCGCGTAGACCATTTCACGTCGCGACCGCGTGAGACCGGCGCAGCCGCGTCAAGTCTCCGCTCCGGTCGTCCCAGGCTGCCCGCCATGGACATGACCGAGTTCTCCGCGGCCAAGGTCGGCGCTGAATAGCCTCGCATCGACGGTCGGCTTCGCGAAGCTCGAGACGGATGGATTCATCGGCGACAAGACGGCCGCCGCCGTGAAGGCGACGTACGACAAGGTCGTCGCGAAGAACCCGATCTATGCGGCCGCGCCGTTCCCGGCTCCGGAGTCCAAGGAGGAGACCGCGCGGTTCGCGGCGTTCATCCGCGACTGGCTCGAGCACGTCGCGCCGAAGGCGCTGACGGGCGGCGCGACGTCGTAGGCGGCGGCGGCGCGACGTCGTAGGCGGCGGCGGCGGCGGCGGCGGCGGCGGCGGTCAGTTGTCGTCGCCGGTGCCGGCCGGGTCGTCGCCGGTGACGCCGTACTTCCGCAGCAGCTTGTGGAGGTACTTGCGATCCATGTCGGCGTCGCGCGCGGCCTTCGAGATGTTGCCGTCGGCGCGCTTGAGCAGCCACGCCACGTAGCGGCGCTCGAAGAGCTCGGTGAACTTCTCCTTGGTGTCTCGAAACGACAGCGTCGGATCGAACTCGACGCCATCGCGCAGCGAGACTCCGGTGCCGGCGGTGGCGCTGGCGGCTCCCTTGCCGAGCGGCTCTCCCAGTGGCGAGACGAGCAGCCCCGGATCCGTCCCGAGGGCGAGGGCGCGCTCGAGCACGTTCCGGAGCTCGCGGACGTTGCCCGGCCAGTCGTGGGCCATCAGCGCGGCGCGGGACGCATCCGTCAGCACGGGCGCGCTGCCGCCGGGCGCGAGCTTGTGCAGCAGGTCGTCGAGCAGCAGCGGGATGTCCTCGCGCCGCTCGCGCAGCGACGGGGCCGTGATCGGCACGACGTTCAGCCGGAAGTAGAGATCCTCGCGGAACTTGCCCTTCTCGACCTCGGACCGAAGATCCTTGCGAGTCGCCGCGATCACGCGCAGGTCGACCTTCATCGACTTGCTGCCACCGACGCGTCGCAGCTCGCGCGCCTCGAGCACGCGCAGCAGCTTGGGCTGCAGGTCCAGCGACAGCTCCCCGAGCTCGTCGAGGAACACCGTCCCTCCGCTCGCGAGCTCGAACGCGCCCTGCCGCGCCGCGACCGCCCCCGTGAACGCACCCTTCTCGTGCCCGAACAGCTCGCTCTCGATCAGCGTGCCCGCGACGGCGCCGCAGTCGACCACGATGAACGGCGCGCCCTTGCGCGGCGACAGCTGGTGCAGCGTCCGCGCGATCATGTCCTTGCCCGTGCCGGTCTCGCCCTCGATGAGCACGGTCGCGTCCGTCGGCGCGATCTTCTCGATCAGCCCGAAGATCTCGCGCATCGCTGCCGAGCGCCCGACCATCTCGCCGAGGCGCTCCTTCTCGCTCGGGAGGATCTCGATGCGCTCGTCGAACGGCGTGAACTTCAGCTCGGTGGCTCCGGCCCGGATCACGGATCCCGCGCGGAGGTATGCCTCCTTCACCTCGGCACCGTCCAGGAACGTCCCGTTCGTGCTCTTCATGTCACGCACGAGGTAGCCCTTCGCGTCGCGCGTGATCTCGAAGTGGACGCGCGAGACCGTCTCGTCCTCGAGATGGAGATCGTTCTCCGGCGCCTTCCCGACGCGGAACTGATCGCCCCCGATCACGAGCTCGGTGCCGCGCTGGGTCCCCCGGACCACGACGAGCTTGCACCGCCTCAGGTTCACCGTGGCCGGCGTGGCCTCGCGGCGAATGCGGGTCCCGGCGAGGTGCTCCATCCACCCGGATCGTCGCATGGTTCGTGGCGCCGTTGTTTGGCTCTTCTAACGAGAGTACCTTCGCGACGGTGATGCGCTCGTCCGGGGGACTCGCGGTCGCGATCGCGATCGCGTCTGCACTCGTGTTCGGAATCGGACCGCGGGCGCACGTCGCACGCGCCGATGCACCAGCCCCGAGCCCGAGCCCGAGCCCGAGCCCGAGCCTCGCGCCCACGAAGCCGAGCGAGGCTCCGCTGCCGTCGTGCCTCGACCAGACGCTGCGGGACGAGCTCGGCGAGGAGCTCACGCCGCGCGGCGTGCAGAAGCGCAACTTCAAGAAGGACGGCAAGCTCGTGCTCGTCGCGCATGGCGGGCTCTACGGCGGGGACCTCACGTCGTCGTCGTGGATCGCCGGCGGCTCGCTCGGCGTGTTCCTGACCGAGGACTTCGGCATCCAGGCGGAATTCGATCTCACGCCGACGGCCCTCGATCTCGACAAGCCGCTCTCGACGTTCTTCGGCGACAACCGGTTCGAGAACGCGATGGGCTACCTCGCGCTCGGCAACTTCCTGTGGTCGCCGATCCACGCGAAGCTCAAGGTCGGCGACGGGATCGTCCACTCGGACCTCATGGTGTTCGCCGGGGGCGGCCGCCTGTTCCACGACTCGGTGCAGGGCCTGTCGTTCGATGCCGGGTTCGCGCTCGACCTGTTCGTGAGCAAGGTCGTCACGATCCGCTTTGACGTCCGCGATCTCATGGCCGTCGAGGAGGCCGCCGGCGAGACCCGCTACACCAACAACCTGATCGCCACTGCGGGCTTCGCCGTGTGGATCCCGGTGGGGCTGTGAGCGTCCGCGTCGTCGCGAGCCTGCTCGTGCTGCACGGGCTGCTCGGTGGGGCGGCCGATGCCGTCGCCGACCCGAAGTCACCTCCGCCGACGGTGATCGAGCGGACGACCCAGATGTGCATCGACAAGGACATCGCGGATCGGCTCGCGCTCAAGCGCAAGCGCCGCGGCGCCGTCGATCGCCTGTTCGTGAAGCAGGGCCGGCACGAGCTCTCCGGCGGCGGCGGGTACTACGCGAGCGATCTGCTGTCGGGCACGTACGTCGCGACGGCGGCCTACACGTTCCACATGACGGACCAGACCGCCGTCGAGTTCGGCGGGGCCTTCACGCATGCGAACGCCGACGTGATCCGGGCGCTCGAGGGCGACCGCGGCCAGCTCCTGGCGGACACGTACGCGCGCATGTGGTTCGTGGAGTCCCTGCTCGTGTGGAGCCCGATGTACGGCAAGCTGCGACTCGGCGGCACCGTCGCTCACTTCGATATCCACGCCGACATCGGGGTGGGCGTGATCGACAGCAAGACGAGTCGGGGGCCCTCCGGCGTCGTGGGGTTCGGGCTTAAGCTATTCCTCGGCCAGGCCATCGCGTTCCGCGTCGATCTTCGCAACCGAACGTTCCAGCAAGAGCTCCTGAACGAGCACTTCACCGTCAACGATGCCGCGGTGACCGCCGGCTTCTCGCTGTTCCTGCCCACGCACAACTGACGCCCCCACGAGCCCACCGACCATGCGCATCGCCCCTGCCCTCGCACTGATCGTGATCGCGCTCGCGCTCCCCGTGCTCGCACCCAGTCCCGCGGGCGCGGCGCCGCATCGCGCTCGTCACAAGGACCGCAGCCACGGCAAGAAGCCGAAGCCCGCGGCGCCGACGCCCGTGCCCACCCGCGAGCCGGCGCCGGAGCCGACGCCGGCCGCTCCGGCTCCGGCCGCCACGACGAGCACGGGCACCACGACCACGCCCTCACCGACAGGGATGGCGGGCGCCACCATGCCGCCCTCGGGCCCCTCGACCCCGCTCGTGACGAGCACGCCCACGACCACGACGCCGCCGGCGCCCGAGCCCGCGGGAGCCGACGCGGCCGATGTCGACGCGCTCCGCCAGGAGTACCTGGCCCTGCGCGACGAGCTGTTCCAGTCGCGCGCTCGCGCGAGCGCCGTCGCGTCGCAGCTCTACTCGACGCGCATCCAGGTGAAGCTGACGTACACGACCGCGCGCTTCTACAACCCCGCGAAGGCGACGATCCGGCTCGACGGCGCGACCGTCTACGACAATCAGAGCGGCGCGATCGGCGGCGACGATGGCGTGCGCTTCGACGGCTACGTGGCACCCGGCCGGCACCTGATCACGTTTCACGTCGAGGCCACCGGCAAGGACGACGACTCGTTCGCCTCCACCACGGAGACGCAGATCGTCGTGAAGGCGATCGCCGGCAAGGACCTCGTGGTCGCGGCCCGGGCCAAGGACGCGGGCGACATCGCGTACGAGTGGAAGCGCAAGGAGAAGGGCAGCTATGGCCTCGGCATCGACGTCGCCGTCTCCACGCAGGCACGCGCCGCGACGCCCGGCGGCAGCGGCAGCAAGGCGGGCCGGAAGTGACCCCGCGCGGCCTCGCCCGACAGCTCGCGATCGCGCTGGGTGCCGTGCTGGTGCTGCCGCAGGCCGCGCGCGCGCAACCCGCGTCCCGCGCGCCCGATCCGCTCGCCGCCTACTTTACCGCGCTCGAGGCGACTCACCTCGTCGATGTGGAGAGCGGCAACCTCGAGTCGCTGAAGGCCGAGCTCCACGTCGGCGAGGGCATGCTGAAGACCGGCTCGTACGTGAATGCCGCCGTCGCGCTCTACGCCATCGTGAAGTCCCCGCGGTACGACGCGTTCAAGGACTTCGTCGAGTTCCAGAACGCCGAGTACGACCTCGCCGTCGCGCTCGCCAAGGCGGGCAGCTACGGCGCGGCCCTCGATGCGATCGAGCCGATCCTCGCGCGCGGCCCCGCCGCCACGTACTGGGGGCCGGCCCACCGCCGCGCCGTCGACATCGCGCTCGAGACCCGCGATCACGCCGGCGTCCTCGCGCGCCTCGAGGCGATCAAGACCGACGCGGTCCCCGTGTCTGCGGCCGGCGAGCGCGCGTACCTCCGCGGGCGCGCGGCCTACGACGCGGGCCAGCTCGCGGCCGCCGAGGGCGAGCTCGTCACGATCTCGAAGCAGTCCCGCATGTACTCGTCGGCGCTGTACCTGCGCGGCGTGATCCGCGCGCGGCGCGGTGAGTACAAGGAGTCCGCGGCGGCGCTGTGCGAGGTCGCCGGCACCCCCGACAGCGATCACCTGACGTTCGTCGTCGACGACCGCTACTTCACGGTGAAGGACCTCGCGCGCCTCGGCCTCGGGCGCCTCGCCCACGAGCAGGGCGAGTACGACGACGCCTACTACCACTACTTCCAGATCCCCGACGACTCGGTCTACCTGCCCGACGCGCTCTTCGAGGCGGCGTGGTCGATGTACCAGAAGCGCGAGCTGGCGACGGCGCGCGACCTGACGCGCGAGCTACTCGCGGCGTTCCCGTCCGCGCCCACGTGGCCCGAGGCGAGCCTGCTCGCGGGCTACGTCGACCTCGCGGACTGCAAGTTCGACGATTCGCAGAAGTGGTACGACGCGCTCGCCACGAAGCTGCAGCCGATCGTCGACACGATCGATCGCGCTCGCACGGATCGCTCGCTCCGCGACGAGCTGTTCTCGCAGGCGATCACGCGCTACCGCGAGACCAAGGACGGCGGCAAGGACGGCGATGCCCTCGGCCGCGACAAGGCCGCCGGTGGGACCCCGACCCAGCAGGTGCTCGCGCTCCTGCGCCTCGATCCCGCGTTCATCCGCCTGAACGATGCCGTCACCGGGATCGACGAGCTCGCGCGGAGCGCGCCCGCGACCGTGCGGCAGTGGCAGACGCTCGGCGTGCAGGTCAGCCAGCGCCACGTCGCGGCGGTCACCGCGGTACCGACGATGGAGCAGGAGCAGCTCGACGACGCGAACGCCCTCGTCGAGGATCTTCGTCGCCTGGAGACCGAGATCGCCGCGGGGCGCGACGAGCTCGCCCGGGGCCGGCGCGAAGGCACGCTGCCGCCCGACGTCGCCGCCGCCGAGGAGGCCCGCCTCGCCGGCCTCGCCGCGAAGGTCGCGACCACGCGGCACCACGCGCTCGCTCAGGCCGACGTCGCCGCCGCCGCCGCCACCGCGGATGCCACCCCCGGGGTGCGCCCGCTGATCACCGCCGATGTCGCGGAAGCCCGGCGCCTCGACAAGGCTGCCCATGCGCTCGCGGAGCAGCTCCGAGTGCGCGGCGACGTGCTCGCGCAGGCCGCGATCGAGAAGCTCTACGTCGATACGCGGCGGGTGCTCGACAAGGCACGTCTCGGCAAGATCGACGCGGTCATCGGCCAGAAGCGCAAGCTCGACATCGAGGTGCAGGACCTCGCGGCCGGCCGCTTCCCCGCCGAGCTCGTCGGCCGGATGTGGAACGCGAGCCTCATCGGCGACGACGAGGAGTACTGGCCGTGGCAGGGCGAGTACTGGAAGGACGAATACGAGGGCTTCCGATGAGGCGCGTCGCCAGAGCCCTCGCGACCGTCGCGGGTGTGCTCCTCGGCGCCGCCAGCGCCCACGCGCAGGCGCCGGCGAAGGAGCTGCAGGTCCAGCGCGGCCCCACGTCCGAGCTCTACATCCGCAAGCGGCCGATCGCACCCGAGGCGCCGGTGCTGAACGCGGAGCTCAAGCAGATGCTCGTCTCGACCGAGACGCGCCGCGATGCGAAGCGCACCGAGGCGATCGGCCTCCTGCGCGCGTTCCTCCAGTCCACGCCCGCGGGCGACGGCAAGGCCGAGGGGATGTTCAAGCTCGCCGAGTTGCTGTGGGAGGAGTCGCGGCGCGTCTACATCGAGCGGATGGAGGACTTCTCGCGGGCGATCGAGAAGTGTAACCAGGCCACCGCGAAGTCCGGGTGCGTGCAGCCCACCGAGCCGCGCATCGAGCTGAAGGAAGCGGAGGTGCTCTACCTCGCGCTGCACGACCAGTTCCCGATGTTCCGGCGGATGGACCTCGTCACGTACCTGATCGGGTTCGCCGCGAAGGAGGACGAGCGCGAGGACCAGGCGATGGCGAGCTTCCAGGAGGTGATCGCGAAGTTCCCGCAGTCGCCGCTCTACGGCGACGCGTGGATGATGGTCGGCGAGCACTACTTCGCGGCCGCGCAGTGGCAGGAGGCCCGCGACGCCTACGGTCACATCGGCGAGGACGCGGCCACGAACGACCTGGCCACGTTCAAGATCGCGTGGTGCGAGTGGAAGCTCGGCGACACCTTGCAGGCCGCGAAGGACTTCAAGCGCGTGCTCGACAAGGCCGTCGCCGCGGAGCGCACTGGCACGGAGGCCCAGCGGCGCCGGAGTGCCTCGTTGCGCGACGAGGCGCTCGAGTACCTGGTGGTCGTGTTCACCGAGGATCGCTCGGTGTCGGCCAAGGAGGTCTTCGACTTCCTCGCCTCCATCGGCGGCGAGCAGTACTCGCGTGACGTGCTGCTGAAGGTCGCCGAGAGCTACTCCGGCCAGGGCGAGTGGGAGCGCAGCAACGAGTCGTACCGGTTCCTCATCAAGATGGATCCGGAGGCCATGAAGTCCGCCGAGTACCAGCGCGACATCATCGGCAACTGGAACAGCGCCGTCGATGTCGAGCACGCGCAGGACGAGATCGGCGTGCTGCTCGCGAACTTCGGGCCGACCACTGAGTGGGCGAAGCAGCAGAAGAACCGCGACGCCCTCACCCGCTCGCTGGCCGCGACCGAGGAGCTCGTGCGCACGAGCGCGATCGCGATCCATGGCGAGGCGCAGCGCCGCGAGAAGGCCGACAAGAAGATCGATGTCGCCCTCTACACGCGCGCGGCCGCCGCGTACGCCCAGTACCTCTCCGCGTTCGGCACGGGCAAGCAGCAGAGCCCCAAGGCGGTCGAGACTCGCTACTACCGCGCCGACATCTTGTTCTTCAAGCTCGGCAAGACCGAGGAGGCCGGCGACGAGTACCTCGCGGTCGGCAAGAGCGCGCCCGTCGGACCGCTGCACAAGGACGCCCTGCTGAACGCGATGGCCGCGTACGAGAAGGCGCGCCCGAAGGACCTCGTGGGCCGCAAGCAGCTCGTGTCCGCCGACAAGAAGTTCGGCGAGGCGATCGATCTCTACGCGACGCTGTTCCCCGCGGATCCGCAGCTCGTCGGCGTGATCTTCAAGAACGGCCAGATGTTCTACGACTACGGCGAGTACGACGAGGCGATCAAGCGCTTCGGCGTGATCGTCACGAAGTACCCGCAGGACCCGAACGCGGGTCCCGCCGGCGACCGGATCCTCTCGGCGCTGAACAAGGCGCAGGACTACGAGAACATCGAGACCTGGGCGCGCAAGCTCAAGGCCGCGCCGTCGTTCGCGGCCAAGGACCAGCAGGAGCGCCTCGCGGGCCTCATCGTCGATTCGATCCGCAAGTCTGGCGACAAGTACGCCGACGCGGGCAAGTACGAGCAGGCGGCGACGTTCTACCTGCGCGTGCCCAAGGAGACGACGGACACGAAGGTCGCCGCGCAGTCGCTCATGAACGCGGGCGTGATGTACGAGAAGGCAAAGCTGCCGGAGAAGGCGGCCGACCTCTACATCGACATCGCGAAGACCTACGGCGAGAAGCAGGGCGAGCTCGGCGAGAAGGCCGCGTTCTCTGCCGGCCAGGTCTACGAGAAGGTCATCTACTTCGACAAGGCCGCCGCCGCGTACGAGCTCGTGTGGTCGAAGTTCCGCACGGGCACGCGCGGGGCCGACGCGCTGTACAATGCGGGCCTGCTCCGCCAGGCGCTCGGCCAGAACAAGGAAGCGATCGCGCACTACCAGGAGTACGCGTCGAAGTTCCGCGAGCGCAAGGACGCGCCCGACGTGGCGTTCAATATCGGCGTGGTCTACGAGGGCGCGGGCGACGATGGCCCCGCGTACAAAGCGTACAGCGACTACGCGCGCACGTACCGCTCGAGTGGGCGGCGCGTCGTCGAGGCGTGGACGCGCGCGGGCCGCACGAGCATCCGCCTGGGGCAGCAGCGCCGCGCGAAGGACGAGCTCGCGATGGCGCAGAAGCTGTGGAAGTCAGCGACCGGTACGGACAAGGCGCTCGCGACGCCGTGGGCCGCCGAGGCGCGGTACCTCGAGGCCGAGCTCATCTTCGCAGAGTTCCAGAAGGTCACGCTCGATGTGCCGCCGAAGCAGCTCCAGCGCGCGCTGAAGCAGAAGAGCAAGCTCCTGGGCGACGCGGAGGCAGCGTACGCGTCGGTCGTCGACTACCAGGATCTGAAGTGGGCGACGGCGGCGCTGTTCCGCGTGGGGCAGGTCTACGACGGGTTCGCGGACTCGCTGCTCGATGCGGCCGACAAGCCGCCCGCGGACGTGAAGCCCGACGAGCAGCAGGCCTACTCGGACGCGATCAACGAGTACGTGGTGCAGGTGCAGGACAAGGCGATCGAGCTCTACACGGCGGGCTACTCGAAGGCGATCCAGATGCAGGTGTACGACGAGTACACGGCGAAGATTCGCGCCGCGCTGTCGAAGGTCGCCCCGAAGAAGTTCCCGCCCGAGCGCGAGTCGCGCGCTCGCGAGCGCATCGGCGACCGTGCCCCGACGCCCGAGCTCGTCACGGAGATCGCACGATGAGCTCGCGTGGGCTCGCCGCGATCGCCGTGGGCGTCGCCGTCGCCGCGCTCGCGCCGGGGTGCGGCAGCTCGCAGCGCGCGCGGATCACGCCCGGCGGGCACCGGGCAGCCCACCTCGACCCCGTGAATCCGAAGGCAGCCAAGGAGTTCGACGCGGCGCTGCGCGCGATGCGCCTGCGCGGGCCCGAGGCGAACGCGACGGCCAAGGCGCGCCTCCAGGCGGCGCTACAAATCGACGGCACGATCTGGGAGGCGTGGCACGATCTGGGCGTGATCGCGTACGAGGATGCCGACGATGCGGGTGCCATCACGGCGTTCGGCAAGGCGCTCGCGATCAACGTCGATCACGTGCCCACCCTGCTCGCTCGCGCCGAGGCGCACCGCCGCGCCGGCCACATCAAGGAGGCGCGCACCGACTACGAGGCCGCGCTGCGCGCGTCGGGCGAGGATGATCCGAATCGCCGCGATGCGGGGGCGCGGCTCGCATCGCTGCTGCGAGACGCGGGGCAGTACGACGACGCCGTCACCGTGCTGCGCGACACCGTGCGCCTGAACGGCGCGAGCTCGGGCATCTACACGGAGCTCGGCCTCATCTATCTCCAGCAGCAGCGGCTCGAGCTCGCCGCGCTCGTGCTCGCCAAGGCCGCCGAGCTCGACGCGAAGGACCCCGCGGTCTACAACGCGCTCGCGCTGCTCGCGCTCAAGCAAGGCAACGCGCAGGTGGCGTTCGAGCGCTTCGACCACGCGGCGTCGCTGGATGCGAGCTATCTCGACGCGCGCTTCAACAAGGCGACCGTGCTGCTCGACGCCGGGGACTACGCGCGCGCCAAGACCGAGCTCGCGGCGATCGTCCAGCTCGCGCCGGATGACTACGCGGCGCAGGTCGCGCTCGGCGTGGCCGCGCGCGGCATGACCGACTACGCCGCCGCCAAGCAGACGTGGGAGCGCGTGATCGCGGGTGCGCCGACTCACAGCGCGATGCGCGCCGATGCGCTCTTCGATCTCGGCCTGCTCGAGGTGGATCAGCTGAAGGACGACGCGGGCGGCCGGGCGGCGCTGGAGCGGTACCTGCAAGATGCTCCGGTCGGACATCCGAAGCGCGCGGCGGCCGAGGAGAAGCGAAAGGACATCGGTAAGTGATGGGGGTATCGGCACCCGGATCGAGGCCCGCCTGGGGGCGACGTGCCGCATACGCGGTGACGCTCCTGTGCGTGCTGTGCCTACCCGTGGCGGCCCAGCCGAAGCCCGGCAAGCCGACCCCGGGCGGCGCCGCCAGCCCGACCGGCACGGCCGCCACGAGGCCCGCCGACCCGAAGCCTGCGACCGCTGGCAGTCGGCCCGGCAAGGGCGGCGGCGGCGGCAAGGACAAGACGAAGGAGCAGAACTTCAACTTCGAGGGGCTCGGGCTCGCCGGTCATAACCGATCGCCGCAGCTGCTCTACTTCCTCGAGCGCGCGAACGAGGAGCTGGAGCGCGCGAGCCTCGAGAAGCGCTCGTTCATCTCGCACATGGTGCGGAGCGTGGAGGAGGAGGCACTGTGAGCGTCGTGGCCCTGCGCACCGCGCTGATCTGGGACGACGAGGTCATGGCCGATGTCGTCTCCGAACGGCCGCAGAAGATCACGCTCGGCGCGACCGGCAACGCCACGTTCGTGGTGCCCGACGTCGGGCTGCCCGCGAACTTCGCGATCGTGCGGCCGGGCAATCGCGGTTATTTGCTCACGCTCGGCGAGCGCATGCGGGGCACGATCTGCGTCGATGGCGAGCAGCGCGACGTGGCGGAGTTCGTGCGGCGCGGTGGCGAGGGCGAAGGCGCCGGCAACTTCCGCGCGACCCCGATCAGCGGTCGCGACTGGGGGGTGATCGACCTCGACGACAGCCTGCGCTACAAGCTGTTCTTCCAGTTCGTCCCGCTCGAAGAGGCGCCTGTATTCCTCACGGCGAAGGTCCTCGCGGGCGGAACCGCAGGCCTCGTGCTGTCGGCGGCCGTGATGGCGATCGTGTTCATGGTCACCGGCCAGGACGTCTGGGAGAGCATCGCGCGAGGCACCACGCTCTCGACGCTCGCGATCCTGGGGGTCGCCGGATTCCGCTGGCTCGTCATCCAGGACGGCGAGTCGCAGGCCTCGCTCGCATTCTCGATCGTCCTGCACGCGGCGCTGCTGTTCACGACGTACCAGCTCTACGATCCCGACGACGCCTGGTCGTGGCCGGGCCCGCGCGGGATGACGGGCGAGTACCTCGCGACCCGCGCGCTCGTCACTCCCCCCGAGCCGCCGCCGCCGACCGTGGGGGCGAAGGTGCAGGACGCCGCGGCCAAGAGCGAGAGCACGTCGAAGCAGCCCACGGCCACGAAGGGTGCGCAGGGCGCCTCCGGCGGCAAGGGCGCGACGGAGCGCGCGCGCACCCCGAACCCGACCGATGACGACAAGCCTCCACCGCCCGACAAGGGCGTACTGACGATGGGCAATCGCAGCGCGATCACGGCCGTGATCGATCACGACCTGAACAAGACGCTCGGGCGGTTCGCGGGGATCTCCGGCGACCGGGTCGTGCGCGGCTCCGTCGGTTACGGGACGGGCTCGGGCACGGGCGTTGGTGGTGACCAGAACGGCAAGGGCTCCACGCGCGGCGGCAAGGGCTCGGGCCCCGGGGGCGGCGGCAACGCGGAAGGCGACTTCGTCTCGAACAAGGGGCCGATCGACACGGGGACCGAGCGTCCCGGTGGCAAGTGCGTCGGGCCGAACTGCAAGGGCACGGGGCCCCGGGAGGTCAGCGTCGCGCTGGCGGCTCCGGGCGGAGACCTCGCGGGCTACACGGAGGACGAGATCAACCGCGAGATCAAGAAGCGCACCGGCCAGTTCCGGCTCTGCTACCAGAAGGCGCTCAACCGCGCGCCCGGCCTGGGCGGCAAGATCGTCGTGAAGTTCAAGATCGGCTCCGACGGCACCGTGCAGAGCGCGGATGCCACCGGGGCGAGCACGCTCAAGGACAGCGAGGTGCAGGACTGCGTGAACTCCACCGTGACGCGCATGCGGTTCCAGCCGAAGGGCGCGATCGCCAACGTGACGTACCCGTTCGTATTTTCGCAGGGAGGCTGACGATGAGACACCTGGTCATTCCCACGCTGCTCGGTCTTCTCGGTCCCTTGGTCGGTCCCTTGGTCGGTCCCCTGGTCGGGGCTGGGGTTGGTGCCTGCGCCCTCGCCGCCTGCGCGGACAACCCGATCTACCTGCCGGCGGCCACGAACCTCGAGGCCGGCATGACCGATCCGGCGACCGGCATGATGATGGGATCGGCCAAGGCGTCGCTGACGCTGCCGATCAAGCTCGAGACCATGACGGACTCGGTCGATCGCGCGGCGCTGGCGGCGAAGCTCGGCGTGAACGTGCCGTACGTCAAGGTCGGCGATCTCGACGTGGCGATCGACTGGACCATCAAGAACCTCGATTCGACCGAAGGCGTCGCGACGGTGGAGCTGAACGGCGCGAACGAATTCTTCGCGTACGACCCGAGCATGATCATTCTGTCGACGGATCGGGAAGCCCCGCCGACGCCGGGCCTCGAGGGCGACGTCCCGATCCACGTGCCCGCCTTCGGCGTGGTGTCCGGCGTGTTCCGCGAGGACCAGCTGCAGGAGGCGTCGATCGATCTCGACCAGGTCACGCGCGGCAACGTGAACCCGTTCGCGGCGACGCTGCGCATCGACAAGCACGCGGCGGCGTTCCAGCCGCTGACGCCGCCGATGCCCGACGTCGAGGACTACGTGCAGACGCCGGTCGGCGTCGCGATCCCGCGCGCGGCGTTCGCGCAGATGGTGCGGATCGATCTCGTGTTCAAGCCCACCCAGCACATGGTGCTCGAGTACGTGGTTCGCGTGCGCGACCAGCGCGGCATCGTCCATGATCTCCGCGAAGCCGCGAGCACGCAGGCGCCCGGCGAGCTCACGACCTTCACGCCGATGGCGTACGCCCCGATGGCCGCCGGCGCACCGCCCGGGCCCTGACCTGCATCCCACGCGTTCTGCTAGGATGCACCGCGCATGAGGGGGGCGGTCGCCATCGGTCTGCTCGCGTCGACCATCATCGCCGCGCCGACCGCGAGCGCGCGCCCCGCATCCAAGGGATGGTTCGCCGAGGGCGGGATCGGAGCGACCGTATTCCTGCCCCCGACGGCGCAGTACGCGGATCCCGGACCGAACCTCGAGGTGCGCGTTGGCCGTGATCTGGTGTCGTGGTTCTCGCTCGCCGTATTCGCATCGGCCTCGAGTCACGCGGCGAACGTGCCTCCCCCGCCGAAGGGCGAGTGGTTCCAGCTGTATCGCGGCGGCGCGGACGCCCGGCTGGGCGGGCTCGTCGGGCGCGTCGCGCTGTTCGTCGAGGGCGGGGCTGGCGTGGCCGCACTGTCGTCGAACGTCCTCGACAAGGTCGGCGTCACGGCACCCGGCGACACGTTCGCGCTCGCCGTCCACGCGGGTGTGGGTCTCGGCTACCAGCTCGAGAACCGGCACTACGAGCTCGGCGCAGCGGCCGACGGATTCGTAATCCCGAATTTCGATGCGGCCCGTGGCGTCGGGTTACGCGCGTACCTCCGCTACACGTACTGATCGCCCCGGGTGGGTCCCCACGCGGCACGCGTGAGATCACGAGGTGCGGCGTAACGCGGCACGTCCAGATGTGCTCAAACTCGGGTGTTGGCGGCTCCTCACGAATTCGACTACGCGCTCGTCGGCGGCGGCCTTCAGGCCGCGCTGATCGCGCTCGCCGTGCGCGCGCGCCAGCCGGCCGCACGAATCGCGATCGTCGAGCGCGGGACGAGCCTCGGCGGCAATCACACCTGGTGCTTTCACGCCGACGACGTGCCCGCCGGCGCCGCGGATGCCGGCGGTTGGCTCGCCCCCCTCGTGGTCACGCGCTGGGCCGGCTACGACGTCGCGTTCCCCGCTCACCGCCGCACGCTGGAATCGGCGTACGCGTGCGTCACGAGCGAGCGCGTCGACGCTGTGGTGCGTCCAGCGGTCGATGCCCTGTGGCTCGGGGCGTCGGCGACCACGGTCGAGTCCCACCGGGTCGCGACGCCCACGCGCGCGCTGACGGCCACGGTGGTGGTCGACGCCCGCGGCCCGGATGCGCTGACCGCCCGGGCCTCCGCGGCGCGCGCGGGGTGGCAGGTGTTCCTCGGGCAGGAGATTCACGTGCCTGGCCACGGGGTCGCGCACCCGATGCTCATGGACGCCACCGTGCCGCAGGTCGGCGGTTTTCGCTTCATGTACGTCCTGCCGCTCTCCCCCGACCGCCTGTTGCTCGAGGACACGATCTTCGCCGACACGCCTGCGCTCGACGTCGACGAATCGCGGCGCGCGATCGCCGAATACGGGTCGGCCCGCGGCTGGGCGCTCGGCGCCGTGATCCGCGAGGAGACGGGCAGCCTCCCACTCCCGCTCGAAGTCGCAGCGCCCACCGTGGACGCCTCCGCACCGCTGGTCGCGGGCTACGCCGGCGGGTGGTTTCACCCGGTCACCGGCTACTCGTTCCCGATCGCGGCACGGCTCGCTGCGCTGGTCGCCTCGACACCCGCCGACGAGCTCTTCGGAGATCCGCTCGTGGAGGCCGCGCGAGCGCAAGGTCAGCAGCTCGCGTTCGCGGGCCGGCTCAACCGCATGCTGTTCGGCTGGTACCCGCCCGAGCGGCGGTACCACGTGCTCGAACGGTTCTACCGCCTGCCCGAGGCGACGATCCGACGGTTCTACGCGTTGCAACTGACGCGGGCCGATCGCGCACGCATCGTGCTTGGCCGACCGCCCCGAGGAATGTCACTGCGCGCCGCGCTCGGCGGACGTGCTGCCTGGAGACCGGAATGACCGCGAGTCCCACCGCTGCACAGCGCCAACAGGCGCTGCGCGAGCTCGAGCCGGAGCCCGGCCTGCCGACAGGTGTTGGCTGTCCTCCGCTACCCCCACTGGCGCAGGCACTGGTCGCCGCGCTCGGAACGGGTGGCGTGGCGGAGCTCGATCCCGACGTCAGCGACGACCGCTGGCGGGAGGCGCTCGTCGGGCCCGCGCTCGCGTTCCTCGACCGCCCCGGCAAGGATCTGCGGACCCGCCTGGTCCGCGCGGGCTGGACGCTCGCCGGCAAGCCCGCCGCGGGGATGCCCGCGTCCCTCCCGCGCTCGATCGAGCTCCTCCACGCGGGCTCGCTGATCGTCGACGATGTCCAGGACGGCAGCGACCACCGCCGTGGGGCTCCCTCGCTCCACAAGCTGGTCGGCGAACCGCTCGCCATCAACACGGGCTCGTGGATGTATTTCTGGGCCCTCGCGGAGCTGTCGAGACTCGGCATCGCGGGCGCGCTCGAACGCGCGGTCGCGATCCTGGTCCGCGCGCATCAGGGCCAGGCGCTCGACCTGTCGACGCGCATCACCGAGCTCGAGATGCGCGAGGCCCCCGGCGTCGTCGCCGCGACCACGCGGCTCAAGACGGGTGCGCTGTGCCGGCTCGCGATGGAGCTCGGTGCCATGGCCGCCGGCGCTCCGCCTCGCGTGGTCGTGGCGATCGGCGCGCTCGGGGAGTCGGCCGGGATGGCGCTGCAGATGCTCGACGACCTCGGCTGCATCGTCGCATCGGAGCGTCGCGGCAAGGCGTGCGAGGACCTGCTCGCGTGCCGGCCGACCTGGCCGTGGGCGTGGCTCGCGGCCTCCGGGGATGCCGTGGCGTGGTCGGCGCTGTGTAGCCAGATGCGTGCGCTCGCCGCGGCCGGGGATCGCAGCGCGGCCACCGTCCACGCGTGCGCGCTCGCAGCGACGCTCGCGGAGCGCGTCGAAGCTCTGGGGCGCGAGAGCATCCGAACGACGATCGCGAACGCGATCGCCGCGGCGAAGGGAGTCTTGCCCGCAGCGCCTCTCGCCGAGCTCGCTGCCGATCTGCGCGCCATGGAGTCTCGATATGGGTAAGCAACTACGCGCCGCGGTGATCGGTTCCGGCTTCGGTGGCCTCGCCGCAGCGATTCGGCTCGCGACCGCCGGTGTGGCGGTGACGTTGTACGAGGCCCGCGACCTGCCAGGCGGGCGGGCGTACGTGTACCGCGAGGGCGGTTACACGTTCGACGGTGGCCCGACGGTGATCACGGCGCCGCACTGCATCGACGAGCTGTTCAGCGAGGCCGGAAAACGCCGCGAGGATTACGTCGAGTTCCTTCCGGTCGCGCCGTTCTATCGGCTCGTGTGGCCCGACGGCGTCCAGTTCGACTACGACGGCGATCGCGACCACATGGTCGAGCAGATCCGCGCCCTCCGCCCCGACGACGTGGCGGGCTACGAAGCATTCGCGATCTACGCCGGCAAGGTGTTCGACGCCGGGTACACCGAGCTCGCCGCGACGCCGTTCCTGAACTTCCGCGACATGCTACGCGTCGCGCCGCAGCTCGCGATGCTGCGCGCGGATCGCAGCGTCTACAAGACGGTGTCGAAGTACGTGAAGGACGAGCACGTTCGCGAGGCACTGTCGTTTCACTCGCTGCTCGTGGGCGGCAATCCGTTCGAGACGTCGTCGATCTACACGCTCATCCATCACCTCGAGCGCAACTGGGGAGTGTGGTTCCCGCGTGGCGGCACCGGCGCGCTGGTGCAGGCGATGTGCAAGCTGTTCGGCGAGCTCGGCGGAACGTTGAAGCTCTCCACTCCGGTCCGGCACGTCGCGGTGACCGGTTCGCGGCACGTGGTCACCACGGATGCGGGGGACGAAACATTCGATCTCGTGGTCTCGAACGCGGACCTCCACCACACGTACAGCTCGCTGTATGCCGGCGCGAACGGCGCGGCGAAGACCACGCGCAAGCTCGAGCGGATGAACTGGTCGATGTCGCTGTACGTCCTCTACTTCGGGACGGACATCGACTACGCGGACCAGATCGCTCACCACACGGTCGTGTTCGGCCAGCGGTACCGCGCACTGCTGGACGAGATCTTCCACGGCCACGTGCTGCCGGACGATTTTGCGCTGTACCTCCACGCCCCGCACGTGACCGACCCATCGCTCGCGCCGCCGGGTGGGGGAAGCTTCTACGTGCTCTCGCCGGTGCCGCACCTGGGCAACGCGCCGATCGACTGGGCGACCGTGGGCCCGAAGTACGGGGATCGCATCCTCGAGGCGCTCGAGAAGCTGCTCCCCGACCTGCGCAAGCACGTGGTGGTGCGGCGCGAGCTGAACCCCGAAGGGTTCCAGTCCGAGCTCGCGGCGTTCCAGGGCTCGGCCTTCTCCGTCGCCCCCCAGCTCACGCAGAGCGCGTACTTCCGGCCGCACAACCGGGATCCGCGCATCCCCGGGCTCTACATCGTCGGTGCCGGCACGCACCCGGGCGCCGGGGTTCCCGGGGTGATCAACGGGGCGAAGGCGACGTACTCGTGCATCGCGAAGGACTTCGGGCTACCCGCGGAGCCGCGCGCGTGAGCGTCATCGGAACACCGCGCGGCACCCTGCGGCCGGTCGCCCCCGTGAGCGGCGAGCCAGCCGCCGTGGCGCGCGCGACCATCGCGATGCACTCGAAGAGCTTCGCGCTCGCGAGCCGCCTCTTGCCCTCGCGGGTCCGGGACCAGACCGCCGTCGTCTACACCTACTGTCGCCGCGCCGACGATGCGATCGACGGCTCGTGGGATGGGTCGAGCGCGGGCTCGGGTGCCGCGCGGGCGCACCCACGGGTCGCGCTCGCGACGCTGCGCGGCGAGCTCGACGCCATCTACGGCGGGACGCCCCGAGACGCCGTGCTCGCGGCGTTTCAGACCATCGCGTCCGAGCGCGCCATCCCGCGCGAGTATCCCGCCGCGCTTCTGGCGGGAATGGCGATGGACGTCGAGGACACGCGCTACACGAGCCTCGCCCAGCTCGGGACGTACTGCTACCGCGTTGCCGGCGTCGTCGGTCTCATGATGTGTCACGTGTTCGGCGTGCGCGACGATGCCGCGCTGCTACCCGCAGCGCGGCTCGGGCTCGCCATGCAGCTCACGAACATCTGCCGCGACGTCGTGGAGGACTGGAGGCTCGGCCGGCTCTACATTCCCGACGAGGTGCTCGCGGCCCACGGCGCGGGCGGGCTCGCGTCCGACCTCGAACGGTCGCGCGCGATTCCAAGCTCCGCGCGCGCCCCGCTCGCTGCCAGTGTGCGGGAGCTGCTCGACCTTGCCGACCAAAATTACAGGGCCGCAGACGTCGGCATTCCCGCGCTGCCATGGCGTGCGGCGTTCGCCGTTCGAGCCGCACGCAAGGTGTACTCCGCGATCGGCAGCGAGATCCGCGCGCACGATTGCGATGTCACGGCGGGTCGCGCGGTGGTGCCCACCTCCACGAAGTTGGCGCTCGTCGTGGCTGCTGGCGCCCGCACGCTCGTCGCGTGGCCGGGGCGGATGTTTGCCGCACGGGTCCACGTGCCCGCGCGGGTCCTGCACTCGCATGAAGTCTGTCTGGGGCAAGCGAGCTGACATGAACGATCCCGCTCACGCGACCGCGTCCCGCGTCATTCCCGCGGAACCGGCGATCCACCACCCAGGCGAGGAGCTCGACGCGCTGGACAAGTTCATCCAGTACGTCGGGCGCATCCGCGAGTTCGATCGCGGCGACTGGATCGTCTACCTCGTCTGGATCGGGATGATGCTCGGGCTCGTCGGAACCACCGGAGGATTCCTGCTGCTCGGGCGTTCGAACGGGGTGTCCTGGCCGCTCGAGGCGTGGCTCGTACCCATCGGCGGGATCGTGTTCGCGCTCTCGATCGCGATCGACACCATCGGTCACCGCACGATCTACAAGCAGGCGCTGAAGGGCGGTGAAGCGCTCGTCCACCACATCACGATCTTCAACGGTGTCGGCTGCGTGGTCCTGCTATGCGCCGCGTACCAGCGTCCGATCTTCGCGATCCCGGCGATGGTGATGACCGCCTTGTCGTTCATCTACAGCTTCGTCGACGAGGCTTTTCACTGGCGCCGCTACGTGCAGGGCAAGTCAGACGTGGTCGAGGTCTGGAGCCACGTCGGTATCCTCGTCGGTCACGGCATCATGATGCTGGGGTGGTGGAGCTGTTATCAGCAGGGCTATCCAGGCGTTCGCGAGGCGCTGGCCGCTCTTGCGTGACCGTCTCCCCCTGGACCGTGTAGTCGAGTAACTGCGCGCGCAGGCGGCTGCGCACGCGGTGCGCGCGAATCTTCACATTCGCCACGCTGATGCCGAGCGCCAGCGCGATCTCGGCCTCGGGCACGTCGGACGCTCGCATCACGAACACGTCTCGATGTTTCGGATCGATGGTGCCGAGGCACGCATCGACGCGCGCCCCGAGCTCACGCCCCGACAGCTCCTCCTCGGGCGAGGGGCGTGGGTCGGGCATGTCTCCCGCGAGCTCGCGCGCCCCGCCTGCCAGCTCCTCGCGCGAGCGTCGCTGCCGGCGCAGGTACCCGAGCGCAGTGGTGACCGCGATCCGGTACAGCCACGTGCGGTGCGCGGAGTCGCCGCGGAACTGGTCGCGATGGCGGTGCGCGAGCAGGAGTGTGTCTTGGGTCACGTCGGAGGCGGCGTCCTCGCTCCGAACGATCCTCCGCACGATCGCGAAGACGTACTGCCGGTCGGCGGCACCCAGGCTCGGCGGAAGAACCAATTCGTTCATAGCGTCCATAACGGTCATACTGACCGAGAACCGTGCTATGTAGAAGGGGGAATAACGGTCAAAACGTTCATGGAACGGTATATTTCACCGCGCGACCTCGCCGCTGCTCTCGGCGTGAGTGAGTCCTCCCTGAAGCGATGGGTGGACGCCGGACGCATCCCCGCGAGTCGCACCTCCGGAGGCCACCGCAGGATCGCGCGCGCCGATGCGATCGCATTCGTGCGCTCCAGCGGGATGCCGATCGCTCATCCGGAATATCTCGGACTGCCCGTCGCGGGGATCGCGGACCTCGGACGCTCGGGGACGGATCTCGCGCACGCCCCCGACCTGGCCTTGCCGTCGCAGGCGCAACTCGCTGCGAGTGGGGGCTTCGGCGCACTGGTCGCCGGAGACGTGGTCGCGCTGCGGTCCTGGGCGGCGACAGAGCGCGCGGCCGGGGTCTCGCTCGCGGCGCTGTGCGACGGCCCGCTCCGCGAGGCGATGCATACGATCGGTTCACTCTGGCAACACGACCCCGACGGAGTGTTCGTCGAGCATCGTGCCACCGAAGTCGCGATCCAGTTCCTGGCCGTGCTGCGCAGCGAGCTGCCCCCGCCTGCGGCCGATGCGCCCGTCGCGGTCGGCGGTGGCCCCGAGGACGATCCGTACTCCCTCCCCTCCGCGATGGTCGCGCTCGTCCTGGCGGCGGCTGGCTATCGAGCCGTCAACCTGGGGCCCGACACCCCGACGCCGGCCTTGCGCCGCGCGGTGATGCACTTCCAGCCTGCGGTCGTCTGGGTGTCCGCGAGCGCGCCGCTTCCGGTCGCGCAGGCGCACGAGATCGCGGATCTCCTGACGAGCTTGCCCGCCGGGACCACAGCGGTCACCGGCGGTCGGTACGGCAGCGCCATCCCCGGCGTGACCCACGTGACGTCGCTGGCCCACCTGCTCTCGCTCGTGCCGAAGCTCGCAGTGCCGGGCTGAGGCTCTGGACGGTACCGACCGCACGCCGCTGACCGCGTGCCACCGACCGTGCGGGCGCTCAGCGCAACGCGTGTTTGCCGTGACCGATCAGATTCACGAGCGTGCGGCGAAACGGAGCCGTCGCATCCAGGAGCCCGAGCACCGACGACACGCCGAGTCGCTGACGCCAGAGCAGGAGCAGCTTCGCGGGGAGCGCGACGCCTCCCGCGGCGAGCACGCGCCCCGTCGTCTCCGCGAGCTCGCGCGCGTACTCGCTCGACCAGTGAAAGTCGCCGCCTGTCGCGAGGGGCCAGGCCAGCGCGCGCTCCCACTCGCGATGGGCGGTCGTCGCGAGCGAGTCGGTCCGGCGCAGCAGCCCGCCCCGCGCGAGCCCCATGCGGAAGCGCTCGGCCGCGGCGGCCTGATCATCGTCGACGAGCGCCCACCACAGCTCGCGGTCACCATCGCGCACGGCCTCGGGGATCTCGATCGCGCAGCCGAAATCGAGCGCCCAGACGTGCGCGCTGCCGTCGGGTTGCTCGTCCACCAGGAAGTTGCCCGGGTTCGGGTCCGCATTCAGCAGCCCGTGGGCGAGCGGTGAGCCCCACGCGACCTCGTAGATCGCGAGCGCGGCCTGGCGCCGCAGGTTCGCGCTGCCACTCGCCGCGGTCTCGACCACGGACTTGCCGCGGGCGCGCGTCATCGTGAGCACGCGCTCGGACGAGAGCTCCGCGATCACGCGCGGGAAGCGCAGCGTCGCGTGCCCCGCCCACGCGGCGGCGAAGCGAGCGAGGTGCGCGGCTTCCGCGCGATAGTCGAGCTCCCCGCG
The DNA here is from genome assembly GCA_043716635.1 of Deltaproteobacteria bacterium. GTDB lineage: Bacteria > Myxococcota_A > Polyangia > Haliangiales > Haliangiaceae > JABFXX01. The sequence goes on along the minus strand of JAYSYE010000647.1, from coordinate 37,195 downwards.
CACCGCATCGCCCAGCGTGGCGAGCGCGTCGGCGTCGAGGCTCCGCCCGATCTCGGCGCCCGCCAGCCGGCGCACGAAGCTCGCATCGTCCAGGTCCGCCCGGAGTGCCTCCGCCACGCCGGGGTACTGCACCTTGACGACGACCTCCGTGCCGTCGTGCAGCCGCGCCGCGTGCACCTGGCCGAGCGACGCCGATGCCAGTGGCGAAGCCTCCCAGTGCGCGAACAGCATCTGCGGCGCCTTGCCGAGGTCGCGCTCGATCACGCCCGCGATCGCATCGGCCTGGACCGCGGGCGCGTGATCCCACAGCCCGCCGAGCAGCTCCCGCGAGACCGTCGTCGCGCCGCTCTTGCCGCCGAGGGTCGCGCCCGGATCGTACGCGGCGAGCTGCGCGACTTTCGCGAGGCCACCCTTGAGGAGTCCGGCCTGGGTCGCGAGGACGCGCGCGGTCTCCTCGTCGACGACCTGATCGTCGTCGTCCGAGCCCGTCGGATCCGTGGTCGCGATCTGCTTCGCGCGCGCCCAGAAGCGGGCCCAGCCGATGCGGCGCTCGGCGGTCTTCCGCTCGCTCATTCCACCCCGCCCAGCATCTGCATCTTCACGGGACCCGACTCGTCGGCCCAGAACAGCTCGACGCGGTTCTTCCCGGTCTTCTTCGCGCGATAGAGCGCTCGATCCGCCTTGCGGACGAGATCCTCGCCATCCTTCGCGTTGCACTCGGGGTACGAGGCGATGCCGAACGACGCGGTCACCCCGAGAACGGCTGGTGGTTCGCTGTCCGTGGTGACGCGCTCCTCGGCGATCGCGGCGCGGATGCGCTCGCCGACGTTGTACGCGGCGACCATCTCGGTGCGTGGCAGGATCAGCACGATCTCCTCGCCGCCGTACCGCGCCGCCGTATCGACACCGCGCATCTGTCCCTTCACGACATCGGCGATGGCACGCAGCACGCGGTCACCGATGAGGTGACCGTGCTCGTCGTTGAGCAGCTTGAAGTCGTCGACGTCGATCATCACGACGGAGAACGGCGTCTTGTAGCGCTTGCTGCGCTCGATCTCCTCCTCGACGCGGGCGTCGAAGTAGCGCCGCATGAACAGGCCCGTGAGCCCGTCGACCATCGCGAGCTCGTAGAGGTGTGCGTTCTGCAACGCCGCCGCGATCTGCAGCCCGAGCGACTCGAGCAGGTGCTGGTGCTCCTCGGTGAAGATCGCGGGCTTGCTCGACTGCACGGCGACCATCCCCTCGCAGCCGCCGTACATGAACAGCGGCACGCCGAGCCACGAGCGAATGCCCTGCGTCCCATCGTCGAGCGAGACGTCGGAGTTGCCGATATCGGCGATGCGCCGCGACATCCCGCGCTGCATGACCCAGCCCGCCGCCCCCTCGCGCTCCTCGAGCGTGCGGCGGAAGAACTTCTCGTTCGCGCGGTCGTACCCGTCGAGCACGAAGCCGGTCTCGCCGCCGGCCGGGCGGTGCACGAGCACCACCATCTCTGCATCCGGGATGGCCTTCACCGTCTCTCGCGCGACGGCCTCGACGAGCTCGCCGAGCTGCAGCGACGACGACAGCCGGCGGCCGGTGACGTTCAAGATCTCGAGGTCGCGCACGCGCTCCTGGAGCTGCTTCTGCGCGCGGGAGAGGCGCGAGAAGACGTAGTTGATCAGCAAGTACGTGAACGAGAGCAGGAGGAATCCGAGTGGCTGGCCGGGATCGTAGAGCAGCACGAGCACCACCCCGAGCGGCATCAGCGTGGCCTCGGCCGCCATCCCGGGGATCGCGACGTCGGTCAGGTATGTGCGCCACGCGTGACCGAGGATCCATTGCCGGAGGCCCTGCAGCGCGTAGTGGAGCACCAGCAGCAGGCCGCCGATGGTCACGACCTGCCATGCCACGTGCCACGCGTGAGGGTGGGCCGCGACCGGTTCGGCCGCGCCGAGCGCGCCACCGAGCACGAGCAGCAGCGCGCTGCTGATGCCGCTGAAGTAGAGGACGTAGCCCCAGTCGAAGTCGCGCGCGCGCCACATCCGGACCGAGGCATCGACCGCGAGCGCGACCCCGACGAGCCGCGCCGCCCCGACCGAGCCGACGCAGAGCGCGGCCGCCACGTAGTAGGCCGAGTCGAGCGACAGCACGCTCTCCTCCACGCGGAACGCGAGCGCGCGCGCGGCGAGGATCACGATCACGAACAGCGCGATCCAGAGCGCTGCCGTCGGCTCCGGGTTCGGCAGCACACCCGCCGCCGGCAAGCCCAGCACCAGCCCCCAGCCAAGGACGCCGAGCGCGATCGTGAACCAGCGCGCCACCGAGGGTTCTGTACCGCATCCTCTCAACGAAAAGGGCCCCATCCGTCGACACGGAAGGGGCCCTCGGTAGTCAGTGTCACTACATCTCCGACGAGCAGCGACCCACGCAGAGCGCCGGCCAGCCGCAGATGTGCCTCAGATGTCGATGATCATGACGCCACGCTCGCTGTCCTCGCGCGGCGGCGTGACGCTCGGTCGCGGCTCCTCGTAGTAAGGCCGGTTCGGCACCTCGATGCGGATCTGCTCCGCCTCGCGCCGCTTCTCGTCTTCTTTCTTGAGGATTTCTTCGATGATCCAGGGATCCAACATGTCCGGACCGCCTTTCCAGCGTGATGCCTAGGTGCTGTAGGAGCCTAGTGCTGCAATCAGTCTCTGCAACCCATGCGCCTCGCAACAGAGCGTTGTCGAGCCCACCACCCCCTTATTCTAACGCACCGTAATCACCCGGGCTCCACTTCCTCACTACGATTTCGGGCAGTGCCGAGATCACGACAATCCGCGTCGTCGGTGACGCGAAACGTCCCACCGACATGTCAGCGGGCGCGCAGAACGGGGGCTACACGCACCGGCAACTCGAGTCGCCATCGCGACGGCGGTTACAGTCCGGAGGCAACCACCGCCTCTCGGCTCCTTCCGGCGTTGGCGCAAGCGCAGGCGTTAGCATCGGCTCGATGACGCGCCGCTCCTGTCGACATGGTGCTGGCTGCCGCACCATCGTGGCAACGCTCGCGGTCGCACTGCTCGCGTGCGGGGCAGATCCGCGATTCGCGGGACTGTCGATGGCACCGCGGCGCGTCGCGTAGACGCCAGCATGATGCCGTCGATTCGAGAGCGCTTCGATCGGCTGCCCGCTCGCCCGGTCGGCGCGGCGGCGGACGTGCCGGCGTGGCAGCCTGCGCGCATCCAGCTCGCGGACGCGAGCCACGCACCGGCCTTGATGCTGGTGGCGCCGATCCGAGGCTCGGACGACGCAGCGGATGCGGCGGCCGACCTCCTCGACGGCTGGCAGTGGCGGTTGCCCGGTGGGGCGCTCGTCCGGACGGCCGTCGCCGGCGAGCACCGCGCCCGCGTCGCGACCTTTGTCATCGCGGCCACGGACGCGGGCCACTTGCCTGCACTCGAGCGCGAGGCGAGACAGGCGTTGCAGACCGCGCAGATCGAAGACTTCGACGCGCGTCGCGATGCGCTCCGCCTGCGCGCCGTACAGCAGTTCGACGACCCGGTGACGAGCGCGCGCGCGTACGCGGATCTCGCGATTCGCGATCGCCAGGTCACTCGCTTCGCCGAGGTCCGCGCGCTGGCGGCGATGACGAGCGTGGAGGTCCTCGCGCACGTGGACCTCGAGCACCTGCGCGTCGTGACGAGTGCAGACGGCCCCGGGGCCGGGTTAGCGCGAGTACCGGCCATCAGGACCTCGCTCCATCACCTGGAGGTCACCCGCTCGTCGACGATCGCGGCGATGCCCGACCGCGTCGACGTGGCTAAACCGCGCGTCGTCCAGTACCAGCTGGCGAACGGCATGCGAGTGCTGCTCGTTCCCGACGCTCGGGCCCAGCTCGTCGATGCCCGACTCGTGATCGCGCCTCCAGACGGCGGACGCGATCCGGCGACCGCGGAGTGGGCGGCCGCGGAGCTCTCGGGCGAGATGCGCGCGAGCGACAGTCCGAGAGCCGTCACCCGCCTGCGCTGGTACGCCACGGTGGGCCAGCGTGTCACCGGCATGGCCACGCCGCGCGCCACGATCTACCGCATCACGGGCTTCGGACTGTTTGCCGACTGGCATGTGTGGAAGCTCGCGTGGACCGTGCTCCACGGCCACTACGCCGAGGATCACGACGCGGCGCCCGCGGCATCTCCGCACTCCTGGCGGCCGTTGGCGGGCACGGTGCTCGACGAGCGGCTCTCCGGAGTGCCGGCGCAGGGGCCGCGGCCCAGCCGACGCGTGCTGGAGGTGTATCGCGAGACGTACGGTCCCGAGTCCTCGACGCTCGTCGTGGTCGGAGGCTTCGAGGTGGACGCGCTGCGGCGCGAGATCGTGACGCTGTTCGGAGGCTGGCGTGCAGCTGCCGCGGCGCGGACGGAGCCGCTCGCGACCGAGCCCGCCGTGGTCGCGGGACCGGCCAGCATCGCGGTGACGATGGCGCACGCGCCCACGGTCGAGCTCGCGATCGCGGTGGCCCGCGCTCCCGTCGCGGCGCTGGGACGCGAGGCGGAGTCGATCCGCGTGCTCGACCTCGATGCCCTCCGCCGCGATGGCGGTGCTGACCTCGCGCCCGCGCGGCGTATCGCCGTGGCGCGCGGGGCGACCGACGCGTCGAACGCGTTCCTGACCGGTCTGGGCGCGACGCCCGGCACCATCGAGGTGCGCTGACCCGCACCGGGGGCGTGGGAAGTGCGCCAGCGCGCGTGGAATGCCGCCGCCACGCGGTTCTGGCGGCGGGCGATCGACGCGTACACGCACGGCGCGTTCACCGAGCAGCAGGTCCGGGAAGGTCACGAGCACCCAGGACCTCGGCCCGGCGAAGGTCAAGGTCCAGCTCGAGCTCACTCAGTGATCGCGGTCGCGGCCGAGCGTCGCGCCGGCTGCGCCTAGTTATCGAGGTCCTTCAGCTTCCACGTGCCGTCCTCGCGGACAAACGTGACGCTGAAGCGGTCGCCGTAGGTCATGCGCGCGTCGTTGCCGCGTTCCGTGATCGGCTCTTCGACATTCGCCTCGAGCGTGTTGACGAGCGTCTCCATGTTCTCGCGCGACGGACCCATGAACTGGGCCTTCATCTTCGCGGCGTCCATCTTCTCGCGATAGGCGCTCGGCACGAAGCGAAGCATCACGTCCCACCGCTCGAGCCGGTAGGCGCGCAGAAAGCCGCGGAGCGCCGCGCGCGGGGTCGACTGGTCGTAGAAGCCGAGCGGGTTCTGCGCGATCCGCCACGCGCCCTTCTCCTGCACCATCATCATGCGGTCGCCCAGCCCGTACTGCAGCTCGGCCGTCACCTCGAGCGCGCCGCGTGTGCCCCGCAGGCGATCGGCGGTCTCGTGAGCCTCGCGACCGTTGTCGCGCATCATCCGCACGTAGTCCTCGCGCGAGACCTTGCCGCGATAGCTCGCCGACATCATCTCGTAGGCGCGGCCATAGTCCTTGCGCTCCAGCGCGCGGCCGTACTGGTCGAGCGTCCCGCTCGGGCCGCCATGATCGCGGCATCCCACACCCGCGGTCGCGAGGGCGAGACACAGCAGGATCCGGGCAAGTCGCGAGCGCGAGCGCATGGTGTGGGTGAGTCTAGCCATAGCGGTTACGCGGTGCCACCGCGGGCACGGGCCTGATCGGCCGGGAACGTGCGCGAGGCGAGCAGCATGCAGAGCGCTGCGATCACGAGGCCACCTGTCGGGATCCACAGGGCGGTCGGCAGCGACCAGTGCTTCGCGAGGATCCCCACCAGCCAGGCGGAGGTCGCCGTGCCGAGCATGTGCATCACGAAGATCACGAGCCCTTGCGCGCTCACCGCCATGCCGGGTGGCGCGAGGTCATCGACGGTCGCTGCCATGGGTGCGTGGTACCAGCTGATGAAGAACATCGTCGCGAGCCCCGCCACGTAGAGGCCGGCGCCCGCGGGGACCGTGATGGCCGCGGCCGCGCACGGCGCCGTGAGGAGCATGCCGAGCACGATGACGGTCAGCCGCCCGCGGAGGCTCGTCGCGCGCAGCCGATCCGACAGGCGCGCCCCCGTGATGATGCCCGCGAGCCCTGCGCACAGCGAGAGCCCGAGCAGGAGCCCGGCCTGCCCTTGCGACATGCCCTTGCCGTCGGGTGGCTCGCGCACGAGCAGCTCCTTCAGCCACGCCGCGTAGGCCCCCGCCGCGAACGCCATGACCGTGGTGGACACCAGCAGCCACCGCAACGTGACGATGCGCAGCAGCACGCGCGCGTTGTGGACGAGCTCGCGCAGACCCGGTGCCTCCTCGCCATGCCTCAGCGCGGGGACCGGGGGCACCGGCAGCGCGAGCACGATCGCGGCGAGCACGAACCCGGGAATCGCGAGCGCGATCACGACGAGCGGGAAGCCGAGCACGATGCCGCTGCCGAACCCGACCACGCCGCCGAGGAAGAGCCCGAGGTTGAACAGCGCGAGCCGGCTCGCCTTGCGTGGCCCCTCGTAGAGCTGACCGATGATCGAGTTCGCGAGCGGCACCACCGCCGCCGTGCCGAGCCCCACGACGGCCCGCGTGAGGGCGAGCATGGCGTAGCTATGGGTGAGCGCGCCCGCGGCGCCGCCCGCACTCGCGAGCGCCATGCCGACGGCGATCACGCGGCGGCGGTCGTAGCGGTCCCCCGCGAAGCCGAACGCGAGCGTGGCGGCCGCGTGCGGGATCATGAAGAACGTGTTCAGCAGCCCGAACGTGGTCTCGTCGATCCCGAGCCGCGCGTGCAGTCCTGGGTACACCGTGAACAGCGCGTTGCGCGCCGCGTACGAGACCAGGTTCACCAGCGCGAGCACGAGCAGAATGCTCGCGGCCCGGCCGGACGTCATCCCGCGCTCGAGCGGTCCGCGGTGCAGGGCCGTGGTGCTCACGGAGCCGCCGGCGCGTCGTGCAGCTTCACGCTGTACGTGGCCGGCGCCGATGCATCGCTCGCGCGCACGCGAAGCAGCGCCCGCGCCCCGGCAGGGACCGGCCCGCTCACGTGCGCGGCATGCCCCGTCCCCCCGTCCCCCTTCGCGATCGACTTGTCGTCGACCAGCAGCTCGATCGCGAAGTCGGCCCGGTCCTGCGTGTCGAGCGTGGCCTCGAGCGTGCGCGCGGCGTCGCTCGGCGGCACCGCGAAGTAGTCGACATCACCGATGGCCCAGGTCCCGGTGACCTCCACCCGATCGGCCGGGAACTCCATCGCGCGCTCGGGCGTGTCGTTGGGCTCGCGGTCCGCATCCTCGACGGCAGGCTTCTCCGTCGCCCGCAGCGAGTACGTCGTCACCGGATTCGACCGGTCCGACTTCACCGTCACGTACACGAAGGGCGGCGCCCCCGCGGCGACGGCAAGCCCGAGCCCCGCCGCGACCACGGCCGCGCCCTTCGCGCCCCTGCGCGTGGCGACCGGCTTGCCGAGAGCATCAGCGACCTCCAACGTGAGCGTGAGCCCATCGACGGCAGTGGCCTCGAGGTCGAGCACGTTCGTCGCGCCGAGAGCCTCGACGGAGAGCTTCCACGTGTCGACATCGCCCGTCCACCCGAGGTACCCGGTCACGGTCTCGCCGACGATCAGCTCCGCCGCCGTGCCGCGATCGTCGTTCGGCTCGTGCTCCGCGCCGGCAGCGGGCGTGACGAGCGCGGCCGTGAGCTCGTAGGCGACGCCCGGCATCGCGCTCGCGGGTGCCGCGACCGGCGCGGGCGGCACGCCGACGTCGGCAGGCTTGCCCTTCGCCGGGTGCTTGCCACGCTTCGTCCGGGGCGGCTTTGCGGGCACCACCTTCACGGCAGGCGGCTTCTTCCCTCGGACCACCACCGTGTAGCGCCCCGGCGCGACCCCCACGTCGGGGATCCCTTCCTCGCCGCGCTTGCCGGCCCGGTCGGACCTGGCGATCGATTTCAGCGACGGGTCGAGCAGCTCGACGGCGAGGTCCGCATCCACCGCCGGCAGCGTGATCGCGAGGACGCCCGCCTCGCTGACGTCGAGCCGGAAGTAGTCGACATCGCCATCGAGTCCGAGCGTGCCGCGGACCCCACCGCCGAGCGTCAGCGGCGTGGCCGTGTCGGCGCCGTCGTTCGGCTCGACCTCGTCCGCGGTCGGGCCTCCCGCCGCCCCTCCGTGGCTCGTGGTCCCGCCGTCCGTGTAGATCGGCGCGGCGACGATATCGGCGGGCGCCGCATCGCCCTCCCGCTTCTGCCGCGTGCTGGCCTTGCACGCGGCGAGGGCGACCGCGAGCGCGAGTGCGAGCGCCACCCCGCCCCACCCACGCATCACGCGACCTTGGATTTCTCGGCCAGCCCGGCGAGGAACTCGGCCGACGAGACGACCAGGCCGTCGACGGTGATCACGCCCTTCATCTTGAAGATCTTGCCCTTGCGCAGGGGGACGACCTCGATGCGCAGCTGGTCGCCCGGGGTCACGGCCTTGCGGAACTTCACGGCGTCGATCGCCATGAACAGCATCACGTGCGTCGTCGGGTCGAACTTCACCGAGCGCGACGCGAGGATGCCACCCGCCTGCGCCATGGCCTCGATCTGCAGGACCCCCGGCATGATCGGCACGCCCGGGAAGTGCCCCTGGAAGTACGGCTCGTTGTACGAGACGTTCTTGAGCGCGACGACCTTGTCCTCACTGATCTCGAGCACGCGATCGATCAGCAGGAATGGATAGCGATGCGGCAGGAGCGCGAGGATCTGCTCCGCCTTCAACACTTCGCTCATGCCCGTGTCGTAACACGGGCCGGCGCCGCTACTTCATCTCGGCGTTCAGCTTCGCGGTCAGGTCGATGGACGGATCCGTCCAGATCGTCGCGCTCTGATCGATGATCAGGTGGATGCCCTCGGCCTTGGCGATCTTCTCGATCTTCGGCTCGGCCAGCTTGAGCAGATCCTGCACGAGCTTCGTGCGGTCGGTCGCGAGCTCGCGCTCGAGCTTCACGTACGTCTGCTGGAGGTCGACGAACTTCTTCTGGAGCTCGTCCTGCTTGGTCTTGAAGACATCCGGCTTCAGCACGGCCTGCTGCTTCTCGAGATCGGCCGCCGCCTTGCGGAGCTCGGTCTGCTGCTTGTCGAGGTCGGCCTGCTTCGACTTCCGGTTCTTCTCGAACTGGTCGTTCGCGCGCTTGCCGGCCGGTGTGGTCGACAGCGTGTTCTCGATATCGATCACGCCGATGCGCGGCTGCGCCGGCACCGCGCTCTGCGCGAAGCTGCCGAGCAGCGGCGAGACCATCAGGCCGAGACCGAGACAACCGAGTGCTGCATAGCGATTCATGTGCACCTCATACGACGAGTTCGACGGTACGACCAGCGCGGATATTCACGGACGGTCCATCACAGGAAGCTGCCGATCGTGAACTCGAACACGAGCGGGTCCTCACCCTTCTGGGCGTCGAGGGGGATGCCCCACTCGAAGCGGAGGGGGCCGATCGGAGAGAACCAGCGGAAGCCGAAGCCCACGGACCGCCGCAGGCCGCTGGTGAGCGAGCGGCCCGCCCGGAAGCACGGGTCGAACTTGATCGACACCGACGAGTTCTTGCCCTGGAGGCCCGAGCAATAGCGATCCTCGAGGTTGTAGGCGTTGCCGGCGTCGAAGAACACCACGCCGCTGATCTGGACCTTCTTGAACAGCGGGAACTCGACCTCGCTGTTGAAGATGATCTGCATGTTGCCGCCGAGCGGGAGGCTCCCGAGCTGCTGGCCCGGATCACCCGGTGACTGCGTGGCCAGCAGCGGCCCGAGCGAGCGCGGCGCGTAGCCGCGGATGTCGTAGATGCCGCCCACCAGGTAGCGCTCCGAGATGGGCACGCCGAGCGGATCGGTCGAGGTCGTCACGCCCAGCTCGAGGTTCGAGTGCAGGACGAATGGACCCCAGAGGTGCCGGTAGTGGCGCGCGAAGCCGCCCCAGCGGAAGAACTTGTTCTCGGAGCCCGTGTACGTGCTCGCGTACTCGGCGAACAGCGTGTGGTACCAGCCCGCCGTCGGGAACAGCCGATTGTTGCGCGAGTCCCAGGACAGCGAGGCGCGCAGCGAGCTGGTGACGCCGCCGCGGAACAGGTTGGCGACCGATGCGGCCGCGATCGGCACCGTGGTCGCGCCGAGGTTCGTCACGCCGCCCGAGCCCTGCGTGATGTCGACTTTCTCGAGCTTGTACGTCAGGAAGGCGCGGGCCTCGTACGACAGCGGGTAGCCCCAGGTCAGCGTGCCGCCCGAGGCATTGCGGAAGAACGTGCCGAAGCCGCGGCTCTGGTTGTAGAGGTCGAACGCGAACGTCCACGCCGTGTCGAGGAAGTACGGCTCCACGAACCGCAGGAGGAACAGCTGCCGCAGGCTCGAGATCTGCGCCTGCAGCGCGAGCGTCTGCCCGCGGCCGAACAGGTTGTTCTGGCTGATCTGCGCCTGCGCGATGAAGTTCTCCACCGACGAGAAGCCGGCGCCGATCTGGAACGTCCCCGTCGCGCGCTCCGTGACCTCGACGTTCACCTCGACAAACTCGTCCGAGCTGCCGCGTTTCGTGGACACGACGACCGTCTCGAAGAAGCCGAGCGCGTTGATGCGGCGCTTGCTGACCTCGAGGTTCGTGTTGTTGAAGAGCTCGCCCTCCGAGATCTTCATCTCGCGGCGGATCACCTTGTCGCGCGTCTTCGAGTTGCCGCGGATGTTGATGCGCTCGAAGTAGGCCTTCTTGCCGCGGGCGACCTCGAACGTCAGCGTGATCCGCCGATTCGGAAGGTCGACCTTCGTGAGCGGGAGGACGTTCGCGTACGCGTAGCCTTGGTCCATGTAGTAGTTCGACAGCTTCTCGCGGTCCTCGGCGATGGCCGTGCGACTGAACGTGTCGCCGCCGCGCATCCGGATCTCGGAGAGGTTCTTCTCCTTGGTCCCGATGAGGTCGCCCTTGAACTTCACGTCGGCGATCGTGAAGATCGGCCCCTCGTCCACGGGGATGGAGAGGTACATGTACTGCTTGTCACGCGAGAGCCGGAGCTGCGGCGTGCCGACCTTCACGTTCGCGTAGCCGCGGTCCCAGTAGTACCCGCTCACGATCAGCAGATCGCGCTCGAACGCCTCCTGGTTGTAGACGCCGGAGTCGTTCAGGAAGGACAGCGCATCGGCGCGGCGCGTCGCGATCGCGGCACGCAGCTCGTCGTCGGAGAGGTCCTTGTTCCCGATGAACTGGACGTCACGAATCTTGACCTTGGCCTTCTCGTCGACCTTGAACCAGACATCGACCTCGGCCTCGTTGACGGGCCGGATCTCGTAGTCGACCGACGCGAGGTAGAAGCCCTCGCGGGTGTAGAGCTCCGCGATCTTCTCGCGGTTCGCCTTCACCTTCGTGATGTCGACGATCGCGTCGAGCTCGAGGTCGATGACTTCGTTGATCTTGTCGAGGCCGAGCGCGGACTGCCCGGCGACGAGGACCTTGCGAATCGACGGCTTCTCGGTGACGGCGAACGTGAGCGTGACCGCGCCCGTCGCGGCGAGCTCGGCCTCGACGTCGACGTTCGCGAAGAACCCCATCTTCCACATCGCGCGGATGTCCTCGCGCAGCTTCGCGGGATCGAACAGCGTCCCCGGCTTCGACAGCAGCTGGACGCGGATCGCGTCGTCCTCGACCTTGCGGTTGCCGCGGAACTGGACGCGCTCGATCGGGCGACCTTGCATGCGGACGCCGCCGACGGGCGCCGTGCCCGCGCTGCCGTCGGGGCCCTGCGGGATGGTCGGCGTTCCCGTGTCCGAGCCCGCGTCGGCGCCGTCGTCCTGGACCGTGCCTTCATCGTCGGCACCCGAGCCCGAGCCCGAGCCAGCCGCCGGCACGGGTGCGGGCTGCGCGTGTGCGCGCGTGGAACCCAGCGCGAGCATCAGGCAAGCGGTCGCCAGCGCGAGCCACGCACTGCGAATCGAGATCCGGTTCATTGCACTGCCTCGTCGACGAGGCGACCGCCGTCGATCATGCGGAGCCGCCGCGGCATCAGTGCGGCGAGCTCGGGATTGTGGGTCACGACGAGCAAGGTCGATCCGCGCTCGCGATTGAGATCGAGGAACAGCTGATGGATCGCCGCGCCGGTCGCGCGGTCGAGGTTGCCGGTCGGCTCGTCGGCCAGCAGCAGCGACGGTTCGAGCACCATGGCGCGTGCGAGGGCGACTCGCTGCTGCTCGCCGCCGGAGAGCTCGCCCGGGCGGTGCGTGAGGCGGTGCGTTAGCCCGACCCGCCCGAGGATGTCCGCCGCACGCCGGCGCGCGATCGCGGCCGGGATGCGCTGGATGAGCGCGGGCATCATGACGTTCTCGAGCGCGGTGAACTCGGGCAGCAGGTGGTGGAACTGGAAGACAAACCCGATGCGCCGGTTGCGGAACTCCGCGAGCCGCGACGCGGACATGGTGGTGAGCTCTTCCTGGTCGAACCGGATCGAGCCGGAGGTCGGCAGGTCGAGGGTGCCCAGGATCTGCAGAAACGTGGACTTGCCGACCCCGGAGGCCCCGACGACCGCGACCATGTCGCCGGGATCGAGCACGAGGTCGATGTCCCAGAGGATCGGGAGCGCCTTGCCACCATGGAGGTACGCCTTGCCGAGCCGGGAGACCTCGATGCGGGCCCCGACCCCGGTCCCGACCCGCGCGCTGCGGGGTGCCAGGTCTCGTGCTGCGCTGGACCCGCTGGATATCGGCACGCCGGTCCCCGCATCAGGCGCGGGCGGCGGCACCGGGCTCGGCAGATCTATCGAAGGCTCGGCGCGCTCGTCGGTCACGGCAAAATCGCTTGAAGGGGCAGGAACTTACTGATCGGTCCTGCGAGTGTCAACGCGGGGTGGGACCATTGCCGTGCCGCAATGGTTGCCTCGCGACCGCGCCTTCGGGATCCCTGGTTCCGCGATCGCGGGTGCTAGATCCCGACCGAGATGCCGAGCGTCCACGTGCGGAGCGTGGTGTCGTAGTCAAGCCCGTAGCGCTGGTCTGGCTGATCGCGCAGCGCCGCGTGGGCGAGCGTGTAGTCGACCCAGAGCGAGATCTTGGTCGCCACGAGGTTCAGGTTGTACTCGGCGCCCGCACCCACCAGGAGCCCGTTACCTGCGATGTCGATCGTCGGGCCCTGGTCGACGCTCGTCCACGTGTGATGCACGCCGACGCGCCCGAACACCTCGAAGCCGCTGCCGAGCGGCAGGCTCAGCTTGCCCGCCGCCCAGGCCGTGTAGAGCGTGTCGTTACCGTGGGCCGTCAGCGTGTGCACGCCCGCGAGCGCGCCCTCGAACGAGAGGTTCGCGAAGCGGAAGCCCAGGAGCGCCCGGCCGCCCCGCCCGTCCGGCGTGGCGACAGCGGAGAGCGAGTCGCTCGCGGCGGGCGTCGGGCTGAGCCCGAGGCCCACGTATGCGCCCGCGCTCGCGACCTGAGCGGTCGCCGCGAGCAGTGCCGACACGAGGAGCGCGCTCTTCATACGCGCGGGTATAAGCACGCGTCGTGCCATCCGCAAGTAGGCGCATTCACGACGTCGGGCTCTGCACGTGTGAAGCAATCGCGACACCCCCGTCGCAGATTCACATCGGGCCCCGGCCTGGACCCGAAGGCTCGCTTTTAGTGCCGCATGCCGGCGGCGGGCCGCACGCGCGACGCGAGAAAGGCCGGGTACAGCGTGGCCGCGATCGAGATCGCCACGCCGGCCACGGCGGCGGCGCCCACCGACTCGGGGTCGACGTGGATCGGGAGCTTGTCGATGTAATACACGGCCTCGTTCAGCGGCAGCCCGAACCGCTTGCCCGCCCAGCAGCCGGCGAGCCCCGTGGCGATCCCGATCGCGGTGCCGATGAGCCCGATGATGAGCCCCTGGATCGCGAAGAGCTGCGTGACGGATGCGTCGCTCGCGCCGAGCGTCTTCAGCAGCGCGATCTCGCGCTGCTTCTCGACGACCACCATGATGAGGTTGCCGACGATGGAGAACGAGGCGACGAGGATCACGATGCCGAGCACCAGGAACATCGCGATCTTCTCGAGCTTCAGCGCCGAGAACAGCGAGCGATTGAGCTCGCGCCAGTCCTGGACGCGGTAGCCCGCGCCGAGCGCCTTCGCGATGAGGCCCGGATCGCTGCCGTTCGGCACGTAGCGGCCCGTGTCGTCAGCGTCGGTGACGCGCACCTCGATGCCATCGATGGCGTCGCCGCGATCCAGGAACTGCTGCAGCGAATCGAGCGTCACGTAGACGTACTTCAGGTCGTACTCGTACATCCCCGTGAAGAAGACCCCGGCGATCCGGTAGTCGCGGTTGTAGGGGATCGGGGTGCCAGTCGCGTCGGGATTTGCGGGATCGGACAGCGGCGACACCAGCCGGACCGACTGACCCGGATACATGTGCGTCTGCTTCACGAGCTCCTTGCCGACGAGGACGCCGGAGAGCGACTTCGTGCGGCCCGACAGCACGGGCTCGATCGAGAGGTCCGATGCGTCGATCGCATCGCTGTCATCGGCGCGCGCGGTTCCGTCGGAGCCGTCGGAGCCATCGCCGTCGCGCTCCCCGTCGGTGCCCGTCGCGACCGCAGCGCGAGCGCTGTAGTCGGTCGGCGGGAGGTCGGAGGTCAGCAGGTCGTCGGGCGGGATGTCGCCGGTGACGGGTACATAGGGCGCAGGCCGGTCGGTGCCTCCCGGGCCACTCGACCCATCCCGTCCATCGGTCCCATCGGTCCCGTCGGTCCCGTCGGTCCCGTCGGGTGGGGCGCCGTGGGAATAGTCCGTCGGATCGCCGCCCTGGAGTAGATCGGGCGGTGGCGGGTCGACCGCGCCCGGGTCGGGCTGCAGCGGCGCGGGGTGCTGCGGGATCACCACCGCCGCATCGTCGTGCACGAGCGGCTCGAGGCGGTCGAGCGCATCCTTGTCTTCCAGGTTCGCGACGAGGTTCGTCACGGCTCCGACCGTGGCGGCATCGATGCCCTTCACGATCACGTTCATGCCGTTGTTGTTCGCGGCGATGACGACCTCGGAGACCGCATACGGCGACGACGCGACGATGCCCGGAATCGCATCGATCTTGGCCTTCGCCGCGCGCCAGTCGGTGAACTCGCCGTCCTCGCGCGTGATCTGGATGTGTGCGTTCGAGCCGAGGATCTTGTCGCGCAGATCCGTCTCGAACCCGCTCATCACGGCGAGCACCATCACGAGCGCAGAGGTCCCGATCCACACGCCCACGATCGGGATCACGGTGAAGAACGTGAAGAACGCGCGCAGCGTGCCGAAGTACGCGGCGAGTCCGGCGAGCCCGATGCCGATGAACTTGCCGATGTAGATCACCTGGAGCGCCACCGCGTGCTCGGGCGGTGGATCGAACGGCCCGCGCACGTGGGCGGGCTGGATCGCGTCGAGCACGATCGCGCATCCGATCGCGATCACGATGCCCGTGACGTACATCCAGAACGAGGGCCGCGAGTGCCGGAGCAGGCCCCAGCCGAGTGCGATCACGCCGAACGCGAGCATGCCCAGCAGGCCCTCGGCCACGAACGGGGCGCCGGCGGGCCCGAGCCACCCCGACCGGGACACGCCGAGGTACAGCGCGGCGACGAGCGCGACCACGACCCCGATGATCGCCCGCCGCGTGACCCGGCGGTTGAACACGAGCAGGTAGCGCCACGCGACGAACGACTTGAAGCCGCCCATCAGCGCCCGGAGGATGAACACCAGGCCCGCGACGATCGGCCCGACCATGATCACGTACTTGCTCGTCGTCGCGCGATCGCGATAGGTGACGATCGAGACGGTGATGCCGGCCATCAGCAGCGTCACGCCGATCGCGAGATCCACGAGGAAGCGGCGGCGGCGGATCGCGGCGATCGCGCCGAAATCGGGGCTGGCGGTCGCGACGGGCGGCGCGACGCGCATGCGGCTGAGGGCCTCGGCGAGCGCGGTGATGCCCACGAACGCTGCCGCGTACAGCGCGAACAGCTCGGCGAGCTCACCTCGCGTGGCGCCGCGGAAGATGGGCGCCGACGCCGACCACGCGATCGCAAGCCCGACGACGGCGATCACGGCCGCCCCGATCGTGACGCGGCGATCGTCATCGGGGAGCGTCGCGACGAGCGCGCGCGCGAGCAGGGCGAGCCCGATCGCGACGAGCCCGACGAGCAGCGCGAACAGGCCGCGGCCCCAGACGCTCACGTGGACGCTCGCGAACGCGACCACGAGTGGTGCAATCACGAGCAGCGCGCCGACGGCCAGATCGCGCTTCGCCCGGCGCCGCCGCTGTGCGGGCGACAGGTGACGATCGTCGGCGACGCTCGTGTCGGCGAGCAGCCCGTACGTGCCGCGCACGACCGCGAGGAGGCCGGCGCCGATCGGGCCGTACCACAGCACGAAGCTACCCCCGGACGGCAGCGCAAACGCGAACGAGAGGCTCGTGACGACCAGCCCGGCGGTGAGCAGCACGAGACCGGTGACGACCTGGACGACCGCGATCGTCCGCTTCCGATGCTGGCGGTGGAACTCGTCGCGCTCGACCATCGCGTGGAGGTCGCTGCGGCCGTCGGGCGGGGTGCGAGCCTCGACGCGCTCGGCGGCGGCAGCGACCGCGAGCGCACCGGCGGACGCGCTGGCCGCGTCCAGATCGGGCTCGGCGTCGGGCTCGGCGCCAGGCTCGGCGCCAGGCTCGGGCGTTCGCGGGGGATCGTCGATGGGCTCGCTCACGGCGGGGTCATGACTCCGGTCGCATCAGCGGGAACAGGATGACATCGCGGATCGACGTCTGCCCGGTGAGCAGCATCGCGAGGCGATCGATGCCGATGCCCTCCCCCGCTGCCGGCGGCATGCCGACCTCGAGCGCACGGCAATAATCCTCGTCGTAGTCCATCGTCTCGTCGGCCCCCGCCGCCTTGGCCCGCATCTGCGCGGCGAAGCGGCTGCGCTGGTCATCGGGATCGTTCAGCTCGGAGAACCCGTTCGCGATCTCCTTGCCGTTCACGAACAGCTCGAAGCGATCGCAGAACACCCCGTCCCGGTCGTTCTTGCGCGCGAGCGGCGACACGGCAAGCGGAAATTCGTGGAGGAAGGTGGGCTGGACCAGCTTGCTCTCCGCCACCGCCTCGAACAGCAGATAGCCGAGGTGGCCGGCCGTGATCCGACGCTGCTCGGGCGTGGCGTAGCGCGCGACGGCGCGCTGGGCGGGACCGTGATCCATGGTCTTCAGCGCCCAACTGATCTCGAGGTGCTCGCCATTCCCCGCGTCGGGGAGCCCCGCCACGAGCACGCGCGCCACGTCGGCCGCCGGCAACTTGTGCTTCATGCAGGTCGCCACGGCGAGCAGCGGATCCTCGAACACCTGCTCGGCGTCCGCGATCCCCCCGAGGTCGCGCACCGCGTGGCGGATCGAGAGCCGACGCCACGGCGCCGCGAGCTCGATCTCGACGCCGTCCCACGTGACCGTCGTGCTGCCGTTCACGCTGCGCGCGAGCTCCCCGATCATGGTCTCGGTGAGCTCCATGAGGTCGGTGTACGTCGCGTACGCCTGGTAGAACTCGAGCATCGTGAACTCGGGGTTGTGCGAGCGCGACAGCCCCTCGTTGCGAAAGTTCCGGTTCACCTCGTAGACGCGCTCGAAGCCGCCGACGACGAGGCGCTTCAGGTACAGCTCCGGCGCGATGCGCATGAACAGCTTCATGTCGAGCGCGTTGTGGTGCGTGACGAAGGGTCGCGCCGCGGCGCCGCCGATGATCGGGTGCATCATCGGCGTCTCCACCTCGAGGAAGTCGCGCGCGTCGAGGAAGTGGCGGATCCCGGAGACGATGCGCGAGCGCTTGCGGAACACCTCGCGGACGGCCGGATCGACGGCGAGATCGACGTAGCGCTGCCGGTAGCGCGCCTCGACGTCGGTGAGGCCGTGCCACTTGTCGGGGAGCGGGCGCAGCGACTTGGTGACGATCCACAGGCGCGAGACGAGGATCGACAACTCGCCGCGCTTGGTCCAGAACGCGGCGCCCTCGGCGGTGACGATGTCGCCGGCATCGAGCAGCGGCAGGACCGTCTCGAAGTCACTCGCGTTCACGTGATCGACGTTCAGGTAGAGCTGGAGGTCGCCGGTGGCATCGCGGATCGGCGCGAACAGCGTCTTGCCCATGCCGCGCTTGACCATCACCCGACCCGCAACGCGCAGCGTCTCGCCATCGATCGGGACGATGACCTCGGGAGGCCGCTTCTCCTTCGGACCGGTGGGCCCCGAGGGCGCGGCCGGGTCCTTCGCGGTCGGCGCGGCCGCCGGGACCTCGGGCGGCTTCGTGCTCAGGTAGCGCGCGCGGACCTGCGCCAGCGAGACGGCGGGGCCCAGATCATTGCGATACGGGTCGCTCCCGCTGGTGCGCAGCGCGGCGGCTTTCTCGCGACGCTCCCCCATGATGCGGTCGAGCGTGGACTCGGAGGGAACCTCGGGGCCGGCGGCCATGGCGGCGGACCATACATGATCGGGGGCGCCGCGGCATGACGTGGGCGGGCACAGCGGCGACGAGGTGTCGTGCTATCTGATCGCGATGCGCGACCTCGTGCGAGCGGCAGTCGTCCTGGTGATCGCGGCGACCAGCTGCAAGCGGACCGAGCCGCAGCCGCGGGATCCGCCCGCGACGGTTGGTTCGGCCGGGTCCGCCGTGGCGTCGGGCGCTGGCTCGGGCTCGGGCTCCGGCTCCGGCGCGCCCGTGGATGCCGCGACCACCGCGGCGTGCACGGCCGCGATGGCCAAGGCCACGTCCGCGGCACCGCTCACGTGGATCCACGATGACTACGCCGGTGCGCTCGCGTGCGCGCGCGCGAAGCACCTCCCCGTCGTGCTCGATCTGTGGGCGCCGTGGTGCCACACGTGCCTGTCGATGCAGTCGACGGTGTTCCGGGATGCGTCGTTCGGTGCGGATGCCTCGAAGTTCGTGTTCGCGGCCCTCGATACCGACCGGCCGGAGAACGAGGGCCCCGTCGGCAAGTTCCCGCTGTCCGCCTGGCCCACGTTCTACGTGGTGGGCGCGGACGAGGCCGTGCTCGCGCGCTTCGTCGGCTCCGCGAGCGTCGCGCAGTTTCACGCGTTCATGGCCGCCGGGGCCACCGCCGCCGCGGGCGGCATCACGGGCCCGGAGGCCAATCTGCTGGCCTCGGAGCGCGCGACGGCGGACGGGGATCTCGAGGGCGCGGATGCCGAGCTCACCGCCGCGCTGAACGGCGCGCCCGCCGACTGGTCGCGCCGCCCCGACGTGCTCGTGTCGCTGATCGGCACGAAGGAGCGGCGCAAGGACATCGAGGGCTGCATCGTGCTGGCGGAGAAGTCGATCGACCAGACCGGGACCGCCGCGAGTGCGAGCGACTTTCTGTACACGGCGATGGAGTGCGCGATTGCCGCGATGGAAGCGGCACCGGCGGACCAGGCGGTCACGGCCCGGGTCACGGCGCTGCGCCAGCGCGCGGTGGCGCGATGGCAAGCGCTGGTCGACGATGCGGCGGCACCGCTCTCGGTCGACGACCGCTCGGATGCGCTCGCGAACCTCCGCGAGACGCTGGACGTGCTCGGAACGCACGATCTCGCGGCGGCGACCGCGGAGCGACAGCGCAAGCTGCTCGACGACACGGCCGCCGCCGCGGCCACGCCGCTCGCCGCGATGACCTACATCTGGCCACGCTGCGAGGTGTACGCGTATCTGAAGACGCCCCTCGCGCTCGTGCCGTCGCTGGTGTCGCTGGCGCAGCAACTTCCGGCCGAGTACGACCCGCCGGCGCGCATCGGCTGGCTGTACTGGAAGGGCGGCGAGCTGCGCGAGGCAGCGACGTGGACGGAGCAGGCAATCCACATGGTGTACGGACCACGCAAGGCGCGCTTGCTCGGCCAGCGCGCGGACATCGCACACGACGCGAAGGACGCTGCGGCCGAGCGGACGTACCGGGCACAGGTGGTCGCGCTCTGGGAGTCGATGCCCGCCGGTCAGGCGAACCCGGACGCCCTGTCCAAGGCGCGCGCGACGCTGGAGACGCTGACGGCCGGGGCGCCACGATGACGATCGCGGGTGATGACCCGACGCCGTGGGGGCTCCTCCGCGACGGTCAGATCGTGGCCCTGACGCAGCGCGGTTCGACGATCGTGATCGATCTCGAGCTGCCGCGCGTGCGGCGCCGGTTCCCGGGGGGAGGCTCCGTGGTGAAGGTGACGCTCGAGGGCTGCACCGAGTTCGTCTTCCAGCCGTGGGACGAGCCGCCGATCGACGATCCTGGCGGGATCGTGGGGAGCGCACCGGACCTGGTCGGCGCCCGCGTCGAGCCGGGTGTGGGTGCCCTGCCGGCGGGGATGACGGTCGAGTGCGCGAGCGGTGAGCTCCGCCTCCGGTATCGCAGCCTCGCGGTGAGCCTGGACGACGGCACCGCGGTCTCCCTGGGCGAGCTCGAGGGTCTGGCTGCCAGCGATGCCGCCGCGTGGGCGCTGCCCGGTGCTGGTGGCCCGCCCGGTGGGTCCCGGCCGTCGTAGCGGGTCGCGTCGTCAGTCGCGTGTTACGCTCCCCGCGTACGTGCTGCATCCAGCCAGGGCGATCGTGGGACTTCTGGTGGCGATGGTCGCCGCCTGTGGCTCCCCATCCACGGGGCCAACGGTCGTCGCGCCCGTCGCCCTCCCAAAGCTCGCGATGTTGCAGACGGAGAGCCTGACGTTCCCCGAGACGGCACGGGCCATCACGGACCTCCTCGGACGGGCGCGCGTCCGCGGGTTCAGCGAGGCGCAGATCTCGAAGGTCTCCCTCGAGGTCGTGCAGCTGTCCATCGAGTGCGTCGATCAGACCATGGCGTGCCTGCAGAACGTCGGGCGCTCGCTCCACGCGAACCAGATGCTGTTCGCGACGATCGAGCGCGGGCCCAAGCCGGAGTCCTGCCGCGTGACGGTCTCGCTCTTCGACGTGGATGCTGCCGCGTGGAAGCGACGCGCCACCAAGCTGTTCGATACCGGTGAGGACGCGAGCGATGGCGTCCACGACGTGATCGACGAGGCGACGCGGCCATGAGCAAGGTGGAGCGAGACGACGAGAGCACCGACCTCGTCGAGCTGGACGCGCTCGACGGGGATGACTGGAACGCGAGCCAGAGCACGCCCCAGGTCGGCGATGCCAGGCTCGATGCACTCGTGAAGCAGACCGCGAACGCGCCGGCGCCTGGCCCGCCGCCCGCGGAGCACCGCCGCACGATGGCGCTGCCACGTACGCTCAAGGCTCCGGCCGCTCCCACGCCGGTCGCGAACCCGTTCAATTCGTCAACGGTGCGCGCCGGCTCGACCCCGCAGGGCGCGGCAGCCCTCGCGCTGCTCGAGCAGTCGGCCGGGAAGCGTGCACCCGCAGCTGCGCCGGCACCCGCACCGGCGCCCGCGCGGGCAGCCACGGTTCCACGGGCAGCCACCGTTCCGCGAGCGGCCACCGTCCAGCCGCCCCCCGCGGACGACTCCGAGGGCTGGTCGCTGCCGGATGACGACGGGGACGGCGCGAAGCCCGCCGCCGAGGTCTACGAGATCGCGGCGCGCCCGGCCGCACGCGTGGCCGCGCCACCTGCGCCAGCGGCTGCCGCGCCGACCCGGCCGACGGCCATGCGCGGCATCGTACCGACGCGCGCGGCGACGCAGCCCGCAGCGCCTCCTCCGGCCCCGACCGCCCGCGTGACCCAGGCGCAGCTCTCGATCAAGGTGCCACCGAAGACGCCGCCGGTACCGCACGCGGTCACGGCGCCGATCGCGAAGCTGGCGGCGGCGGCCCCCGTGGCGCCGGCGGCGCGGATGCCCGCAGCGCCCATGCCGGTGCTGACGCCCGAGCCCGAGGTCCTCGATGACTACACCGAGGGTGAGGACTGGGAGGATGACCTCGAGATCCCGGCGGCGCCGCCGGTCGAGGTCGCCGCCGTGGCGGCGGCGGGCCCGCGGGTCGCGGTGGCCCCGGCGCCCGCAGCGACGCCCGTGCCTGCCCCCGTCGCACCCGCGCCCCTCGCTGCGTCGCCGTCGCTCGTGGTGCCGGTGCACACGCCTGTGGTGCAGGTGCAGCAGCAAGCGTCCGCGCCCGTGATGCCCGCGCCCGCGCCCGTGCCCGCGCCCGTGCCCGCGCCCGCGCCCGCGCCCGCGCCCGTGATGGCGACGCCCTCGATCGCCGCGCAACCGCTGATCTCGCTGATTCCCGAGCCGCTCGACCCGTTCGACGAGCGTCGTCAGCAGACCGATTCATATCGGGTTCCCGCCTCGCCGGTGCGCAGGCGTGCCGTCGTGCTCGCGAGCGTCGCGGGCGTGATCGGCTTCGCGCTCGTGATGTTCGCGCTCACGCGGCACCGCCCGTCCGCACCCGCCGGCACCGCGGTGACCGCGACCGCGGACCCGGCGGCCGCTCCCAACGCGAGCAGCGCACCATCACAGCCCCTCACGACGGAACCAGTCACGCCGACGCCGACGCCGACCCCAGATCCAATCCCGACCCCGGCTCCGACACCGACACCCGCCGAGCCGGCGGTCGCGACCCGCCCCGGCCACCCGGCTACCGGCGTCACGGGCGGCTCGGGCGGCTCGGGCGGCTCGGGCGGCTCGGGCGGCTCGGTGGCGGTGACCGGCACGTCCGGGACCCGGCCCACCCGTCCATCCACGTCCGGGGCCGTCCCCACCGGCCCGGGCCCGTCCAGGCCGGGCCCCGCCGTCCCGGGCGCGGGCAAGCCCCACGGCACCGGCAAGCCGACCACCGTGGCTGCGATCGTCACGCCCGTCCCGGCGGTGGTCACGCCGCCCGGCGACACCGCCGCAGGGCGCGAGCGCGCGAAGGCTGCCTACGAGGAGGGCAACCAGCACCTGTTCGCGGGCGACGCCGCCAGTGCCGTGAAGTCCTACCGCGAGGCGCTCGCGCTCTACCCCGGGTTCGCGGCCGGCCATCGCGGCCTCGGGCTCGCCTACGCCGCCCTCGGCGACCAGGCGAAGGCGCTCGACCACCTCCAGGCGTACGTCAATGCTGCGCCCACCGCCAAGGATGTGAACCTCATCAAGGCTCGCATCGCGGCGATGCAGAAGTAGCGCGTGTCAGGACCCCGGCGTTCGCCGGGGTTGACATGCCACCTCGAGTCCATCCATCAGCAACCTCGCGATGTGACGAATCGTGAGACCAGGCCCAGCGCTGGCCTCGGACGTCGCCTAGACGCGCGCGTTCGCGGACTGGAGCAGGAACGTCCGGATCAGCTCGTCGAGGTTGCCGTCGAGGACGGACGCCACGTCGGAGGTCTTCAGCTCGGTGCGGTGATCATTCACCTGCTGGTACGGGAACAGCACGTAGCTGCGGATCTGCGAGCCCCACTCGATGCGCAGCCGCGCCTTCGCGTCCTCCGCCGCCTTGGCCTCGCGCTTCGCGATCTCGTAGTCGTACAGCTTCGCGCGCAACAGCTTCATCGCCGTCGCCTTGTTGGCGTGCTGGCTCCGCTCGTTCTGGCACTGCACGACGATGCCCGTCGGATTGTGCGTGATGCGCACGGCCGAGTCCGTCTTGTTGACGTGCTGGCCACCGGCACCGCCCGCGCGATAGGTATCGATGCGCAGGTCGCCGTCGTCGATGTCGACCACGATGTCATCGTCGATGTCGGCGGTGATCGTCACGGCCGCGAAGCTCGTCTGCCGGCGTCCGTTCGCGTCGAACGGGGACACGCGGACCAGCCGGTGGACGCCGTTCTCGGCCTTCAGCAGCCCGTACGCGTAGTCGCCCGAGACGAGGAACGTCGCGCTCTTGATCCCGGCCTCCTCGGCGGCGGTCTCGTCGAGCACCTCGACCTTCCACGACTGCCGGTCGGCGTAGCGAATCAGCATGCGCATCAGCATCTGCGCCCAGTCGGATGCATCGACCCCGCCGGCGCCCGCCGTGATCTGCACGATCGCGCCACCCGGATCGAGCTCTCCGGAGAGCATCCGCTTGAACTCCATCTCGTCGAGCGCGGCGACGACGGCCGCGACCGCCGCCTCGGCCTCCTTCGCCGAGGCCTCGTCGCTCATCTCCTCCGCCAGCTCGAGCAGCGTCTCGGCGTCGGAGACCGCTCGCAGCTGCGCGTCGTAGGTGCGCACGACCCGGTCGAAGCCCTTCTTCTCGCGCAGCACGCCCTGGGCCTTCTTCTGGTCGTCCCAGAAGCCGGGCCGGGACGCGATGGAGTCCAGCTCCTCGACCTTCAGGCGCTTGTGGTCGACGTCAAAGTAACCTCCGGAGCTCGACCAGCTTGTCGCCCAGCTCCGCAAGGCGCGTCTTCACCGCGCGCGTGTCGACGGTCTCGATCGGCATGACGGCTCTGCCTATACCCTGGCGCCGCGCAGCTGGACAAGCTCGGACGCCCCGAGCGCTACCGGGTAGTTGCCCGTGAAGCAGGCCGAGCAGTAGCCGCGTCCCGCGACGTTCGGCTCGCCCGTCACGGCCGCCATCATCCCGTCGTGGGACAGGTACGCGAGCGAGTCACACGTCACGTAGCGCGCGATCTCGTCGACCGTGTGCGACGCCGCCACGAGCTCGCTGCGCGTCGGCGTGTTGATGCCGTAGAAGCACGGGTTCGTCGTCGGCGGTGCGCTGATGCGGAGGTGGACCTCGCGCGCCCCTGCGGCCCGGAGCATCTTCACGATCTTGCGCGAGGTGGTGCCGCGCACCAGCGAGTCATCGACGACCACCACCCGCTTGCCGTCGACGATCGAACGCACCGGCGAGAGCTTCAGGCGCACGCCGAAGTGACGGATCGAATCCTGGGGCTCGATGAACGTCCGCCCGACGTAGTGCGACCGGATGAGCCCCATCTCGAAGGGGATGCCCGCCTCGCGCGCATACCCGATCGCGGACGGCACCCCGGAGTCGGGCACCGCGATCACGACGTCCGCCTCGATGGGCGCCTCCTGCGCGAGGCGAGTGCCCATCCGGTCGCGGGCGCGATACACGCTCTTGCCGTTCACGAGGCTGTCGGGGCGCGCGAAGTACACGTGCTCGAACACGCAGAACGTGGGGCCGTCGACCTTGCTCTGCGGCGGCAGGACCCGGTGGCTCGCCATCCCGGACTTGTCGATCACGACGATCTCGCCGGGCTCGATCTCGCGGATGAACTCCGCCTCGATGAGATCGAACGAGCAGGTCTCCGACGACAGCACGAACGAGTTCTTGAGCCGACCGACGACGAGCGGGCGGAACCCGCTGGGGTCGCGCACTCCGATGAGCTGCTCGTCGCGTGCGACCCCCGTGCTCGCGAGCAGCACGAGCGAGTAGGCGCCGCGGACGCGCTTCAACGCCTCGACGAGCGCGCCCAGCACATCGGCCGATCCCTTCGCGGCGCGCGCCTTCGCCATCAGGTGGACGATCACCTCGGTGTCGCTGGACGTCTGGAAGATCGAGCCCTGGGCCTCGAGCTCTGCGCGCAGCTCGTCGGCATTCACGATGTTGCCGTTGTGGGCGATCGACATCGAGCCGCCGGCGTACTCGAAGAGGAACGGCTGCGCGTTGCGGAGCTCGCTGGTTCCCGCGGTCGAGTAGCGGACGTGGCCGACGGCCGAGTCGCCTGGCAGCTTGGCGAGGGTCTCGCGGTCGAAGGCGTCCGAAACGAGGCCCATGGCCACCTCCTGGCGCAGCTTGCCGTCGTTGCAGGCGACCAGGCCCGCCGACTCCTGGCCCCGGTGCTGGAGGGCGTGCATGCCGAGGTACGCGATATTCGCGGCCTCGTCATGGCCATGGATTCCGAAGACGCCACACATGGCCGTCCACTTACCATGCGTCATGAGGGGTCGCCGTACCGACCCACCAAACTTGTGGTTCTGCGCTGGCTGACATACCTTTTCGCAAGACGTGGCGAGGCTCCTCTGGCGCGATGCTCAAGGCATCGAGGGATCGCTGGATCTGGCTTCGGCCGAGATTCGAGTAGGCCGCGCCATGGACTGCGCGATCCGCACCGACGACGCGATGGTGTCGCGGCACCATGCGAGGATCTACTGGGGTGGCGGCGGCGGCTACGTCCTGGAGGATCTGCAGTCGGCGAACGGCGTGTACTTCCAGGAGCAGCGCGTCCAGCAGCACATGTTCAAGCACGGCGATGCCGTCCGGTGCGGCAGCCTCTGGCTCCGGTTCGTGGACAGCGGTGCGGGTGCCGGTGCAGGGGTGGCGAGCGGCGCGGCGGGGGCCTCGCCGGTGCCGATCATGCAGCACCACGGCCTGGGCGCGATTCCCTCCGTGGGCCCGACCGGCCACGTGAACGCGGTCGACATGGCTCCCGGGAACGCGGACTTGGAGGTGAAGCCCGCGCCTCCCGCCCAGACCGGCCCGACCGAGGCGGACGTCGAGATCCGCGTGCTGCGGCGCCGGGTCGAGCAGCTGCAGACGGAGCTCCGCGTCTACCGCGCGAACAAGTTCAACCAGGAGACGGCGCGCCGGATGGAGGATCTCGAGAACGATCTCTCCATGATGGAGATCGAGCGCGACAACCTGAAGGCGCGCATGGACCGCGCCGAGCAGCAGCTACAGCTCGAGGCGGGTAGCATCAAGGTCAAGCGCGCCCTCGAGATCGCGGCGATGACCGCCGAGACGGCGCTGTCCTTGAACGATCTGCTCTCGAGCCTGCGCATCGAGGTGATGGCGGCCGAGGGCGAGTTCGAGCAGTACTCGCACAACCTGCCGCGGGCGAGCTACGAGCTCATCCGGCAGTCGATGAAGGACGCCGCTCAGCACTGCGACTCCGCGCGCGACCTCCTCCGCAAGCTCCGCGAAGTCGCCGAGTAGCGACGGCCGTCCGGCGGCCGTCAGAAGAGCGGCAGCAGCGCCGCGACGATCCCGACGAGGACGAGGCCGGCCTGGAAGCGCCGGCACATCGCGCGGGTGCGGCGTTGCCCCGTCACGAGCACGAGCGCGGCCGCGGCGCGGCGCACGGCGAGAGCGCCGGGGACGATCGCGAGCAGCGAGATCAGCGAGGGGAGGCGCTCCGCCAGCGAGGCGTCGCCGAGGAACGCGCGCGGCCATTGCGTCGGGACCAGCAGGAGCTCCGCGATCACGATGATCGCGATCGCCCAGCGCTGCCCGGCTAACAGCGCGGTAGCGCCGACGGCGAGAGAGGCCGCCATCTCCGGGCCATGCCAGCTCCCGGGCGCGTACGGCAGCACCAGCATCGAGGCGAGCAGCGCAGTGCTGCCGAGCCAGAGGTCGTCGCGGCGCCGCTTCTGGAGCGAGGCGCTGCGGCGATGAACCAGGGGCGCGAGGGGCGAAGCAACTTCCGCCATCATGAGCAATTGTAACCGAATGCCGACAACCGGCAACAATTGTCTCCCGGACGCGACGCATGGGACGACTCAAAAGCTTGTTATCGTTGATATTAATTTATCAGCGAACGTTGCAGGACAATCTCTCCTTTACAATTGAAGGGAATCCGAGTTTTTGCAAGCAGCACGTCCGTCATGGCGGATGCTCAGACCCAGGCGCGGGCGTTGCGGAACATGCGCATCCACGGGCTGTCCTCGCCCCACTCGCGCGGGTGCCAGGACAGCTGCGCCGTGCGGAACACGCGCTCGGGGTGCGGCATCATGATGGTCAGGCGACCGTCCGCCGTCGTCAGGCCCGCGACGCCGCCGGGGGAGCCGTTCGGGTTCGCGGGGTACGTGGTCGCGACCGCGCCGCGGCCGTCGACGAAGCGCGCGGCGACGAGGCCGCTGGCGGTCAGGGCGGCGAGTGCCTCGGCCGTGAGCTCGGCCCTCCCCTCGCCGTGCGCGCTCGCTACCGGGATGCGCGAGCCGTGCATGCCGGCGAAGAAGATCGACGGGCTCTCGAGGATCTCGACCATGACCACCCGCGCCTCGAACTGCTCCGATCGGTTCTTCACGAACCGCGGCCAGTGCGCAGCGCCCGGGATCTGATCGGCGAGATCCGCGAGCATCTGGCAGCCGTTACAGACGCCGAGCACGAACGAGTCCGTCCGGGCGGCGAACGCCGCGAGCGCCTCGCGCGCGCGCGGGTGATAGCGGAACGTGGCCGCCCACCCGCGGCCGGCGCCGAGCACGTCGCCGAACGAGAACCCGCCGCACGCGACGACGCCGCGACAATCGGCCAGGTCGGACCTGCCCTCCACGAGGTCGGTCATGTGGACGTCGACGGCCTCGAAGCCGGCGCGCGTGAACGCCGCCGCCATCTCGGTCTGCCCGTTGACGCCCTGCTCGCGGAGGATCGCGACCCGCGGGCGCGCACCGGTCGCGATCGCGGACGTGCCACGCGTGGCCGTCGGGATCGAGGCGGGGACGAACGTCAGGTGCGCGGACAGGCCTGGCGCGTCGGGATCGAGGCGGACCGCGTGCTCCTCGGCGGCCGTGACGGGATTGTCCCGCCGGAGCTGCATCTGATGCGAGACGTGCGACCACCGCGCGCGGAGCGCCGTGCGCGTCGTGTCCACGACCGTCACGCCCGCGTGCACGATGCGCACGTGGTCGCCCTCGATGGCGCGACCGAGCGGAACCACGCGCGCGCCGGCGCCTTCGAGCCGCGCTCGCGCGACGGCGACCTGCGCGGCCGAGACCTCGATGACGGCGCCCAGCTCCTCGGCGAACAGCGCCGCGAACGGCTCGGCCTGGACCGGGGTCACGTCGAGCTCGAGGCCGAGGCCCGACGCGAAGGCCATCTCGAGCACCGTGACGATCAGGCCGCCATCGGAGCGGTCGTGATAGGCGGCGAGCGCGCCGGCGGCCACGAGCGACTGCATCGCGACGAAGAACGCCCCGAGGCGACCCACGTCGTCGAGATCGGGAGGCACGTCGCCGAGCTGGCGGTACACCTGCGCGAGCGCGGAGCCGCCGAGCC
This sequence comes from Deltaproteobacteria bacterium, assembly GCA_043716635.1. Classification (GTDB taxonomy): domain Bacteria; phylum Myxococcota_A; class Polyangia; order Haliangiales; family Haliangiaceae; genus JABFXX01. The sequence continues at coordinate 8,451 of JAYSYE010000647.1, read as the reverse complement.
TGCCCTGCCCTGCCGCGAGATCGACGAGCAGCAGCACCCGCTCCTCCGCGGCTTCGCTGCCGTCGCGGCCCGGCCCGCGGAGCTCGGGCGTCACGGCGAGGCGGACGTCGGTGACCGGCCCGAACGCCGTCGCGACGAGCGTGACCGGGGAGGCGACGACGCGCTCGGCGCCCTCCACGCTCGCGGCCGACTCGGCGCCGGGCACCGCGCCCGCCGCGACCGTGACGGGAGCCGTGGCCTGCCAGACCGTGCGCATGGACATCGAGTCCTTGCCGACCGGGATCGCGATGCCGAGGCTCACGGCGCACTCGGAGGCCGCCCGCACCGCCGCGTAGAGGCGTGCGTCCTCGCCGGGCACACCGGCCGCGGCCATCCAGTTGCACGACAGCTTGATGCGCGAGAGCTCGCCGATCGGCGCGCCCGCCAGGTTGGTGATCGCCTCCGCGATCGCGAGCCGCGAGGCGGCGGCGGCATCGAGCAGCGCGACGGGAGGCCGCTCGCCGATCGCCATCACCTCGCCCGCGCAGGTCTCGAAGCCGGCGAGGGTCAGCGCGCAATCGGCGACGGGTACCTGGAAGGGGCCGACGAGCGAGTCCCGCGCGACGAGCCCACCGACCGTGCGATCGCCGATCGTCACGAGGAACGTCTTGTCGGCCACCGTGGGCAGCCCGAGCACGCGATCGAGCGCCTCTGCGATCGTCGCGCCGCCGAGGTCGAGGCGGTGGCGCGCGGGCTCGAGCGTCGTGGCCCGGCGAGTCATGCGCGGCGCCTTGCCGAGCAGCAGCTCGAGCGGGAGATCGACGGGCGGCGGTCCGCCGAGCGCGTCGGCGAGCACGAGCCGCCCGTCCGCCTCGGCCGTGCCGAGCTGCGCCCACGGTGCGCGCTCGCGGGCGCACAGCGCGGCGAACGCGGCCACGCGATCGGGCGCGATCGCCATCACGTAGCGCTCCTGGCTCTCGTTGCTCCACAGCTCGAGCGGCGAGAGATCGGGCTCGCCGGTCGGGATCGCGCGCAGGGCGAGGCGCGCGCCGAGCCCGGCATCGTGCACCAGCTCGGGCAACGCGTTCGACAGCCCGCCCGCGCCGCAGTCGTGGATCGACAGGATCGGATTGTGCTCGCCCTGCGCCCAGCACCGATCGATCACCTCCTGGCACCGACGCTGGATCTCCGCGTTGTCGCGCTGCACGGATGCGAAGTCGAGATCCTCGGCCGACGCGCCCTGCGAGACCGAGCTCGCCGCGCCGCCGCCGAGGCCGATCAGGAACGCGGGACCGCCGAGCACGATCAGCGCCGCGCCCGCGGGCACCGGAGCCTTCTCCACGTGCCCCTCGCGGACCGCACCGATGCCGCCCGCCAGCATCACCGGCTTGTGAAAGCCGCGCGCGAGCGCCGGACTCTCCGCGTACTCGAACGTGCGGAAGTAGCCGAGGATCGCGGGCCGGCCAAACTCGTTGTTGAACGCCGCCCCGCCGAGCGGCCCCTCGAGCATGATCTCGAGCGCGGACGCGATGCGACCGGGCTTGCCGATCCACTCGGCAGCCGTCGGCTCCCACGGCTCGAGCGCGCCCGGGATCCGGAGATCGGAGACCGTGAACCCGACGAGCCCCGCCTTGGGCTTACCGCCGCGACCGGTGGCGCCCTCGTCACGGATCTCGCCGCCCGAGCCCGTGGCCGCGCCCGGAAACGGCGAGATCGCCGTCGGGTGGTTGTGCGTCTCGACCTTGCCGAGCACGTGCTGCGCCTCCGCGTGCGCGCGATACACGCCGTCCGCATCCGGGAACAGCCGCTCCGTGTCGGCGCCGGCGACGACGGCCGCGTTGTCCTTGTAGGCGGAGAGCACGCCGGCGGGGCTCGCGGCGGTGGAGCGCTTGATCCACGCGAACAGCGAGCGCTCCTGGGGCGCGCCGTCGATGGTGAAGTCTGCGTTGAAGATCTTGTGCCGGCAGTGCTCGCTGTTCGCCTGCGCGAACATCATCAGCTCCACGTCGGTCGGATCGCGGCCGAGCTCGGCGTAGCCGCGCACGAGGTACTCGATCTCGTCGTCGGCGAGCGCGAGCCCGAGGCGCTGCGAGGCCTCCCGCAGCGTCGCGCTACCATCGGCGCCGAGGGGGACGTGCCCGAGCGGCCGCGGCGCACCGGGATGGCCGAGCACGCCGCCGAGCGCGACCTCGGTGGTGATGACACTCTCCGTCATCCGGTCGGCGAACATGCGGCCGAGCACGCCGAGCGCCGCGTCGTCGAGGCCGTGCCCGCCGAGCGTGTACTCGTGCACGCGCTCGATGCGCGTGACCACGGCGAGCCCGCAGACGTGCGCGATGTCCGTCGCCTTGGACGACCACGGCGACGTCGTGCCGAGCCGCGGCGCGACCCAGAACCGGGAGGAGCCGGCGACCTCCTGCGGGCCCGGCGGCCCGTACGCGAACATCTGGGTGAGCTGCGCGACCTCGGGCTCGATGAGCGCGCGCGTGCTCGCGACGAGGTGCACCCAGCGAGCGGCGAGCGCATCGATGCCGCCGATGGCATCGCGCGCCCGCGCGAGCGCCCGTAGCCGACGAGGCTCGCTCAGCGCGGCGCGGCCGAGGAAGATGCGGAGCGCGCTCATCGATGAACGCCGAGCATCGGGGACCTAGTGAGCCCCGAGGGCGGCGGCGATGCGGGGCAGCGGCGAACGCGTGTCGGGACGGAACGGCTGGCCCGTGACGAGCTCGTAGGTCGCGATGTAGCGGCGCGCGGCCTCGATGCGGACCGCATCGGGCATCACCGGCGGCGGCCCGTCGCCGGACCACTTCGCGTCGGTGGCGAGCCAGCGCCGGACGAACTCCTTGTCGAGCGACCGGGGCTCCTCGCCCGCCGCGAGCCGCTCCTCGTAGTCCGAGGCGTACCAGTAGCGCGACGAGTCGGGCGTGTGGATCTCGTCGATCACGACGATCTCGCCGTGGGGATCGAGGCCCATCTCGTACTTGGTGTCGGCGAGGATCAGGCCGCGCTCGGCCGCGAACCGCTGCCCCTCCGCGAACAGCGTGGCCGCGATCTGCGCCGCGCGGTCGAACAGCGCCGGCTCGATGCGGCCCATCGCGAGCAGCTCGGCGCGCGACACGGAGACGTCGTGGTCACCCTTGGCCGCCTTCGTGGACGGCGTCAGGATCGCCGTCGGCAGGCGCTCGTTCTTCTTCATGCTCGCCGGCAGCGCGTGGCCGCAGAACGTCCGCGCGCCGGACTCGTAGGCCTTCCAGATCGAGGTCGAGGTCACGCCCGTCAGGTACGAGCGCATCACGAGCTCGACGGGCAGCGGAGCGCACTCGCGGGCGATCATCACGTTCGGGTCGGGCACCCGCAGCATGTGATTGGGCGCGAGCCTCGCCGTGTGCTCGAACCAGAACTGCGCGAGCTGGTTCAGTACCTGCCCCTTGAACGGGATCGTCCCGACGACCGCGTCGAAGGCGGACAGCCGGTCGGTCACGACGATGATCCGCTCGCCGCGCTCCGCGTCGATGTAGCAGTCGCGGACCTTGCCCTCGTACTTCGGCAGCGCGCGGCCACCGATGGTCGTCCACGGCGTCCCGTCGAGCGTGCCCGATGCAAGCTGGGCCGTCAGCGCGCCATCGAAGGCGCCCGCCGCGCTCTCGGTCACGGCGTGGCTCCGAGCGCGCGCTCGAGGATCGCCGGGGCGTGCCGGAGGTGGTGCTCCAGGTCGAAGCAGCCGTCGAGGGCGCGAGTATCGAGCCTCGACGCGACCTCCGGATCCGCGCCGAGCAGCGCCCGAAAGCGTCCCGGCTTCGCGCCGATCTGGCCGTCCGCGGCCGCCTCGCCGATCGCGGCCATCGCCGCACGCTGCACCATCACGTAGGCCACCTGGCGCGCGAGCCCCGTCTTCACGAGCGCGAGCAGCACCGCCTCCGAGAAGTACAGCTCGCCCGTGCGATCGAGGTTCGCGCGCATCCGGCTCGGGTGCACGACGAGACCCTCCACCAGCGTGATCGCGCGCACCGTCATGAAGTCGGCGAGGATCGTCGCGTCCGGCATCGCCACGCGCTCCACGCTCGAGTGCGAGATGTCGCGCTCGTGCCACAGCGCGACATCCTCGAGGCCGGCGCCGGCGTACCCGCGCAGCAGGCGCGCGAGCCCGGTGAGGTTCTCGCTCAGGATCGGGTTCTTCTTGTGGGGCATCGCGGAGCTGCCCTTCTGCCCCTTCGCGAAGCCCTCCTCGGCCTCGCCCACCTCGGTGCGCTGCCAGTGCCGCACGCCGAGCGCGATCTGCTCGATCGCCGTGCCGAGCAGCGCCAGCGCGGACAGCACCTCCGCGTGGCGGTCGCGGGCGACGATCTGCGTGGCCACGGTCTCGGCGGCAAGCCCCAGCTCGCCCAGCGCCTCGGCCTCGATCTGCGGATCGAGGTTGCCATACACCCCCACCGCGCCCGCGATCTTGCCAACGGCGATCGCGGCGCGGGCCCGCACGAGCCGCTCACCCGCGCGCACGACCTCCGCGTACCAGCGCGCGAACGTGAGGCCCGCCGTGATGGGCTCGGCATGGATGCCGTGCGAGCGACCGATCATGGGCGTGCGCGCGTGCTCCCGGGCGCGCGCCGCGAGCGCCGCCGCCAGCGCGTTCACGCGGCCGAGGATCACGTCGAGCGCGCGCGTCGTCTGCAACGCGAGCGCGGTATCGAGCACGTCCGAGGAGGTCATCCCGAGGTGCAGCCAGCGCGCCGGCTCCCCCGCGAGCTCCTCGACGTGCGTGAGGAACGCGATCACGTCGTGCCGGGTGGTGGCCTCGATGGCGAGGATGCGCTCCGCGTCGAGCTTGCCCGCTGCGGCCGCCTGGACGCGGTCCGCCGTGCCGGTCGGCACCGTGCCCGCGCGCTCCATGGCGCGACACGCGGCGAGCTCGATCTCGAGCCAGCGGTCGAAGCGATACGAATCCGTCCACAGCGCCGCGAGCTCGGGACGGGCGTAACGAGGGATCATCGCCGTGCCCTCGTACCGCACCCGCCGGGCGACGACAAGCTACCGAAGCCGTCGCGCGACGAGCCAGATCGCGACGCTCACGGCTGCAGCGATCGCGAGCACGAGCCCCGCCCATGCCACGAGCCCGCGAGTGCGGCGCGCCCGTCGCGCCCGGCGCGAGCGAGCCGTCACCCCGTCGCGGGGGGGCGCGAGGCGACCGAGGTCGAGCGAGCCGCTGCCCAGCACGTCCGCGAGCGCGCGGAGCTCGGGGGCTCGCCGCGGCGGCCTGATCGCGGCGGGTCGCGGCTCGCTCGCTCCGTCGCCCGGCACCGCGGGTGCCGGTGACTTCATCGAGACGACCGTGATCGCTGCGCTGTCCGTCGCGCGGTCTCCTGACCTCGCCATGCGCGGGTCAGCGTCCCGTCGATCCGAAGCCGCCCGCGCCGCGCCCCGTCGCGTCGAGCTCCGTGACCTCCACCAGCTCGGCCCGCACCACGGGAGCGATCACGAGCTGCGCGATCCGCTGCCCGGGCTCGATCGCGACCGCCACGTCGCCGTGATTGATGACGAGCACCATCAGCGGCCCGCGGTAGTCGGCGTCGAGTGTCCCCGGTGCGTTGACGAGCGTGATGCCATGCTGCCGCGCGAGTCCCGACCGGGGCCGCAGCTGGCCCTCGAACCCGGCCGGGAGTGCGAACGCGAGGCCGGTGTCGATCGCCGCCCGCGCGCCCGGTGCGAGCGTGACGGCTGCATCGATCGCCGCGCACAGGTCGAGCCCCGCCGCGAGCTCGCTCATGTAGCGAGGCACGATCGCGTCGGGGCGCAGCTTCTTGATCTCCACCCGCGGCATGGCGCGCAGTCTAGCAGGCAGCCCCGCGCCGGTGCCTGCGCGCCGAGCTACACGATGTAGTTGTGGATGTCCTCGGGACCCGGGTTCGCCTCGAGGGCCTCCCGGCGCGACAGGCGGATCTTGCCGTCGCGCTCGACCTTGATGCACTTCACGATGACCTGGTCGCCTTCCTTGAGCACATCCTCGACGGAGCGGATGCGATCCTTCGACACCTCGGAGATGTGGAGGAGGCCATCGGTGCCGGGGATGATCTCGACGAACGCCCCGATCTCGAGGATCTTCTTCACGATGCCGTTATAGAACTGACCGACCTCGGGCTCCATGAGCAGGCCGGAGATCAGCGTCTGCGCCTGCTCGATGGCGCGGGCATCCGACGACGCGATCGACACCACGCCGTTGTCGGCGATGTCGATGGTCGCGCCGGTCTGCTCCTGGATCGCGCGGATGGTCTTGCCGCCCGGTCCGATGATGTCGCGGACCTTGTCCGGCTTGACCGTCATCGTGACGATGCGCGGCGCGAACTGCGACACCTCGTCGCGCGCGCTGCTCATCGCCGCGTCCATCTTCTCGATGATGTGGAGGCGGCCGCGCTTCGCCTGCTCGAGCGCCTCCTCGAGGATCTTGCGGGTCAGGCCGTCGACCTTGATGTCCATCTGCAGGGCGCAGATGCCGCGGCGCGTGCCCGTGACCTTGAAGTCCATGTCGCCGAGGTGATCCTCGTCGCCGAGGATGTCGGAGAGGATGATGTAGTCATCCCCCTCCTTCATCAGGCCCATCGCGATGCCCGCGACGGGCGCCTTCGTGGGCACGCCGGCATCCATGAGCGCGAGCGAGCCGCCGCACACGGAGGCCATCGACGAGCTGCCGTTGCTCTCGAGGATCTCGGACACCACGCGCACCGTGTACGGGAAGTCCTCGAACTCGGGCACGATCGCCTCGACCGAGCGCTCCGCGAGGAAGCCGTGGCCGACCTCGCGGCGCGACTGGCCGCGCAGGGGCTTCACCTCGCCCGTCGAGAACGGCGGGAAGTTGTAGTCCATGTAGAACGTCTTCTTGAAGTCGCCACGCAGCGTGTCGAGCTTCTTCTCGTCGTACTTCGTGCCGAGCGTGACGGAGACCAGCGCCTGCGTCTCGCCACGGGTGAAGATCGCCGAGCCGTGCGCGCGCGGCAGCACGCCCGTCTCGACGGAGATCGCCCGGATCTCGTCGGACGCGCGGCCATCGATGCGCTTGCGCGTGGAGAGCGTGTTGGCGCGCGCCCACTTCTTCTCCATCTTCGAGAACGCCTGATCGACGTCCTTGCCCTTGCCGGCCCACGGCTGGCCCTCGGCCGTCAGCTGCTCCTTCATCGCGAGGTGCGCGTGCGACACGCCCTCGCGGCGCTTCTTCTTGTCCTTGATCTGCATCGCCTCGGCGAGCTTCGCCTGCGCGAGCTCCTTCACCTTGGCAGCGAGCGCCTCGTCGGCGACCGGCTTCACGAACGGGCGCTTCTCCTTGCCGTTCGCGGCGCGCAGGCGATCCTGCAGGTCGATGAGCGGCTGCACTGCCTGGTGCGCGAACATGAGCGCGTCGATGACGACGGACTCGGACAGCTCCTCGAGCTCGCCCTCGACCATCATGATCGCGTCGCGGCTGGCCGCCACGATGATGTCCATGTCGGACTTCTCCCGCTCGGCGAACGTGGGGTTCGCGACGAACTCGCCGTCGATGCGGGCGATCCGGATGCCCGCGATCGGGCCCGCCCAGACGAGGTCGGAGATGTGCAGCGCGCAGGAGGCGCCCGTCATCGCGAGGATGTCGGTCGGGTTCTCCTTGTCGAACGAGATCACGTTCGCGATGACCTGCGTGTCGATGAGCCAGCCCTTCGGGAAGAGCGGACGGACAGGGCGGTCCATGAGCCGACAGACGAGGATCTCGTCGTTCGTGGTGCGGCCCTCGCGGCGGAAGAAGCTGCCGGGGATCTTGCCCGACGAGTAGAACTTCTCCTGGTACTCGCAGGTCAGCGGCATGAAGTCGATGTCGCGGGGGTGAGCGCTACCCGTCGCGGCCACGAGGACCATGCTGTCCCCGCAGCGAATGACGACCGAGCCACCGGACTGCTTGGCCCACTTACCGGTCTCGACGATGATTTCCTTGCCGCCCACCATGGCGGACTCGCGTACAAACGGCATGCGTGTCTCCTTCGTTGGATGTCACGTCGCCGGCTGCGGTTCGCGGCCTGGTCGCTCTGTCCAATGCCTTGCCCCCTGCAGCACCCGGGGCAACACACTCGACGGAACGATCAAACCAGCGCGAGATTTCAGTTCGGACGACGCGCAGTGTTCAGTAGTTACCAGGCGGTTTATCGCACACCGGATTGCGAAAGCAAAGGCCTACTGCGAGGCGCCAGCGCGCGCCTTGGCGCCGTTCTCATCCAGCAATTTCCGCTCGTTGGCCGTCACTCCGCCGCAGTCGAGCGTCAGATCTCCGATCAGCGGCGCCCCGCCAGGGACCTCGCACCGGAAGCGCAGCGTGCCGCGGAAGAACGAGCTCCCATCGTCGCGCTGACCGCCGCCCCAGCTGCGCCGGATGTCCCCACACGCCAGGGCCTCGCCGCGTGCCTTCGTGGCCGCGTCGGGCTGCCAGAACAGCTGCTTCGCCTCGAAGCGCAGGCGACC
>JAYSYE010000646.1:0-2729 GCA_043716635.1 Deltaproteobacteria bacterium | reverse complement strand
ACGCGGGTGGTGGGGGATGTCGCCGCGCATGGCACCGTGGATGGCCCGAGCGTCGCGCTCGCCGCGCCCTCGGCAACCCTCGCGATCGCGCAGCCGTGGACGGTGCGAGCGGGCGCGCGCTATCTCGGAGAGCGTTACGTGGTCGAGCTCGGCGGCGATCTCTGGCTCGCACCCGCGGAGAGCACGACCGCCACCTGGGCGCTCACGGGCGTCCAGATCCGTGATCCGAGCACGGTGACCACGGAGCTGGCGCGGCTCCCGTCGCGGCTGTCGTCGCGCACCCACGGCGCGATCCGCGGCGCCGCGGACGTGGAGCTGGTCGCGGGGTTCCTGTGGGCGACCGCCGGCTATGCCTACTCGGTCGGGGCCGTCACCCGCGAGCGGCAGTCGCCGTCGTTCGGCGATCTGGGCGGCCAGACCGCGGCCGTCGGCTTCGAGGCGGCTGCGGGCGGCGTCACGGTCACGGTCGGGGCGTCGCGCACGTGGTCGCGGGCCCAGCGCGTGGGGTCGCGGCTCCAGCTCGACAACCCGTTCGCCGCGGGTGACGCGGCCGTCCCGATCGGCACCTACGACGGGTCGATCGATCAGATCGGCGTGCTGGTCGATCTCGAGCTCGACGCGCCGCGGTAGCTGAGTGCCGCCGGCACTACAGAGTGCCGGCGATGGCGACCGCGACCAGCGCCAGGTGGGCCAGCACGAACAGGCGAATGTCACGCATGGGAGCCGGTCGAGCAGGCCGCATGCCGGGTCCGAGCGGGTCCAAGTACCCGCAACGCGACACGAGCTCGCGGCGGCTGCGCGAGCCTGGCCAGTCGCCGAGCCAGGTTCGTCAGCGCCAGTCGCCGACGGACCGCCGGGCGCGGATCTGGACCGCCGCTAGCTGAGCCAGGAGAGCCCTCTCACGATTCGTCACATCTGGACATTGCTGGCGGCACCGTTCATGTCGGCTCGGGAGAGCTCGGGAGGCATTGGCCCCGGCGGGCGTCGGCGCGGCGGCCCACGACTCGCCAGGGCCACGGCTCGCCAGGGCCACGGCTCGCCAGGGCCACGACTCGCCAGGGCCACGACTCGGCGTCCGAGTCATGCGCCACGCATCCGACCGAGATCCCAGCTCGCCCCGGCATCAACCCGGCATCAACCCGGCATCGACCCGGACATCAACCCGGCATCAACCCGGGCATCAACCCAGCATCAACCCGGCATCAACCCGGAACGGTGAACACGCTGACGTCGCCGCCGCGCTGCCAGCCCTCGCGCGTGAGCCACAGCCTCGGCGTGGCGATGCGATCCCATGCCTGGGAGTCCCGGCGCGGTGCCTCGAAGCAGGCCCGCCGGCTCGCCGCAGCGGCTGCGCAGTCGGGCTGGCATGAACGCGCGCGTGGTCGCACTCGCGAGGGCTCGAGCCTCTGTGATCGGAGAGTTTGGAGGGTCATGGCAGAGGCGGACGGAGCGAGCAGCGGCTGCACCTCCTCGCAGGCCGATCGGCTCGCAGTCAGCGCGGGTCTCGGGTGCCATCACGAGGCCCCGCGCCTTCCGGAACAGCCCCATACAGCTCAGGGAGCGATCCGGACCCCTTGCGCGTGACGGCGCCGAACGTGCGAAACGCGCGGGTGAGGCCCTCTCGCCAGTCATCCTGGCTGCCTGTGCCCGCTCGCCCGCGTGGGCGCCGTCCACGCCCACGTACTTGTCGTCGCGCGCGCCCAGCCGGCGAGCTCGGCAGGCGCGCGCGACGACCTCGACCTGGCTACCTCCGGAGCTTCTCCGGCATCGCACGCGCAAGCTCCAACTCACGCGGATCTGTCCGACGCCGACTTGCAGCTGGGTTGCTCGCCGCCACGCCACGCTACGCCACGCCACGCCACGCCAGCCGCTAAACGATCGGCATTGCCGCTACCAGGTTGAGCCTCGTCGTCGTTCGTGGCCTCCTGTGTCGGGCGGAAACCGCGGATCCCGCGACGAGCGTGGCCAGCCCGGTCCAGCCCGGCCTAGATCGCGCAGTCGGGAATCGTGGCGACGGGATCGCCCTGGAGCTGCGTCACCTGCAGCAGCTCGCGGTGCCAGTAGCAGAGCGTGTCGGCCTGGTGGAGGTACCCGTACTGATAAAACGTCTTGTTCGACGACACGTCGAGCAGCCGCCGGCCAGAGTCGTCGTGCAGATCGCCGTGGCGTCGCGCGACGACCACGGCCGCCTCGTCGAGGTACTTCGTCGCCTCTGCGCGCCTCGCGCCTGCCGTCCCCGCGTCGCCGGCGAGGCCCGCCAGCGTCGACTCGTACAACGCCTTCACGAAGTGTGCGCGCAGGGCATCGATCGCGATGCCGTCGCGAATCTCGCGGCCCCAGCGCGAGTCGGGCAGGCCGGCGCGTGCGGCGTCGTCATCGACCGCATCGAACCTCGTGCTCAGCGCGGTCAGCTTCGGCATCACCGTCGCCGTGAAGCCGGCGATGTCCGCGCCGGGCTTCGCGAGGTCGTCGAACGTCGTGCGGTCGGGCTGCGAGATGATGTTGATCTCGCGTCCGAGATCGATCACGGCGTCGCGCCCGGACATGTACGCCATCATGCCGCCGAGGTGCAGCAGCTCGCGCTGCACGTCGATCATCGCGAGCAGCAGCGGCTTCGCGGGCGCGAGGTCCGTGCCGAGCTCGGCGGTCAGCAGCGCATCGGTGCTCGCAGGCAGCTCGTACGTCGCGCGCATCGTGGCCGTGTCGTGCAGCCAGTAGCTCCACTCCCA
>JAYSYE010000645.1:0-8377 GCA_043716635.1 Deltaproteobacteria bacterium | reverse complement strand
TCGCGGACCGCTACCACGCGAAGGCGATCACGAAGCCGACCCAGATGCGCAACGCGCTCCAGTACGTGCTCACGAACTGGCTGCACCATCGCCCGGCGCATCACGAGATCATGGAGGAGGTCGATCCGTACTCGAGCGGCGCCGATTTCCTCGGCTGGAAGGAGCTCCGCGGCTCGAGCCAGTTCGAGCGCGACGACGGGTTCGAACGGGTGCCGCTCGCGACGCCGAGGTTGTGGCTCACCTGCGAAGGCTGGAAGCGCGGCGGCGAAGTCAGCGTAGTCACCGTTCCTGGCTGACCGCGGGGGCGGGTCTTCCCGGCGAGAGCTGGAGCGGTCGGCATCGATGCCCGCACGAGCGCCCCCTGATCAGCCCGGGTGAGCGTCTGGCTCGCCGTCGTCGGCGAAGGCCATGGTCGACGCCGACAGGACCAGCAAGGCGGCTGCAACGGCTGCGACACCCCCGCCCGGGCGCGGGCTGGAATGCCGGGCTCCCGCGGTTCGCCCGACCGCGAGCTCGGCCGTCAGTTCGGGTCGTCGGACACGATCCGGAACCAGAGCGAGCGCGGCGTGCCGCAGGTGCGGCAGGTGACGTCCACGCGTCGCAGCCCGGGCAGGGGAGCTTCGTGCTCACGGATCCGGTACGGGCCCTCGCACTGCGCGCACGGCATCGCCTCGGCGCGGAGCTCGATCACCGAGGTCGACGGGACGTCGATCGGATGCTCGGCCCTGCCCCCGGCGATCAGGCCTGCGAGCTTCTCGCGGTCTCGGACCAGCTTGCGGGCATCGCGCTCGTCGATCCGACGCTGCGTGCGGGGGCGTTTCGGGGTCACGCCGGATCATCCGCCGGACGCAGCCGACCGGCAACCGCGACGGAACGCGTTGAAATCTACCGCGGAGCAGATACAACCGGGCTGGCATGACGGACTCAGATCTCGACGCGTACTTCGAGCGGATCGCGTACCAGGGCTCGCGGACGCCCACGCTCGAGACCCTCAGCTCGGTGCTCGCCGCCCACGTGCAGTCGATCCCGTTCGAGAACCTCGACGTGCTGCTCGGCCGTCGCATCGCGCTCGACGTCCCTGCGCTCGTGCAGAAGCTCGTCCATGACCGTCGCGGCGGCTACTGCTTCGAGCACAACACGCTGCTGCTCGCCGTGCTCGAGGCGCTCGGCTTCAGCGCACGTCCGATCAGCGCGCGCGTGCGCTACCAGCGGCCGCGCGACTTCACCCCGCCACGTACGCACGTCTTCGTGCGGGTCGAGCTCGACGGCGAGTCCTGGCTCGCCGATGCGGGCGTCGGCGCGATGTCGCTCACCGCCGCTCTACGGCTGGCGACCGACGAGCCGCAATCCACGCCTCACGAGACGCGCCGGATCGTGCGCGAAGGCGGGCTGCACTACCACCAGGTGCAATTCGGCACCGCGTGGGTCGACGTTGCCGAATTCACGCTCGAGGAGATGCCGCCGATCGATCGCGAGGTCGCGAACTGGTTCACGTCCACGCACCCCGACTCGCACTTCAAGTCGCGCCTGCTCGTGGCGCGGGCGCTTCCGGCCGGCCGCCGGGCGACCCTCCTGAACACCGAGCTGACGCTGCGCGAGGCAACGGGCGAAGGCGTCACGCGCCTCATCGCCTCGCCCGACGAGCTGCTGGCCGTGCTCTCGTCACACTTCGGCCTGGAGTTCTCGGCAGGTACGCGGTTCGCGTGCCCGGGGCTCGCGGCGCTCACCCCGGATCTGTAAGGACCGTTCCGCCCGCACCGGTTACGAGCAGGCCTGCCCGTGAGCATCCTGGGACCGGCCTGAGGAGGCATCTCATGATCACGACGCGCAACGCCACGGACCGCGGCCATGCCCGGCACGGCTGGCTCGACTCGCATCACACGTTCTCCTTCGCCGACTACCACGACCCGAAGCACATGGGCTTTCGCGGGCTGCGCGTGATCAACGAGGATCGCGTGGAGGCCGGTCGCGGTTTCGGTGCGCACTCGCACCGCGACATGGAGATCATCTCGTACGTGCTCGAGGGCGCGCTCGCGCACCAGGACTCGATGGGGACCGGCACCGTGATCGAGCCCGGCGACGTGCAGCGCATGAGCGCGGGCACGGGCGTCACGCACAGCGAGCAGAACGCATCGAAGGCCGATGGCGTGCACTTCCTCCAGATCTGGATCGTGCCGGAGCAGCGGGGTATCGCTCCAGGCTACGAGCAAAAGGCGTTCACCGAGGCGGACAAGCGCGGCAAGCTCGCGCTCCTCGGCTCGCGCGACGGCCGCGACGGCAGCATCACCATCCACGCGGACGTGAGCTTGTACGGCGGGCTGTTCACCGCGGGCGAAGCGGCCGAGCTTCCGCTCGCGCCGGGTCGGCACGCCTGGGTGCACGTGGCGAAGGGGCGGGCGCGCGTGAATGGGAACGACCTCGCAGCCGGTGATGCGGTCTCGCTCAGCGGCGAGGCTCGCGTCGCGATCGAGGGAGTCGCCGACGCGGAGCTGCTCGTGTTCGACCTCGCGTAGTGGCACGAGCGGCCTGGACCCGGCGGGCTCGGGCGCGGCGCAAGCTCGGGCCGCGGTGGCGAGCCAGCTGGCGCGCACGGTCTCCTTGGGCCCCGGCCGGGGAATCAAGCGGCGCGCGCCGGCCTCCCTGGCGGAAGGAGCGCCCATACTCGGAGACCGCATGAGCAAGCACCGCAAACTCCGCAAACAGATGGCCAAGCGCGGACTCGAGCGCGAGCCGACGCTCGTGATCTGCACGGGCAAGACGTGCGCACCGCGGGCGGAGACGAAGCCCCTGGTCGAAGGCGCGCGGGCGTACCTGGCCGCGTATCCCGAGGTGCGCCTCGAGACGGTGGGTTGTCTGCACGTGTGCAAGCAGGGGCCGATTGCCGCGACGTTTCCCAAGATCAAGATCAAGAAGCGCGTCGACCTCGCACGGGCCACGAAGCTGGTCGACAAGCTCGTGGCGCGCGCCGCGCGCGGCAACGCCTGAGCGTCGACTGGGCGACGACTCAGGCGCGACCAGACGAGTCGCGCGCGGGCGCCTCGAGCGCGATGTCGATCCTACCGCCACTGGCGCTCCGCGAGGCCCGGGCCTGGACGCTCCCATCGGGCGCGATCACGCACGAGCCGCCCTGGCCGGGCACGCGCACGATGCCCGGCGCCCAGTTCGCATTCGCGATCGCGATCGCGTGGCGGCGCGCCAGCGGGACCAGGCGTGCCACCCGGTGGTCTGGCGCCTCGACCCACGCGCTCGGGAACAGCAGCAGATCCGCGGCGGCGAGCTGCTCGGCCGCATCGTCGTCGAGGAAGTGAACGTCGTAGCAGACCGCGATCGTCACCACGACGCCCGCGATCGCCACCACCGGCGGTGCCGCGGGACCCGGGGTCGCCCACGTCTCGGGGAACCAGGGGTGCCGCTTGCGATAGATGAACGCGACGTCACCTCCGGGATCCCAGCACACCATCGCGTTGAACACGGCCGCGCCCTCCCGCAACGCGAACGGCGCCACCAGGTGCGTGGCATGCGCGCGCGCGATCTCCGCACAGCGCTCCCCGGTCGCGCTGTCGAGCGGCTCGGCGAGCGCGCCCACGCCGAAGTCACCGTCGCACGAAACGTAGCCGTGAAGCGCGGCCTCCGGAAGCAGCACGAGGTCACCCGGTGGGTGCGCGGCGAGCCGGCGCTCGACATCCGCCAGCACCCGCGCCGGCTCGCCCCACGACGCCGGCAGCTCGAGCACGGTCAGCTTCACGTGAGCACCAGCGTACCGCGAGCCCTGGGGTCAGTCCGGGATCAGGACGAGCTTGCCCTTGACGTCGCGCGCCGCGAGCCGCGCGAGTGCCTCGGCCGCGCGCGAGAACGGCAGGGTCGTGTCGATCGCGGGGCGCAGCTTCCCCTCGGCGACCCAGGCAAACAGCCGCTCGCAGTGCGCGCGATTCGTCGCTGGCTCGCGCGTCGCGAACTGGCCCCAGAACACGCCGACGATCTGGCAGCCCTTGAGCAGCACCAGGTTCAGCGGGATCTTCGGGATGTCTCCCGCGGCGAACCCGACCACGAGGTAGCGGCCCTCCCACGCGATGCCGCGCAGCGCCGACTCGGCGAGTGCGCCGCCCACCGGGTCGTACACGACATCGACGCCGCGGCCCCCGGTGAGCGACTTCACGCGCTCCTTCAGGTCCTCGCGGGAGTAGTCGATGGTCTCGCTGGCACCGTGCGCGCGGCAGAACGCGAGCTTGTCCTCCGACGACGCCGCCGCGATCACGCGCGCCCCGAGCAGCACGCCGAGCTCGACGGCCGCGATCCCGACGCCACCCGCCGCGCCGAGCACGAGCAGCGTCTCGCCCGCCTTCAGCGCGGCTCGATCGACGAGCGCGTGATACGTCGTCGCGTAGGTGAGCAGCGTGGCGGCGCCGATCGCGAACGGGACGGCGTTCGGTAGCTTCACGGTGCCGAGCTCCATCGCGATCGTCTGCTCCGCGTAGGCGCCGTACGGCAACGTGGCCGCGACGCGGTCACCGACGGCGAGTGTGGTGACGCCGGGCCCGACCGCACTGACCACCCCGGCTGCCTCGAGGCCCGGCGAGAACGGTGGCGTCGGTTTGAACTGGTACTTGCCCTGCGTGACGAGGATGTCGGGAAAGTTCACGCCCGCCGCCTTCACGTCGATGACGACCTGGCCGGGGCCGGGCGCCGGGGTGGGGACCTCGTCGATGCGAAGACCCTCGGGGCCGGTCAACTCGTGGATTCGTACCGCTCGCATGAGCGCAGCGTACGACGGTGTGCGAGTAGGATGGCGCCGTGGCAGAGCTCGATGATCTTCTGGGGCGCCGGATCCGCTTGCAGATCCGTGCGCTCGAGCCCTCCGGCGCGTGGCTCGTGGAGCCGCCCGTGCCGGGGCGTCCCGACGATCCGGGCGCCCCGGCGATCCTGCTCCCCGGGCGCGAGCTTCCGCCCGATGCGAAGGTCGGAGATGCGCTCGTCGTGTTCGTGCACCTCGACTCGCAGGATCGGATCGCGGCGACGACGCGCACGCCCAAGCTCGAGCTGGGCGAGGTGCGCTTCCTCGAGGTGACGGCCGTGACCGACATCGGCGCGTTCGTGAACTGGGGCCTCGGCAAGGAGCTGCTGGTCCCGTTCGCGGAGCAGTCGCGCGACGTGTTCGAGGGCGAGACGCATCCGATCGGGCTGTACCTCGACAAGACGGGGCGCCTCGCGGGCACCATGCTCGTGAGCGACGTGCTCGGCGAGCCGCCGGATGGCATCGCGCACGACGTGTGGATCGAAGGCGAGGCGTGGCGCAACGATCCCGAGATCGGGCTGTTCGCGATCCTCGATCGCCGCTACGTGGGCCTCGTGCCGGCGAGCGAGCCACATCGCCTGCGCCGGGGCGACGCCGCGAAGTTCCGCGTCACGACCGTGCTCCCCGACGGCAAGCTCGTGCTCTCGCTGCGCCAGCACGCGCACAAGGAGCTCGAGACCGACGCGCGAATCGTCCTCGCGGCCATCACCCGCGCGGACGCGCCGCGTCTCGGCGAATACCTGGATCCGGACACGATCCGGGACCTCGTCGGACTCAGCAAGAAGGCGTTCAAGCGCGCCGTCGGCCGGCTGCTGAAGCAGGGTGCGGTCCGCATCGACGAGCGCGGCGATGTGGTGGCCGTCGCGCCACCGGTTGCCGTCGCCACGCCTCCTGCACGATAGCCGGAGCGTCAGCGCGCGCTGCGGACGGGCGGCGGTGCCTTCGGCAGGACGTCCGTGAGGGTCTCGAGGAACGCATCGAGATCCTGGAGCTCCGCGTCCGTCAGGTGCAGGTGGCCGACCCGGGTCTCGAGGTTCGCGGGCACCTCGGGCTCGGCCCACGGCTTGACCGCGGGGTCGGGCGAGTGGCTATCCCGCGTGTTCAGGAAATCGAGCAGGTAGGGCAGGTTGTCGAAGTAGCCGTTGTGTCCGTACGGACCGGTGCGGGCGATGTTGCGCAGCGTCGGCACGCGGAACTTCCCGTCCTGCGCGGGGTCCTTCACGGTCGCCATGAGCCCATGGTCGACATACTCCGCGCCGGCGGGATTGACCGCGTGCGCTTGCGTGTAGAAGCCGTTGTTGCCGTACTTCGGGATCCCGAGGTTCGCGTAGCCAAAGTCCGTGAACAGCGGCGGCGTGCCGTCCGCACCGGGACGGCTGGGGTGACAGCCCGCGCAGTTGCCGCGGGCAGAGTCCTCGAAGATCGCGAGCCCCCGCTGCTCCGCGCCCGTCAGCTGCGAACGATGCGCCAGATAGCGATCGTACTTCGAGGTGAACGGGGCGAACGTCGGCGTGCGCTCGAACGCGGCGATCGCGTCCGCGATGTGCTCGAAGGCCGTCGGGACGTCGTCCAGCGCATGCTCGCCGAAGCGTGCTCGCAGCTCGCCGGCATAGCTCGCCGCGCGCACCGTCGCGACCACGGCCGCCTGGTCCGGGTTGTTCATCTCGAGCGGGTTCAGGAGCGGGAAGCCCGCCTGATGCTCGAAGGAGCCGCCGCGTCCGTCCCACATCATCCCGCCACGCCATGCGCCGTCCGCATCGCGGTGCAGCTCCGGGACGAAGCGCGCGTACATCAGCGTGGGCGCGTTGCGTACGCCGAACGAGCCGCCGACGATCCCTGCCGACGTCGCGCGGTCGCTCTCGGGATCACGGAACGCCACGTGCGGCGCGTGGCAGTCGGCGCAGGCCTGGCCGTCGGGGCGCGAGAGCGCGGGATCGTTGAAGATCCGCTCGCCCAGCGTCGCGATGCTGGGAGGCTCGCGTCGGCACGCGGTACCGGCGACCGCGGCGACTGCGAGCGCCACGATGGCGCCGATCGCGCGCAGCCGGTTCACAGCGGAGCGGTGGCCGATCCGGTGAAGACGCCATCGGCGAACAGGTCGGTCATCGCCGCCACTTCGTTGCGAGTCGGCACGCACGGCAGCTCGGCCAGGCCCATCAGCTTCTCCACGGTCTTCAGATACGAGCTCGTGTCGTAATCGAGCTGCGAGATCGTTCCCTTCCGGGCCGCCTCCGAGATCATCACGAACGGCGGGTCGTCGCCGCGCGGGTAGCCGCCGCCCTCGTCGCCCAGCACGAAGATCACACCGCCCTTCTGATACGCGGCGCTCGCCATGATCTTCGTGACCTCGCGCTTCAGCCAGAGATCGCCATCGCGGATCGAGCCATCGTGCATGTCATTGTCGAGATCGGGAGTGATGAACACGTAATCCGCGACCGTGCCGTGGGCGATATCCGTGTCCAGCTCGCTGTAATCGACCACGTTGTCCGTGCACCGCGCCGAAGGCTGGAACTCGGAGCCGTCCCAGCCATTCACATCGTTGAAAAAGATGAACGGGTTGTGCTTCGCCCCATAGCGACCGTGCGACTTGAGACCGCACGGCTGGCCCATGCCCTCCTGGTACGCGTGCCACGTCATGCCGGCACGCTCGATCTGATCGACGAGGTGCGAGGTCGAGGTCAGGTGATGCGCCGTCGGCTCGTCGTCGTCGAGCACATCGAAGTTCTCGCCCGCCACCATCCACAGGTAGTTCGCCTCGCTCGGGTGCACGAAGGTGTCGTGGTACCCGCGCGCCTCCGTGTACTCCTTGGCAAGCCCGGTCAGGAACGGCGCGTCCTTGCTGCCGATGATCTGATCGCGACTGTGGTTCTCGATCACGATCGTGAAGACGGTCCCCGCCACGGCGGGCACGGTGGCCTCGGGCATCTCCGCGAGGTCCGTGCACGTGCCGTTCGTGGTGCCCGAATTGTTCGGAGAGCAGCCCGCCACCAGCGCCGACGCCAGCACGAGGGTAGTGAGGCGACCGCGAGACGGGATGAGCATCTAACGAAGATGGGCTCGATGGTCGTGATGGCAAGGGCGATTCGTGGCTCACGCGCTCACTGCGCGCCACCGCGCAACCGCAGCGCATCCTACGTGTCCCCGTTGTACCGTCGAGCGGTGACTGACCTCGCGACCGTCATCGTCCCCGCACTTTCGGGTTCTCTTGCCGACATGAAGCGGATGCGCGAGCGCTGCGTGGAGGCAGGCATCGACGCCGAGGTCGGGTGCCCACCCGGCAGCGGCAAAGGTTGAGGGAGCAAGACGCACCTCCTGGTCGAGGAGGCTGACCTGCCGAAGCTCGCCGCGCTGCTCCAGCGCGACTGGGACGAGTCGCTGGCGCGCGAGGGCAACGCGCCGGTCCCCGCGTCGAGTGCGGCGCCCGACGGCGACGAGCCGCCGTGCCCGGCCTGCGGGTGTGCCCTCCCCCTGGTCGCGGGCGCGTGCTCCGACTGCGGGATCCAGCTCGAGTGAGCAGACGGCGGGAGGCGGCCGCGCGCTGCGCTTGCTTGCAACGCCGCGCCCGTACACGCTCCGGCCGTTGAA
>JAYSYE010000644.1:0-2739 GCA_043716635.1 Deltaproteobacteria bacterium | reverse complement strand
TCGATCACCTGTTCACGATCACGAACCTGCCGATCGCGCGCTACGCGGACTACCTCGACGCGCGCGGCCAGTACGACGCGTACATGAGCCTGCTCGTCTCGCACCTCAACGTGGCGACCGTGCCCGGCCTCATGTGCCGCGCCCTCGTGAGCGTCGGGTGGGATGGCCAGGTCTACGACTGCGACTTCAACCAGATGCTCGAGCTGCCGCTCGCCGCCGCGCGCACGATCTTCGAGCTCGACTCGCTCGACCTCGCCGACCAGCCGATCGCCACGGGCGCGCACTGCTTCGGGTGCACGGCCGGCAGCGGCTCGAGCTGCGGAGGGAGCCTGACGTGAGCCGCGAGCCGGCCATCGGTGTGCTCGGCGGCAGCGGGTTCTACGACCTGCCCGGCGTGACCGAGCTCGAGACCGTCGAGGTCGACACGCCGTTCGGTCGGCCGTCCGACGCGCTGACGAGCGGGCGGCTCGCCGGCCGTCGCGTCGTGTTTCTGCCGCGCCACGACCGCGGGCACCGGCTGTTGCCGACCGAGGTCAACGCGCGCGCGAACCTCCACGCGCTCAAGCAGCTCGGAGCGACGCACGTGATCTCGGTGTCCGCGGTCGGCTCGCTGCGCGAGGCCATCGCCCCGGGCGATGTCGTCGTGCCGCGGCAGTTCATCGATCGCACGGTCGCCCGGCCGGCCACGTTCTTCGGCGACGGGGTCGTCGCGCACGTCAGCATCGCCGATCCGGTCTGTCCGCGCCTCGGCGATGCCCTGGTCGCGGCAGCGCGGAGCCAGACCGAGCGCGTCCACGCCGCCGCGACCTACGTCTGCATCGAGGGCCCGCAGTTCGGGACCCGCGCCGAGTCGGAGCTGATGCGCGCGTGGGGCGGCGACGTCGTCGGCATGACGAACCTCCCCGAGGTCCGCCTCGCGCGCGAGGCCGAGCTCTGTTACGCGACGCTGGCGCTGCCGTCCGACTACGACTGCTGGCGCCCGCGCGACGAGGTCACCGTCACCGATGCGCTGGCCGTGCTCCGCGCGAACGTCGCGGCGGCGCAGCAGATCCTCGCGCGCGCGCTCGCCGCGCTCGATCCGGCCACGCCGTGCAGTTGCCAGCACGCCCTCGACCACGCCCTCGTCACCCCGGCCGCCGCGATCGGCCCCGCCGCGCGCGAGCGCCTCGCCCTGCTGCTCGCGCGCCGCCTCGGCGCCGGTCACTGACCGGATGGCGAGCCTGTCGACCGTCGAGTCACCGTCAGCCGACGACTTCGACCGCGCGCACGTGGCGGCCGTCCACCCGGCCACGTGGACGAACCCGACGCCCACCGGCCGCTACAACCTCGTCGTGATCGGCGGCGGCACCGCGGGGCTGGTCTCGGCCGTCGGGGCCGCCTCGCTCGGCGCGCGCGTCGCGCTGATCGAGCGCCACTGGCTCGGCGGCGACTGCCTCAACGTCGGGTGCGTCCCGTCGAAGGCGCTGATCCGCGCGGCGCGCGCCGCGTACGACGTGCGGGAAGCCGCCGAGCTCGGCATCGCCACCGGCGAGCCCGCCGTCGACTTCCCGGCCGTGATGCAGCGCATGCGGCGGCTCCGCGCGCAGATCGCCCCGCACGACTCCGCCGAGCGCCTCGCCGGACTCGGCATCGACGTCTACTTCGGGTCCGCGCGGTTCGTCGCGCGCGACGCGATCGACGTCGCCGGCACGCGGCTCGACTTCGCGCGGGCGATCATCGCGACCGGCGCACGCGCCGCCATTCCACCGGTGCCCGGCCTCGCCGCGCTGAGCCCGCTGACCAACGAGACCGTGTTCGCGCTCGAGCGGCTGCCGCGCCGGCTCCTCGTGATCGGCGGGGGCCCGATCGGCTGCGAGCTCGCCCAGGCGTTCCGGCGGTTCGGCAGCGACGTCACGATCATCGACCGCGACGATCGGGTGCTCCCGCGCGAGGACCGCGACGCCTCCGCGATCCTCCAGTCGCAGCTCGAGCGCGAAGGCGTGCGGCTCGTGCTCGGCGCGACCCTCACCGGCGCGGCCCGCGATGGCGACGCAGTCACGTTGACCTACGAGCGCGCCGGCGCGACCGAGAGCTGCCGCGGCGACCAGATCCTCGTGGCCGCCGGGCGCACGCCGAACGTCGACGAGCTCGGCCTGGCGGCGGCGGGCGTCGACACCACCGCGCACGGCATCCACGTCGACGATCACCTGCGCACCACCAACCGGCGCATCTTCGCCGCGGGCGATGTCGCGTCGCGCTTCCAGTTCACCCACGCCGCCGATGCCATGGCGCGCATCGCGATCCAGAACGCGCTGGTCTTCGGTCGCAAGCGCGCGTCGGCGCTCGTGATGCCGTGGTGTACGTACACCGATCCGGAGATCGCGCACGTCGGCCTCTACGAGCCGGAGGCCAAGGAGCGCCACGGCGACGTCACCACCCTGACGGCGCAGCTCGCGGCCAACGATCGCGCCGTCCTCGACGGCGAGACGCGCGGCTTCGGCCGGGTCCACCTCGATCGCCGGGGCCGCATCGTCGGCGCGACGCTGGTGGCGCGCCACGCGGGTGAATCGATCGGCGAGGTGGCGCTGGCCATCACCACGAAGCAGAAGCTCGGCGCGCTCGCGACGACGATCCATCCGTACCCGACCCAGGCCGAGGTCTGGAAGAAGCTCGGCGATACCTACAACGCCCGCCGGCTCACGCCGCGCGTCCGCAGGGTGCTGGGCTGGCTGATGAGGCGGCGCCGGTGACCGCCGCGAC
>JAYSYE010000643.1:0-2739 GCA_043716635.1 Deltaproteobacteria bacterium | reverse complement strand
CGTCGTCGCTGATGGCGCTGCCTGACCTCGCCAGACCCGCCGTGCCGTTCGGCTTCGTGTACCCGGCGAGTCGCGCGGTGATCGTGACGCGGTCACGGCCCGGCGAGCTGCCGTGGGTCGTGCGGTAGCCCGGGCGCGTCGGGTGCCTCAGCGCGTACAGGTGTTCGCGGACGCGGGCTTGCAGACGCCCATGTTGTTGCACGTCGCCGCGATGCCGTTCGTCGTCGGGCACGGGGTGCCCGACGAGCAAGTCTGCGTGCAGACCTGGAAGCCATTGCCCGCGAAGAGCTTGCAGTTGCCCGACGTGCACTGCGTGGCCATGGTGCACGGGTCGTAGAGCGCGCCGGTGCAAGGGGTGCCGCTCGTGGCGTCGGGCGTTGCCGGCGCGTCCGGGGTCGTCCGCCCATCGATCGTCCCCGGCGAATCGACCGCAGAGTCGCTCGGCGGGACGTCGGTGGCATCGGTCGAGTCGTCGCCACCGCACGCCGTGAATCCGATTGCGAGGCAGGCGAGAAGAGTACGCTTCATTGGGCGTCAGCCTACCGGCGCGGGGCCGCCCGGTGATGACAGCGAGGTTACGCGCGCTACGGCGTGTGACCGACCGCGCGCACCGCCGGGCAGGCGCCGCCGAGTCGGTGATTGCTGCGACGATGACGGAGGAGCTGACGCGGGTGGCGGTACCCGAGGGTCCACCGGTCAGTCGCAGCCGTCGCCGTAGATCGTGGTGGCTCGAGCTTGCTTCGCACACTCGGCACCCAGCTGCTCTGGATCCACCATCTTGCGCAGTGTTTCGACACCGCGTTTTGCCTGTTGAGTCACGCCGTACACCTCCAGTGAGCTGGGTCGCGTGCACTTTGCGAGCGCGCTACGTGCAGTCTGCAGCGCGATCCTGAGGTCCGCACACGAGGGGGCGCGCGCGACGAGCTCCTCGAGGCGTAGTGCCGCGATGTCGTGGTCGAGCATCTCGAGCGTGATCGTCCGCTCCTGCGCGTCGAGCTCGTCTGCGACCGGCTCGAACGCTTTGTGGAGGCTGGACCGTTGCGCGGCCGTGAGCGCATGAAAGCATTTCTCCTGCGCCTCGCGATTCGCCCCGGCGCCCGCGAGGCAGTCGGTGACCTGCCTCGACCACCCATCGGCCTTGCACCGCGCAACGACGATCGCGGCCTCGCGTGTCGTCGAGTCGTTACCGATCAGGGCTTCCGCCGATGGGCAGCTTGATTTGTCGCCACACGCCACGAGCATCACGACGAGGAGCGATCTCATTCCACACGCTACACCTGCCGCCAGGTCAGGGCTCCGGCTCCGACATCGTGACAGCGGGTGCGGCGATGCGGAACGACGAGGCGATCGATCAGATCGATCGCTTCCGGTGACCGACCGGATTCGTGTCACGCCGGCCGGTGGTCTCCCCCCCGCGTGTCCGTACGTGACGCGGGCGGGGCAGCGTCACCGTGCTTCACCGATCGCGCGCACCGCCGCCGGCGCCTGGGACGGCGGCCCGTCGAGGAAGGCTCGCGGCGGCACGAGCGTATCCTCGCTCACCATCGTGATCGCGAGACCGTCCGTCGGCACCGCGGCGAGGAGCTGCACGTGATGCGCGCCGCCGTCACCGAGGCTCAGGATCGCGCGACCGAGCGGATGGCGCTCGCCGTCGATCCGCAGCTCGGCCGCCTTGCTCGCGCCCGCCCAGTAGCGTCCGCCGAGGCGCATGTCGAGCGTCACGCGCATCTCGACGCCCGGCACGTCCGCCGCCGCCACGAGGCCCGGCGTGTTGAACGCCCAGCTCGGCGGCGCGTCGTTGAGCAGATTCACCATGCCGTCGTGCACCTCGAGGAGCCCCGGGCACGAGTACGCGGCATCGAGTGCGCTGTACCCGCAGTGCTGCCACTCGTCGGCACCGTTGCGGCCACTGCGCGCCTCGACGGTCGCGCCTCCGTACAGCCCCGTGCCCACCTCGAGCGCTCGCGCCGGCCGCTGTCGGTCCACGCACCCGCGCACCACGAGCGCGAGCAGCACCACTGGCACGCCGATGCGCGCGATGTCCGCGCCCCGGACACTCAGCGCCCGGTGGCCGCGCGCGAGCCACCGCAGTGCCCGCCGCCGCAGCCGTGGGATCCGCCACGCGACGGCGCCCCCGATCGCGGCGAGGAGCGCGAGCAGCGTCAACGCCGTGCCCTTCCCGTCCGACGGCAGCGGCCCGTCGCACGTGAACGTCGTGATGCCGGGCGCGACCCACGCCGACACCACGTGGAGCGTGCCGCCCGCGATCGTCGGCAGCGCGAACACGGGCTCGCGCACCCCGGACGCGTGCACCGCCCGCCAGCGCGGGTAGAAGCCCGTCCCGAGCGCGACGAGCACGGGCTCGGTCCCGGTCACCTCGATCGTCACCGCCTCGTCGTCGAGGTGCAGCGTGCGCACGGTCGCCACGCCGCGCTCGATGCGCGCGAACTGGCCATCCCACGCCGGCAGCGTGCGAATGCGATAGGTGCCGATCGAGAGCTCGGTCGCGGGATCGCCGAGCTCGGGCGACTCGCCCTGCCGGATCACCCAGCGGACATCGAAGCGGCGCAGGCTCGCCTCGGACGCATCCTCGATCCGCTCGCGCAGCAGCATGTCGGGCTCGGGCGCGAGGTGAAACGACGGCAGCCCCGTCAGCGCCGTGAGGTGGAAGTGCTCGTGCGTGTCGGTCTCGAACAGCGCGCGCGCGAAGCTGCCCGGCCCGATCTCGTGCGCCCGCGC
>JAYSYE010000642.1:0-25236 GCA_043716635.1 Deltaproteobacteria bacterium | reverse complement strand
GGCAAAGAAGGCGGACGTGATTGGCGGTCACCCCATCGCGCCCGGAGCCGTGGTGCTGGTCAGCCCCTACGTGCTCCACCGCCGGCCCGAATTCTGGGAGCGGCCCGAGGCCTTCGAGCCCGACCGATTTTCCCCCCAGCGCAGCGTCGGTCGGCCGAAATTGGCTTACATGCCGTTCGGAGCAGGCCAGAGAATGTGCATCGGCAACAACCTGGCGATGATGGAGGCACAGGTGATTCTCTCGATGGTGCTGCAGCGCTTCCGGGTCCGTCCGGTGCCGGGTCAGATCGTCGACCCCTGGCCCCTGGTGACGTTGCGGCCCCGGAACGGCGTGCAGGTGACGGTGGAGTCCCGCGGAGCCCGCGCTTGAGTGTAGAGAAAGTGGAGACGCTGATCATCGGCGCCGGCGTCAGCGGACTGGCCACTGCCGCGGCGCTCGGCAAGGACGCTGATTACCAGGTGCTCGAAGCAGACCGGGAGATTGGCGGCTACTGCAAGACGGTGCGCCAGGACGGCTTCGTCTGGGACTACTCGGGCCACTTCTTCCACTTCAAGCACCCGGAGATCGAAGCCTGGCTGCGCGAGCGGATGGGCGGACAGGCGGTGCGGGGGGTGGAGAAGCGCTCGTTCATCCGCTACGGCGGGAAGCTGATCGACTGTCCATTCCAGAAGAACATCCACCAGCTGCCGCAGAATGAGCTGATCGACTGCCTTCACGACCTCTACTTCGCGCAGCTGGAGAAGGGGAAGGGCGAAGAAAACTTCAAGCAGATGCTCTACGGCCGCTTCGGTCGGGCGATCGCGGAGAAGTTCCTCATCCCCTACAACGAGAAGCTCTACGCCTGCGACCTCTCCACTCTGGACAAGGACGCGATGGGCCGCTTCTTCCCCCACGCGGACCTCACCGACATCATCCGCAACATGAAGGTGGCGGACAACGGTGGCTACAACGCGACCTTCAGCTACCCGGAAGGCGGGGCAATCGAATACGTCAAGGCGCTGGCGAGCGCGGTGCGGCCCGAGGCGATTCGGCTCGAGGAGCCGCTGCTGGAAGTCGACCTGGCGCGAAAGCAGGCCCGGACTTCGAAGCGGACGATCGCGTTCGAGAACCTCGTCTCCTCGGCTCCGTTCAATCGCCTCGCCGCCCTCGCCAAGGTTCCCCACGACTCCAACGTGTTCAGCTGGAACAAGGTCCTGGTGTTCAACCTCGGCTTCGACCGCAAGGGTCCGACGGGTGTGCACTGGATGTACTTCCCCGACCGCACGCTCTCGTTCTATCGGGTGGGCTGGTACGACAACATCATGGGTGGCGATCGCATGAGCCTCTATGTCGAGGTGGGCGCGGCCCACGGCGCGACGTTCGACGTCGGCGCGGTCGACGCGCTCCGGGAGCGCATCCTGGCCGACCTCGCGCGCGAGGGCATCATCGATGGCCATCAGCTCGTCGCTCACCACCACGTGGTCCTCGATCCCGCGTACTGCCACATCACGCGCGCCTCGATCGCCGAGACCGCGCGGTTACGCGAGCTGCTCGCGGCGTCGAATGTCCATTCGGTCGGGAGGTACGGCGGCTGGACGTACTGCTCGATCGAGGACAACCTCGTCGAGACGCGCGCGCTGGCCGCCCAGATCGCCTGACCGGTCCGGACCGTCCGAGCTTCGCGGCGCCGCAGCGTGGGTGGCATAGTCTGCGCATGAGCGAGCTCGCACGCGACGCGTACATCGATGGCGCCTGGTGCGCAGGAACCACGCGCTTCGCCGTGCGCGACCCGGCGGATGACTCGGTGATCGCCGAGGTCACCGACTGCGACGATCCGATGGTCGATCGCGCGATCGCGGCTGCCGCCCGGGCGCAGGGCGCGTGGGGCGCGACGCCGGGCCCCGCGCGGGGCGCGCTCCTCCGCGCGCTCGGCGATCGGATGCGCGCCGACGAGGCTCGCCTGGCCGCGCTGTGCGTGCGGGAGAACGGCAAGCCCACGAAGGAGGCGCTCGGCGAGGTGCGCTACGCGGCGAGCTTCCTGGCGTGGTTCGCCGGCGAAGCGGAGCGCGCCTACGGCGAGATCGTGCCGGCCACGGAGCCCGGCAAACGAATCCTGGTGACCCGCGAGCCCGTCGGCCCGTGCGCGCTCATCACGCCATGGAACTTCCCGTACGCGATGATCGCGCGGAAGCTCGGGGCGGCGCTCGCGGCGGGCTGCACGGTGGTGATCAAGCCCGCCGAGCTGACGCCCCTGTGCATGCTCGCGCTGGCGGAGCTGGGCGCGGCCGTCGGCATCCCCGCGGGGGTCGTGAACGTCGTCCCGGGCACGCACGCCGCGGCGATCGGCGCGCGGCTGCTCGCGGCCCCCGCGATCCGCAAGCTCAGCTTCACGGGCTCGACGGCGGTGGGCAAGCAGCTGATGCGCGATGCGGCGGCCGATCTGAAGCGCGTGTCGCTCGAGCTCGGGGGGAATGCCCCGTTCGTGGTGCTCGCCGATGCCGATGTCGCGGCGGCGGTGGCGGGCGCGCTGGTCGCGAAGTTTCGCAACATGGGCCAGTCGTGCGTCGCCGCGAACCGGTTCATCGTCGAGGCGAGCATCGAGGCGGCGTTCGTGGCCGCGCTCGTGCCGGCGGTCGCCGCGCTGACGACGGGCCGCGGGGACGCGCCGGGCATCGACATCGGCCCGCTGATCGACGACCGCGCCAGCGCGAAGGTCGCGCGCCTGGTGGCCGACGCGCTCGCGAAGGGCGCCCACGTGCTCCATGGCACGCCGCCACTCGGCGCGCCGGGGCCAGCCGGGCGCCTCGTGTCGCCGCTCGTGCTGGGCGGCATCACGGCGGACATGCAGCTCTGGCGCGAGGAGATCTTCGGGCCGGTGATCGCGATCCGCGTCGCGCGCGACGAGGCGGAGGCCCTCGCGCAGGCGAACGACACCGAGTACGGGCTCGTGAGCTACGTGTACACGCGCGATGCGGGGCGGCAGGCGCGCTGGGCGGACGGGCTCCAGTCCGGCATGGTCGGGGTCAACGACGGGCTCGTGTCGACGGCGCAGGCCCCGTTCGGCGGTGTCAAGCACTCGGGCCAGGGCCGCGAGGGCTCGCGCCACGGGCTCGACGACTACACGAATCTCAAGTACGTGGCGCTTCGGGTATCGTGACCGCGATGGCAGCCGATCCAGCTCCGCGCGCCCAGCGTGCCCCGCGGGATCCGGCGGCGCCGCTTGCGGGGGCCCGCGTCGTCGTGTGCGTCGGCGGTGGGATCGCCGCGTACAAGGCGGCGCTGCTCGTGCGACTGCTCGACCAGGCGGGCGCGCTCGTCGACGTCGTGATGACGGCGCGCGCGCAGAAGTTCGTCGGTCCGTTGACGTTCCAGGCGCTGACGCGGCGGCCGGTGTTCACGGACATGTTCTCGCTGACGGAGGAGGGCACGATCGGCCACATCCAGGTCGCCGACGCGGCGGACCTCGTGATCGTCGCGCCCGCGACCGCGAATGTCCTCGCGCGACTCGCGGCGGGGATGGCGGACGATGCCGTCGCGGCGGTGGTCCTCGCGACGCGCGCGCCGGTGCTGCTCGCGCCCTCGATGAACGTGAACATGTGGGATCACCCGCTGACGGTCGCGAACATGCGCCGGCTGATCGACGTGGCCGACTATCACACCGTCGGCCCAGGGACCGGTTTCCTCGCGTGCCAGTGGATGGGGCAGGGCCGGCTCGCGGAGCCGGCGGATATCATGGAGGCGGCCGCGAACGTGCTCGCGCCGCAGGACCTCGCGGGCACGCGCGTGGTGGTGAGCGCCGGCCCCACGTTCGAGGCGATCGATCCGGTGCGCTTCATCGGCAATCGCAGCTCGGGCAAGATGGGCGTGGCCATCGCCGCGGCCGCACGCCGACGGGGCGCGGCCGTGCACCTCGTGCTCGGTCCGAGCGCCGTGGCCGCGCCACTCGGCGTCACCACGACGATCGTCGAGTCCGCCGCCCAGATGCAGGCCGCGCTCGCCGCGACGACCCCGAGCGCCGACGTCATCGTGATGACGGCTGCGATCGCGGACTTCCGGCCCGCGATGGTCGCGGAGCAGAAGCTCAAGCGCGGCCAGCGCACCACGATGACGATCGAGCTGGTGGCGAATCCGGATCTGCTCGCCGAGCTCGGCGCGCGTCGCGGCGCGGCCCGCACGCCGCTGCTCGTCGGGTTCGCGGCGGAGACCACGGACGTGATCGCGAATGCCCGCGGCAAGCTGGCGGCAAAGCGCTGCGATCTCGTGGTCGCCAACGACGTGACGGAGCCCGGATCGGGCTTCGCGACCGACACGAACCGCGTCACCCTCGTGGATGCGAGCGGAGTGGTGGAGGTCCCGCACGCGACGAAGGCCGTGGTCGCGCATCGCATCCTCGATCGCGTCGTGGCGCTGCGGGCCACCCCGACGCGCGACCCCAAACCCTAGATCGACGCTAGATCAGCAATCCGGGCGCGGGGAACTTCGCGCACAGCTCGCGGATCTCGCCGGCGATCTTCGCGTGCAGGCCCGCATCGCCGGGGGCCAGGACGACGGCGTCCATCCACGCCGCGATCTGCTTCATCTCGCCCTCGCGCATCCCGCGGCTCGTGACCGAGGGCGTCCCGAGGCGCACGCCGGACGGATCGAACGGCTTGCGCGGATCGAACGGCACGCTGTTGTAGTTCAGCTCCATGCCCGCGGCATCGAGCGCCTTCGCGGCGACCTTGCCCGTCACGCCCTTCGGCGTCAGGTCGGCGAGGATCAGGTGGTTGTCGGTGCCACCCGTCACGAGGTTCCAGCCGCGCTCGACCAGCGCCGCGGCGAGCGCGCGCGCGTTCGTGACGATCTGGTGGGCGTACTTCGTGAACTCCGCCGTCGCCGCTTCCTTGAGCGCGACCGCGAGCCCCGCGGTGGTGTGATTGTGTGGACCGCCCTGGAGGCCGGGGAACACGGCGCGGTCGATCGCCTTCTGGTGCTGGGCCTTGCACATCAGCATGCCGCCGCGCGGGCCGCGCAGCGTCTTGTGCGTGGTGGTCGACACCACGTCCGCCACCGGTACCGGCGACGGGTGCGCGCCCGCGGCCACGAGGCCCGAGATGTGCGCGATGTCGGCCACGAACACGGCGCCGACCTCCTTCGCGATCTCGGCGTACGCCGCGAAGTCGATGGTGCGCGGGACCGCGGTGCCGCCCGCAAACAGGAGCTTCGGCCGCTCCTTCAACGCGAGCTCGCGCACGTCGTTCATGTCCACGCGCTGCGTGTCCTGCCGCACGCCGTACTGGACGGCCCGGAAGTAGGAGCCCGTGATCGACACGCCCCAGCCGTGGGTGAGGTGCCCGCCGGCCGGCAAGCTCATGCCCATGACCGTGTCACCCGGCTTGAGGAACGCGAAGAACACCGCGAGGTTCGCGGGGGACCCGGAGTAGGGTTGCACGTTCGCGTGCTCTGCCCCGAACAGCGCTTTTGCCCGCTCGATGCAGAGCGTCTCGATCGGGTCGATGTACTGCTGACCCTCGTAGTACCGCTTGCCGGGGTACCCCTCGCTGTACTTGTTCGTCAGGATCGAGCCCGTCGCCGCGAGCACGGCCCCGGAGACGTAATTCTCCGAGGCGATGAGCCGGATCTTGTCCCGTTGCCGCTGCTCCTCGAGAGCGATCAGCTCGGCGATCTCCGGATCCACAGCGGCGAGAACAGCATTGAGCGCGGCGTGCATGTCGCGATCTGTACCACCGTCTCGCGGCGATGCTCGGTGAGGTCAGTGCGTCACGATGGCTGCTTCGCGACCCACGTCCTGGACGTCGCGCTTGAGCGCCTTCAGCGCCTGCTCGGGCACGAGGTCGATGTTCTGCTTGCTCGCCGGCAGCTTCCTGTGGACCAGGTACGCGCCCACGACTGCCATGGCCGTCGCGAGGAGGTACCCCGCCCACATCGGGATGTGGAGGGCCCACGCGAGCACGTGAGCCAGCGTCTCCCCGAACAGCACCGCCGCGATCACGATCATCCCGACGGCGAGCATCGTGCGCGCGAGGTAGATCTTGAGCTCGCGCAGCTCCGCGCCGATCTCGTCCTTCATGTGGCCCAGGTGCCCGACCGCGATCTCCTTCACGTCGGCGAGGGCGCCGGCAAAGAGCTCGGGGGTCGAAGCCTGAGAAACGTTCGTTCGCGTCGCCATGCACGGGCTCCCCGCAAGCGTCGTGCCGCCCGCAGCCTGTGGAATTTCGCGGGGTTTTTACCGGTGATCGCGTGCGCACACGTTCCGGCTGCGCGATTGCGCACGGTATATACGGCACCGATGTTCACGCCGACGCGTGCCGAGTTCGTCGCGGGTGCGGGAGCGGGTAACCTGATTCCGGTCTACCGCGAGCTGCTCGCGGATGGCGACACGCCGGTCTCCGCCTACGCCGCCCTCGGTGGCGGCGACCACTCGTTCCTGCTCGAGAGCGTCGTGGGCGGCACCAACTGGGCTGCGTACTCGTTCGTGGGCGTCGCCCCGCGGGCGATCGTCGAATGGCGTGCCGGCACGGCTCGGGCGACCTGGTACGACCACGACGAGGCCGGGCTCCCGCGATCCTCGGAGTGGGCCACGCCCGATCCGGCGGCGGCGCTCGCGCAGGTGCTCGCGGAGCTGCGTCCCGTGGAGGTTCCCGGGCTGCCGCGGTTCTGGGGCGGCGCGGTCGGCTGGATCGCCTACGACTGCGTGCACGCGTTCGAGGAGCTGCCGGAGCGCATGCTCCCCGGCGCGTACGGACGGACGGCCGCAACCCCGGCGGGGCGGTCCCTCGCACCGCTCTGCATGGTGCTCACCGATACGCTGCTGATCTTCGACAACCTGCGGCAGACCCTGAAGGTCGTGGCGACGCAGTTCGTGGCGCGTCCGGAGCATGCCGAGGCCGCGTACGACCGCGCGTGTCAGCGCATCGACGCGGTGATCGCGCGGCTCCGGGCCCCGCGACGGGCGCTGCCGGCGCTCGTCGTGCCGCGCCCGGGCGATGCGGTCGCGGCCGTGCCGCCATCGACGTTCACGCGCGCGGCGTACTGTGCCGCCGCCCTGCGCGTGAAGGAGTACATCCTCGCGGGCGACGCGTTCCAGGTGGTGCTGTCCCAGCAGTTCGCGGAGCCGGCGGCAGGCGCGCGGCCGCTCGACGTCTATCGCGCGCTGCGGGTGATCAACCCGTCGCCGTACATGTTCCACCTGCAGTTCCCGGAGGCGACGGTCACGGGGGCCTCGCCCGAAACACTCGTCCGGCTCTCGGACGGTCGCGTCGAGGTGCGTCCGATCGCGGGGACCCGACCGCGCGGGGCCACCGGAGCCGAGGACGAACGGCTCGCGCAGGAGCTGCTGGCTGATCCGAAGGAGCGCGCGGAGCACCTGATGCTGATCGACCTCGGGCGCAACGACGTGGGGCGCGTGGCCGCGACCGGCAGCGTGCACGTTTCGGAGCGCATGGTCGTCGAGCGCTACTCGCACGTGATGCACCTGACGTCGCACGTGGTCGGGACGCTGGCTCCCGGCAAGACGTGGGAGGACGTCCTGCGCGCGGCCTTCCCCGCGGGCACGCTGTCGGGCGCGCCGAAGATCCGCGCGATGGAGATCATCGACGAGCTCGAGCCGCAGCAGCGTGGCATCTACGGGGGCGCCGTGGGGTACGTGAGCTACACCGGGAATCTCGACCTCGCGATCGCCATTCGTACCCTCGTCGCCGTCGATGACACGGTGTACGTGCAGGCAGGTGCCGGGCTCGTCGCGGACTCGGTGCCCGATGCGGAGTACGACGAGTGCGTGAACAAGGCGCGCGCGGTGCTGCGGGCCGTGACGATGGCGCGCACCGCGGACGGGGGGACGCCATGAAGGTCCTGCTGATCGACAACTACGACTCGTTCACGTGGAACCTCGCGCAGTACCTCGGGGAGCTCGGGGCGGCGGTGAGCGTCGAGCGCAACGACGCGCTGACGCCGGACGGGGTCGCGGACCGCGCGCCGGATGCCATCGTGATCTCGCCGGGGCCGTGCACGCCGAACGAGGCCGGCATCTCGATGGCGGTGATCGCGCGCTTCGGCGGCCGGGTCCCGCTCCTCGGCGTGTGCCTCGGCCATCAGTGCATCGGTCAGGTGTACGGCGGCCGCATCGTCAGGGCCCCGCGCGTGATGCACGGCAAGACCTCGAAGATCTTCCACGACGAGCGCGGCCTGTACGTGGGCGTGGAGAACCCGTTCGTCGCGACGCGGTACCATTCGCTCGTGATCGCACCGGAGTCGATGCCGGCGGGGCTCGTGGTCACCGCGAAGACGTGGGAGGACGAGATCATGGGAGTGCGCGCGACCACGGTGCCGGGCGGGCAGGGGCCGTCGGTCGGTGTGACGCTGGCGCCGCTCGAAGGCGTGCAGTTTCACCCCGAGTCGATCATGACGACGGCGGGCAAGGCGCTGCTCGCGAACTTTTTGCTGGCGGCCGCGGCGCACGGCGAGGTCCCCGCGTGACGTCCGCGGTCGTGCGCGGGATCGCGACGGCGCTCGCCGGGACGAGCCTATCTCGCGAAGAAGCCGCGGAGCTGTTCGGCGAGATCATGGATGGGACCGCGACCCCCGCGCAGATGGGCGGTCTCCTGGTCGCGCTGCGCGCGAAGGGCGAGTCCGTCGACGAGCTCGTGGGCGCGGCGGCGGCGATGCGCACGCGGGCGGCTCCCCTCGAGTGCCCGCGCCTGGAGCACAGCATCGACACGTGCGGGACGGGCGGGGATGGCCGGGGGACGGTGAACATCTCGACGCTCGCGGCGATCCTCATCGCGGCCTGCGGCGGCACGGTGGCGAAGCACGGCAATCGCGCACTGTCCTCGCGGTGCGGTTCGGCCGACGTGGTCGAGGCGCTCGGCATCGCGGTGGACCTCGACGGCCCCGCGGTCACGAAGTGCATCGAGACGGCAGGCATCGGCTTCGCGTTCGCTCCTCGCTTTCACCCGGCGACCCGCCACGCCGCCGCGGTGCGACGCGAGCTCGGGACGCGCACGATCTTCAACCTGCTCGGCCCGCTGACGAACCCCGCCGGCGTGCGGCACCAGGTGGTCGGCGTCTACGACCCGCGCTGGTGCGAGCCGATGGCGGCCGCGCTCGGTGCGCTCGGCGTGCGGCGGGCGGCGGTGGTGCACGGGGACGCCGGGCTCGACGAGATCGCGGTCGCGGGCCCCACCCTCGTGGCGATCTGGGACGAGGGCTTCCTCAGCGCGACCACGCTCACCCCGCGGAGCTTCGGGGCCGGGGACGTCGACCCTGCAGGGCTCGCGGGCGGCGATGTCGATGGCAACGCGCAGGTCATCCGCGACGTGCTCGCCGGCAAGGACGTCGGCCCGGGCGAGCGGCTCGAGGCGGTGCTCCACGCTGCGGCCATGACGGCGGCGCTCGGGCTCGAGCTCCTCGAGTCGGGCGTGTTCGATCTCGATCGCCTGCCAGACCAGTTCGTACGCGCGCGGACGGTGGCCACCGACTCCGCCGGCGAGGAGGCGCTGGAGCGCTGGCGCGCGGCGAGCCCCAGGCCATGAGCATCCTCGACCAGATCCTCGCGGTGAAGCGCGACGAGGTGGTGGCGGCGCGGGCCGAGCGCTCGCTCGCGTCGCTCGAGGCGGTGGTGCGTGGGCTCGCGCCGGCGCGTGGACTCCGGGCCGTGCTCGCGCGACCGCCGGGTGCGCCCGTGCGCGTGCTCGCCGAGATCAAGCGCGCTTCGCCGTCGGCGGGGCCGATCCGCGCGGACGCCGATCCCGCAGAGATCGCGGCGGAGTACGCCGACGCGGGAGCCGCAGCGATCAGCGTGCTGACGGACCGGCAGTTCTTCGCGGGTGACCTCGCGTTCCTCGCGGCGTGTCGAGCGCGCGTGAGCGTGCCCCTCCTGCGCAAGGACTTCGTGATCGATCCGTACCAGGTCGTCGAGGCCCGCGCGGCGGGCGCCGACGGCGTGCTGCTGATCGTCGCCGCGCTCGCGCCGACGCTGCTCGCCGAGCTGCTGGCCGCGGCCGAGGGTCACGGCCTCGATGCCCTCGTCGAGGTCCACGACGCCCGCGAGGCGGAGATCGCGGCCAGCGCCGGCGCGCTGCTGATCGGCGTGAACCACCGCGATCTGCGCACGTTCGCGATCGACATGAGCCTGACGGGCGCGATCGCGCCGAACCTCCCCGATGGCACCGTGCTCGTCGCCGAGAGTGGCATCCGGACGGCCGCGGACGTGCTGCTGCTCGGGTCGGTGGGAGCGCACGCCGTGCTCGTCGGCGAGCACCTGATGCGAGCGTCGTCCCCTGGCCACGCGCTGCTCGAGCTCCGCGGCGCCCCGTGACTCGGGAGGTGCCGGCTGCCGGCGGCGGACCCCTCGTGAAGATCTGCGGCGTCACGCGGCTCGCGGACGCGACCCACGCCGCGTCCGCGGGCGCCGACTTCATCGGCCTCAACTTCTGGCCGCGCTCGAAGCGCCACGTGCACGTCGAGCTCGCCGCCGACCTCGCCGCCGCCACCCGCGCCGCGGCGACCCCCACCCGGCCGCTCGTCGTCGGCGTGTTCGTCGACGCCGAGCTCGCGACCATCGAAGACGCACTGGTCCGCGTTCACCTCGACATCGTGCAGCTCCACGGCACGGAGTCGGCTGCCACCATCGCCGCCGTCGTCGCGCTCGGCGTTCCCGTGTGGCGAGCCCTCGCCATCGCGACGGAGGCCGACCTCGACGCGCTCTCCACCAGCCTCGCATCCTCGGTGGCAGCCATCCTCCTCGACACCGGCACCGGCGCGCAGGCAGGCAGCGGCGCCGCGTTCGACTGGACCCTCGCCGCGCTCGCCCGCGTGCGTCACCCGAATCTCCGTATCCTCCTCGCCGGCGGGCTCACGCGACACAATGTCGCGCGCGCCATCGCCGCCGCCTCTCCGTACGCCGTCGACGTCGCCAGCGGCGTCGAGTCCGCTCCCGGCATCAAGGATCCCGCCGCGGTCACCGCCTTCATCGCGACCGCTCGGGGCGCCACCCGCAGCGGTGCTCGGCGATCGTAATCGGGCATAGTCGGGTCATGTCCACGCTCGACGCGATCGCCGCGCTGCCCGTGCCCGAGCGCGGCCGGTTCGGCGAGTTCGGGGGCCAGTACGTGGCCGAGACCCTGATGCCCGCGATCACCGAGCTCGAGGTGGCATGGCGCGCGGCCCGGGTCGATCCGGTCTACTGGGCCGAGGTCGATGACCTGCTCGCAAACTACGTCGGTCGACCGTCGCTGCTCTATCACGCGCGGAGGCTCTCGGCCGAGGTGGGCGCGACCGTCTACCTGAAGCGCGAGGACCTCAACCACACCGGCGCGCACAAGATCAACAACTGCATCGGGCAGGCAGTGCTCGCGCGGCGCATGGGCAAGCGCCGCCTGATCGCCGAGACCGGCGCGGGCCAGCATGGCGTCGCGACCGCGACGATCGCGGCGCTGTTCGGGATCCCGTGCGAGATCTACATGGGAGCCGAGGATGTCGTCCGCCAGTCGCTCAACGTCGAGCGCATGCGGCTCCTCGGCGCGACCGTGCACCCGGTGCAGAGCGGGACGCGCACGCTGAAGGACGCGATGAACGAGGCCCTGCGCGACTGGGTCACGAACGTCGGCGAGACGTTCTATCTCATCGGCTCGGTGGCGGGCCCACACCCGTACCCGTGGCTCGTGCGCGACCTCCAGTCCGTGATCGGTCGCGAGACGAAGGCCCAGCTGCACGCAGCCACCGGGCGCCTCCCCGATGCCTGCATCGCGTGTGTCGGCGGCGGATCCAACGCGGCCGGGCTGTTCGCGCCGTTCGTCGGCGACGACCACGTGAAGCTCGTTGGCGTCGAGGCCGCCGGTGACGGCATCGCCACGGGCCGCCACGCCGCGACGCTCGCCGCGGGGCGCGTGGGCGTCCTCCACGGCAGCAAGAGCTACCTGCTGGTCACCGAGGCGGGCCAGATCGCCGAGGCCCACTCGATCAGCGCCGGGCTCGATTATCCGGGCGTGGGGCCCGAGCACGCGTGGTGGCACCAGACCGGCCGCGCGACGTATCTCTCGCGCACCGACAGCGAGTCGCTCGTGGCGCTCGAGCGGCTCGCCCGCAGCGAGGGCATCCTGTGCGCGCTCGAGACCGCCCATGCGATCGCCGCGCTCGACGAGGTCGCGGCGATGGTCGGGCGCGACGGCATCATCGTCGTCGGC
Organism: Deltaproteobacteria bacterium; assembly: GCA_043716635.1. GTDB lineage: Bacteria > Myxococcota_A > Polyangia > Haliangiales > Haliangiaceae > JABFXX01. The sequence continues at coordinate 13,074 of JAYSYE010000642.1, read as the reverse complement.
CTGTCGGGCCGGGGCGACAAGGACATGGTCACCGTGGCCGCCCGTCGGAGCGCGCCGTGACCCGACCCCCGTCGACGAGCGCCGGCGCGGTCACGCCGGCCGCCGCGCTGCGTCGCGTGTTCGACGACGCGAAGGCCGCTCACCGTGCCGCGCTGGTGGCGTACCTGACGTTCGGCGACCCCGACGTCGCGACGTCGATCGCCGTGCTGGAGGCAGCGGCCCGCGCCGGCGCCGACGTGCTCGAGGTCGGAGTCCCGTTCTCGGACCCCTCGGCGGACGGTCCCGCGATCCAGCGCGCGATGGAGCGCGCGATCGCGGGTGGCGCGACCCTCGCGAGCGCGCTCGACGGGATCGCGGAGCTCCGGCGGCGCGGGATCGCCACCCCGGTGGTGCTGTTCGGATACTTCAACCCCGTGTTCGCGATGGGGCTCCCCGCGTTCGCCGCGCGTGCGGCCGCCGCGGGGGTGAACGCCGTGCTCACCGTCGATCTCCCGATGGACGAGCTCGCGGAGCTCTCCGCGCCGCTCGCCCTGCACGGCGTGGGCGTGATCCCGCTCGTCGCACCGACCTCGACGCCCGAGCGCATCGCACGCCTCGGTCCGTTCGCGGCACCGTTCGTCTACTACATCTCGCTGACCGGCGTGACCGGTGCCCAGGCCGCGGTCGCGCCCGTCGAGCCCGCCCGGCTGGCCGCGATCCGGACCGCCGCCGCGGCGCCCGTCGCCGTCGGGTTTGGCATCCGCACCCCGGCTGATGCTGCGCGCTTCGCCGCGATCGCCGATGGCGTCGTGGTGGGCTCAGCGCTCGTCGACCGCGTCGCGGCCGGGCCCGCGGCCGGCGCCCCCGCGCGCGTCGCGGAGCTCGTGCGCGACCTCGCCGCCGCGCTGACGCGCTGACGCGCTGACGCACTTGGCAGCACGCCGGCCCTCGCGTCAGTTCGCCGGCACCTTCGTGCAGTACGGATCGAGCTCGAATCCGGGCTCCGGCGCCATCGGCCCGGTGCCGCCGTACGCGATGCGCTGCTCGGTGCTCAGCGTGTGCGAGGAAGCGATCGCTCCGAGCACCGTCGCGCCCTCGGTCGGTGTGCGGGCGTAGGTCGCGTAGTCGACGTGATAAAGCCCGAAGTGCGGCCCGAACCCCTCGGCCCACTCGAAGTTATCCGTGAGGCTCCAGTGGTAGTAGCCGCGGACGTCCGCGCCGCGCTCCCGCGCCGCCGCGATCACCTCGAGGACGCGCACGATGTTCTGCGCACGCCGGGCGCCGACCTCGGTCGCGATCCCTGCCTCGCTCACCACGAGCGGGAGCCCCGGGTAGCGCGCCGTGAAGCCGTCGATGACCGTCCCGAGCCCATCGATCCAGCCCTCGTACCCCATGCGCGGCACGCAGTACGACGGGTCGGGAGCCGGCAAGCACGCGCCCAGATCGAAGATCGCGAAGCACGGCGTGACGTTCAGCGCGGGGAGGATCACGTGGTCCTGCTCCGACGTGACCCCGGCGCGAAAGTAGTACTGGAGGCCCAGCCAGTCGACGGTGCTCGCCCATTCGGGATGCTGCTCGTCGGCGACCCCGTCGAAGTTGGTGTCGAACGTGCCGTGCACGACGGCATCGACGAAGAGGTAGTGAAACGCGTATACGACGCGGTCGCGGCCGGCGAGGTCCTCCGGGTTCGTCGACGGCAGGTTGCCGCGCGCGGGCTCCCAGTCCGCGACGGACACCGAGAGCCCGACCGCGGCTGCGACGCCGTCGCCGTCGGCGTCGATCGTGTCCGCCTCGTGGATCGCGCGGTACATCGCGGCGTGCGCCGCCACGTAGTCGCGCACGATGGGGATAAACTTGCCCGGCAGGTCATCGAACGTGAGCTTGCCCGGCGGAAACGTGGCCGTCCCGTACGCGGCGAGGAGGTAGTTGATCGGCTCGTTGACGGTGCCCCACTCGTCGACGAGGTCGCCGAAGCGCGTCGCCATCAGCCGGGCGTGCTCGGCCATCTCGTCGATGATCTGCGGGGCACCCGCCGACCCGAAACCGCACAGGTTCGTGTCACTCGGGCCATCGGGGCACGCGATCGCGCGCGGGTCGGCCACCCACACGGGATTCGAGAAGTGGTGCAGCGTGACGAGCGGACGGATGCCCATCGCCGTCAGCGCGACGAGCTCGTCCCGGTAGTGCGCGATCGCGGCCTCGTCGATCTGATCGCGCACCGGCTCGATGCGCGCCCACTCGATGCTGAACCGGTAGCTGTCCACGCCGAGCTCGTGCACGAGCTGGACGTCGCCCGGCGCGAGCGTGTACCCGCGCACGGCATCACCGACGTAGGTGCCTTTGCCGAGCCCGCCGCTGGCGACGGGCCGCGTCCAGAGCTCCCAGTCCGTGCTCGCGTTGCGGTCCTCGATCTGGGTGGCGGCGGTGGCGACGCCGAACCGGAAGCTGCCCTGGCCCGTCGCGCCGGCGAGGGCGCCGATGGCGGGGAACTCGATCGGCGCCGGCGGGGTAGGGGCCGTCAGGAGACGGTCGCCACACCCCGCCGAGGTCAGCACGGCGAAGCACGCGGCGGCAGCGGTCGAACCAGCGGGACGCATCGGCGCGAGTCTACGCTCGTTGCAACCGGGGCTCGTTGCCCGCGGGTCCGGCGTTCACCGGCGCACCCGCTAGCCAACGCGGAGGCGTCTCGTATAGTGCCGCCCCGATGCCGATGCCGAAGCCCGGTCCGTATATCGTGTTGGTCCGCGAGCTTCCGACGCACCGGACGGTCGAGGTCCCGGCCGCCGACGTCAGCGAGTGGGTGAAGGGCTTGCCCATGCGCGATGCGCTCGGCGCACCCGAGGGTGACCCCGACGCCGGCCACGGCACGGCCGACCTGGAGCTGTACGTCGACACCACGAACGCCTATGCCACCGGCACGTTCAAGGGCGAGCTCACCGTGGCGTGCAGCCGCTGCGTCGATCCTGTCAAGCTCGTGCTCGACGAGAAGTTGATGGTGACGTTCATGCCGGCAGGCGACATGCCGGCGGATGACGCCGGCGACGCGGACGACGATGGCGCGGAGGTCGCGCTCGACGACCTGGACGTATTCCCCTACGACGGCGAGCGGATCGACCTCGAACCGCTGATGCGGGAGCAGTTCGTGCTGGCGATCCCGTACGCGCCGCTGTGCTCGGAGGACTGCAAAGGTTTGTGCTCCCAGTGCGGGATCAACCGGAATTCGGGCACCTGCACGTGCCAGGCGCCCATCGATCCGCGTCTCGCTGGCCTCAAGGGCTTGAAGTTAAGCTGAAGAACTGGCACACAGGCCGCCCGGAGTTTCACTATGGCCCTTCAGAAACGTCGTCGCGGGCCCGCCCGCACTCACCACCAGCGCTCTGCCTGGATGAAAAGATCTGGCGAGAACCATATCGCCGTCCAGGCTTGCTCCAACTGTGGTGCACCGCGCCACCCGCACCGCATCTGCATGAGCTGCGGTCAGTACAAAGGCGAGCAGATCATCGCCAAGCCCGCCGCCGCCGAAGAGTAGGCCGGCACTTCGTCCGGGTTTCCCCCGGACCGCTCCGGATCGGGTCGTTCAGGGCTGCGGGTACGCCGTACGGCCGTGATCTGCTGCGCTCGGCGACGGGCGGGGCGACCCGCAGCCCCGCTCCGTCGATTTAGGGCTCGACGATCCGAGCGCGAGGGTATATCTCCTGCCTCCCATGAAGTTGTCGTTTCGCGTGAATGGCTCCCGTCCTGGCGATGCCGCACGCGTCGTCACCTCCGGACATCCCGCGGCTGGCGCCGGCGGCGCCACTGTCCCTGCTGGCGTCGCTCTTCACACCACTGGTGCCACTGGTGCCGCTGGTACCGCCAGCACCCCTGGCACTCCTCTGCGCCGGCTCGGCCTGCGCGTGAACGGCAGCCGGTTTACGACGCGCACAGCACCGCTCCCGCTTGACGGCCTCCAGGCGCCCGCGGCAGCCGACGACCGCTCCGCGTCCTGAGGGACGCCGGGCGTGAAGCTCCGCGCCGCCACGGCCTCCGACGTCCCACGCGTCGTCGCGCTCGTCGAGAGCGCGTATCGCGGCCCGGGCAGCCGCGCCGGCTGGACGACGGAGGCGGACCTCCTCGACGGCCAGCGCACGGACGCGGAGGACGTCCGTAACTGCATCGACCGCGAGCGCAGCCGCGTGCTGCTCGCGTTCGACGGCGACGGCCGCGCCAACGATGTCCTCGTCGCCTGCGCGCACGTCGCGGCAGAGGCGGACGCCGGCTACTTCGGCATGTTCGCCGTCGTCCCGACCCGCCAGCGCGGTGGCGTCGGCAAGCTCGTGCTCGCCGAGGCCGAGCGCCTCGTTCGCGACGAGTGGCAGCTGCCCGCGATGCACATGACCGTGATCGCCGTGCGCACGGAGCTGATCGCGTACTACGAGCGCCGGGGATATACGCGCACCGGCATCTTCAAGCCATTTCCGTACGGCGAGGAGCGCTTCGGCATCCCGCGTCGCGACGACCTCCAGTTCGAGGTGCTCGCCAAGCCGCTGCGCTGATGGGCGCTCCGGACCGGCGGTGCCGCTACGCCTTGCCGATGACCTTGCGCCACGTCGGGCGCTCGCTCAGGCGCTTCCACCACGCCATGAGCGCGGGGTGCTTCTCGAACACGGCCTTCGCCGGCGTGTTCATCGCGTACTCGATGTACGGCATGTACGCCACGTCGGCGAGCGTCATGTCGGTGCCTGCGAGATAGGGGCTCGTCGCGAGGCGGGCCTCGAGCACGTCGCACGCCTTGTCGAGGCCGGCCGTCGCCGCCTCCATCGCCTGCTCGTCCTGCTTGCGACCCATGAAGTGGTGGTAGACGAACTTCATCGCGTGCGGCGTGAAGTTCGAGGTCTCGATCGAGATCCACTGCTCCATCGTGGCCCGCGCCTTGATGTCCTTCGGCTCGAGCGGCGAGCTCGCCTTCTCCGCGATGTACCGCATCATCGCCCGCGACTCGTACATGGCGAACCCGTCGTCATCGAGGGCCGGCATCTGGCCGAACGGCTGGCGCGCCACGTGCGCGTCCGCCTTGTGCTCGCCCTTCATGAAGTCGAGATTCGACAGCTCGTACGGCGTCTTGGACTCCTCGAGCGTCATGAGGACCTTGCGCGTGCACGTGCTGCCAGGGTTTCCGTAGAGCTTGATCATGTGCGCTAGTAACACGCTCCGACTCGCGCTACATCCCGGTTCATGAGCACGGCTCTGTTGTTCCCGGGACAAGGATCGCAGCGCGTCGGGATGGGCAAGGACCTCGCAAGCCAGCATGAAGTGGCGCGTCGTACGTACGAGGAGGCGGATGCCGCGCTCGGCTTCGCGATCTCGAAGCTGTGCTGGGAGGGCCCCGACGATCAGCTGACGCTGACGCAGCACACGCAGCCCGCGATCCTCACCACGTCGATCGCGGTCTTTCGCGTGCTCGCCGAGCGGGGCCTGATGTTCGACTACGTCGCCGGGCACTCGCTCGGGGAGTGGTCCGCGCTGGTCGCCGCCGGCTCGCTCGCGTTCGCCGACGCGGTCCGGCTCACCCACCTGCGCGGTCAGTACATGCAGGAGGCCGTGCCGGTCGGGCAGGGTGCGATGGCTGCCCTCATCGGGCTGCCGCTCGAGGCGGTGCGCACGCTCTGCGCCGCCGCGTCGCAGCCCGGCGAGCCGGTGGAGCCCGCGAACCTGAACGGGGGCGGCCAGATCGTGATCTCCGGGCACACGGCCGCGATCGATCGCGCGGTCGCGGCCGCGAAGCCCGCCGGGGCGAAGCTCGCGAAGAAGCTCGTCGTCAGCGCACCGTTCCACTGCTCGATGATGCAGCCCGCTGCCGACCGCCTCGCGGTGGCCCTCGCCGGGGTCACGGTCCGGCCGCCGAGCGTTCCCGTGGTCGCCAACGTGACGGCGGAGCCGACGACGGATGCCGCGCTGATCCCGAAGCTGCTCGTGCAGCAGGTGGTCGCGCCCGTGCGCTGGGAGGAGAGCGTGCAGACCCTCGCGAAGCTCGGCGTCACGCGCGCGCTGGAGCTCGGCTCGGGAGCCGTCCTCAAGGGCCTCGTGAAGCGCATCGCCGACTCGATCGCCGTCACCAGCATCGGCGAGCCGGCCGACCTCGCCGCGTTCTCCGCCTGATCGCCGTCGAGTCACCTCATCCACTGCAGGACGCACCCATGGCCATCACCGATCAAGCACTCTCGGGCAAGGTTGCCCTCGTCACGGGCGGCTCGCGTGGCATCGGCCGCGCGATCGCCATCGCGCTCGGCCGCCGCGGCGCCACCGTCGTCGTCAACTATGCGTCGCGGGAGGACGCGGCCCGCGAGACCGCCGCCGCGGTGGAGGCGGCCGGCGGCAAGGCGACGATCGCCGGGTTCGACGTCGCCGACAGCACCGCGGTCACGGCGGCGATCAAGGCGATCGGCACGGATCACGGCAGGCTCGACATCCTCGTGAACAACGCGGGGATCGCGGTGAACGGCCTGCTCCTGCGCTTCTCCGACGAGCAGTGGGCCAGGACGATGCAGACCAACCTCGCCGGGGCGTTTCACACGGTGCGGGCCGCCGCGTCGCTGGTGATGCGCGCCAAGGAGGCCGGCCGCATCATCAACATCACGTCCGTGGTCGGCGAGATGGGCAACGCGGGCCAGGCGGCCTACGCCGCGTCGAAGGCGGGGCTGATCGGGTTCACGCGCGCCACCGCCAAGGAGCTCGCACCCCGCGGTGTGACCTGCAATGCGATCGCCCCCGGCTACATCGACACCGACATGACCCAGACCGAGCTCCCCGAGGCACAGCGCGTCAAGCTCCTCGAGCAGATCCCGCTCGGCAAGATCGGCGGTCCCGACGCCATCGGCGACGCCGCCGCATTTCTGGCCGGTCCGGAAGCCGCCTACATCACCGGGCAAGTGCTCCGCGTGAACGGCGGCATGTTGATGTAGCGGGCGTTCTGGACTATCAACGCTCCGCACATGTCGCCCGACGAGATCGAGACCAAGGTCAAGGAAATCATCTGTAACCAGCTCGAGGTGTCCCCCGAGCAGCTCCGCCCCGAGGCGTCGTTCATCGACGACCTCAAGGCGGACTCCCTCGCCGTGGTCGAGCTCGTGCTTGCCTTCGAGCAGGAGTTCAAGATTACGATCCCGGAGGAGGACACCGAGCAGATCAAGACGGTGAAGGACGCCGTGAACTACCTCAAGTCGCACGCCAAGTAAGCGCGACGCCGCGGGCGGCTGAGCGCGGGAGGCTGGGGCTTCCCTTCAGGAAGCCCGTGCGGTAAGAGCCTCCTATGCGTCGCGTCGTCATCACGGGCATCGGTCTCGTCACTCCGATCGGCAACGATATGGAGAGCACCTGGTCCGCGCTCCTCGCGGGGACGAACGGAGCGGGTCCGATCACGCTGTTCGACACCACGAGCTTTGCCACGAAGTTCGGGTGCGAGGTGAAGGCGTGGGAGCCCTTGAAGTGGCTCGACAAGCGTGAGGTCAAGCACGTCGACCGCTTCCTCCAGTTCGCCATCGGCGCGGGCATGATGGCGGTGGCCGACGCGGGTCTCGGCACGAAGGTCCCCGAGGGCGAAGAAGATCGCTGGGGCTGCTACATCGGCAGTGGTCTCGGCGGCGTTCGCACGATCGAGGACACGTACGCGGCGACGAAGGAGAAGGGCCCCCGCTACGGGTTCTCGCCGTACTTCGTCACCGACATCATCATCAACGAAGCGCCGGGCATGGTTTCGATCCGGACCGGCGCGCGCGGCCCCAACTTCTCCCACGTGTCGGCGTGCGCGAGTGGCGCGCACTCGATCGGCGAGGCCATGCGCACCATCCGGCACGGCTACGCCGACGGCATGATCGCCGGCGGCAGCGAGGCCACCATCTCGATCCTCGGGGTCGGCGGGTTCAACTCGATGCGCGCGATGTCGACGCGCAACGACGATCCGGTGCACGCCAGCCGGCCGTTCGACAAGGATCGAGACGGCTTCGTGATCGGAGAGGGCGCCGGCGTCCTCGTCCTCGAGGAGCTGGAGCACGCGAAGAAGCGCGGCGCGCGGATCTACGCCGAGCTCACGGGCTACGCGTCGAACTCTGACGCCCACCACGTCGCGGCGCCCGCGCCCGAGCACAAGGGTGCCCAGCGCTGCTTCGTGCAGACGCTCGCCGACGCGAAGCTCGACGCCAGCGCGATCGGCTACATCAACGCGCACGGCACCTCGACTGATCTCAACGACAAGAACGAGACGTTCGCGGTCAAGACCGTCTTCGGCGACCACGCGAAGAAGCTCGCGATGTCGTCCACGAAGTCGATGATGGGCCACACGCTCGGGGCAGCCGGCGGCATCGAGGCAGGGATCACGGCGCTCGCCGTCGCCCGCGGTGTGCTGCCGCCGACCACGAACTACCAGACGCCGGATCCCGAGTGCGATCTCGACTACATCCCCAACACCGCGCGCGAGCAGCGGGTCGAGCACGCGATGTCGAACAGCTTCGGCTTCGGCGGGACCAACGCGGCCCTCATCGTGTCGCGCTACAAGGGCGACTGAGATGCGCGGGCGGCACGGGCGGCGGGTCGTCGAGTTGCTCCGGCTCGATCGCGCGTAGGCGCGAGCACCGTCATGCGCTGTCCATTCTGCGCCGCCTACGAGGACAAGGTCATCGAGACGCGCGTCTCGAAGGACGGCCAGGAGATCCGCCGCCGCCGCGAGTGCGAGGGCTGCGCGCGGCGCTACACGACGTACGAGCGCATCGAGGAGTCGATGCCGCTCGTGATCAAGGCGGACGGGCGCCGCGAGCCGTTCGATCGCACGAAGATCGAGCACGGCGTCCGCGCCGCGGTCGCGAAGCGGCCGGTGTCGAAGGACCAGATCGCGGCCATCGCCCTCGACGTCGAGCGTGAGATCGGCGAGCTGACGCTGTCCGAGATCGCGTCGCGTGACATCGGCGAGCGCGTGCTGCCGAAGCTGCGGGCGCTCGATCCGGTCGCGTACGTACGGTTCGCGTCGATCTATCGCGACTTCGGGGACGTCGAGGGCTTTGCGAAGGAGGTCGACGCGATGCGCGAGGAGGACACGGGGCGGCACGATCTCGCGGGCGTGGCGACCGTGGACACGAGCCTGGATCCAGGGGCGCCGTCAGCGACGCGGCCGCCGGACGTGACGGCGGGGGTGGTGGTCGCGGTCGAGCCCGGTGACCCGAGCGAGACCACGGACAAGCACGCCGCGGTCGCAGCGCGGTAGGGCCCCGTGGTGAAGGTGTCCCCCGATCAGGCCACGACCGACGAGGCGCACATGCGCCGGTGTCTGGAGCTCGCGCGTCCGCACGCGGGACGAACGGCGCCGAACCCGATCGTGGGCTGCGTGATCGTGGATGCGCGCGGCCGGGTGATCGCCGAGGGCGCGCACGCCGGTCCGGGCACGCCGCACGCCGAGATCATCGCGTTGACCAAGCTCGGCATGAAGGCGACCGGGGCGACGCTCTACACCAACCTCGAGCCGTGCAATCACACCGGCCGCACGCCACCGTGCGCTCCCGTGGTGCGCGCGTCGGGGGTGGCCCGTGTCGTGATCGGCACCGCCGATCCGATCCGCGAGCACGCCGGCGGCAGCGCGCTGCTACGGCGCGCGAAGATCCGGGTCACGACCGGGGTGCTCGCGGCCGCGTGCGAGCGCGCGAACCTCGGCTTCTTCCGCGCCGCCAGCGGTCGGCCGGCCTACACGCTGAAGGCCGCGATGACCCTCGACGGCAAGATCGCGACGGTCGGCGGCAACTCCAAGTGGATCACGGGCGAGGCCGCGCGCGCCGACGTGCTCCAGCTCCGCAACACGCACGACGCGGTGATGGTCGGCATCGGCACGGTGCTCGCGGATGACCCGTGGCTCACCTGTCATGCCGTGGCCGGGTTCCGCGATCCCCACCGCATCGTCCTCGACAGCAAGCTGCGCACACCGCCGGACGCACGCCTCCTCGCGAAGCTCGGCAAGCTGCCGAAGCGCGCGCGGGCCCGCACGATCGTGCTGTGTGGGCCGGCTGCCCCCGCTGCCCGCGAGAAGGCCCTCGTCGCCGCCGGCGCCGAGGTGATCCGCACGCGCACGCATGCCAGCGGCGCGATCGACCTGCATGCGGTGGGGCGCGTGCTCGCCCAGCAGGATCTCCAGTCGATCCTCGTCGAGGGTGGTGGCCAGGTGCACGCGTACATGCTCGACAAGGACCTGGTGGATCAGCTCGTCCTGTACATGGCGCCGCTCGCCGTCGGAGGCCCGGCGAAGAGCTGGGTCGGCGGCGCGGGGCGCGCGTCGCTCGCCAAGGCGTGGCGGTTCACGTTCGATGACGTGGTCGCCAGGCTCGGGGCGGACTTCCGGTTCACGGCGGTGCCGACGCCCCGGAAGGAGTCGCCGCAGGACGACGCGAGCTTCTACATGTGGGACGACTAGCCATGTTCACCGGCCTCGTCGAGGACCTCGGCACCGTGGTCAGCGCGGATCGCCGCAGCGATGCGCTCGTGCTCGCGATCCGGCCCGCGCACCTCCCCGTGAGCGAGCTCGCGATCGGTGACTCCGTCTGCCACGACGGGTGCTGCCTCACCGTCACCGCGACCGGCGGGGAGACCTTCACGGTGCTCGCGGGGGCGGAGACGCTCTCGCGCACCACCCTCGGCGGAGTGCGGGTCGGCACCCGGCTGAACCTCGAGCGCGCGCTCCGGGTCGGCGACCGCCTCGGCGGCCACTGGGTGACGGGGCACATCGACGGCACGGGCGAGCTCGCGTCGCGCGAGGATCGCGGCGCGAACCTCGTGCTCGGGTTCCGCGCGGCGCCCGCGCTGCTGCGCTACATCGTCGAGAAGGGCTCGATCGCCGTTGCCGGCGTGAGCCTCACCGTCAACAGCGTGAATGCCGAGCAGTTCAGCATCGCGATCATCCCGCACACGCGCGACCACACGAGCCTCGGCGACGTCGCGATCGGTGGCCGCGTCAATCTCGAGGTCGACATCCTCGCGAAGCATGTCGAGAAACTACTGAGGCCCGTATGAATGCGATCGAACGTGTCAGCCGCGCCCTCGACGAGATCCGCGCGGGCAAGATGGTCATCCTCGTCGACGACGAGGATCGCGAGAACGAGGGCGACCTCGTGTTCGCGGCCGAGCTCGTGACGCCGGCGAGCATCAACTTCATGGCGACGCACGCGCGCGGCCTCATCTGTCTCGCGATGGACGACGCGATGATCGACCGGCTCGAGCTGCCCATGATGGTGCGCGACAACCAGGCGTCGCTCGGGACGGCCTTCACGGTCTCGATCGAGGCGCGGCACGGCGTGTCCACGGGCATCAGCGCGAAGGACCGCGCGACCACGATCCGCGCCGCGATCGCGGACGCGGCGACGCCCTCGGACATCGTCTCGCCGGGGCACATCTTCCCGCTGCGCGCGCGCAAGGGCGGCGTGCTCGTGCGCACCGGCCAGACCGAGGGTTCCGTCGATCTCGCGCGGCTTGCCGGTCTCAAGCCCGCGGGCGTGATCTGCGAGATCATGCGCGAGGACGGCGAGATGGCGCGGCGGCCCGAGCTCGAGGAGTTCGCCGCCAAGCACGGCCTCCTGCTGCTGTCGGTCGCGGACATGATCGCGTATCGCCTGCAGCGCGAGCAGATCGTGCGCGTCGCGGCGCAGGGCTCGATGCGGCCCGGCGGGCTCGGCCCGGGCGAGCCCTTCAAGGCGTACCACTACGAGACGGACGTCGAGGATACCGAGTACCTCGCGCTCGTCCGCGGCGATGTCGCGGCGGTCGCGGCGGCGGGCGGCACCGTGCTCGTGCGGGTCGCGCCGATGGATCCCGTCGCCGACCCGTTCACGCTGCGCCCCGATCTTCAGGCCGCGCTCGAGGCGATCGACGCCGCCGGCGTGGGGGTGCTGCTGTACGTGGTGAACCGCAACCGGGTGCGTCTCGGTCCCGCCTTCGGGCGCCTCGTCGGATCGTCGGGCCGCCAGAAGGTCAGCGAGCTGCGCTCGCACCAGACGAGCGAGGCGCTGCGTGACTTCGGGCTCGGCGCCCAGGTGCTCGCGGACCTCGGCCTGAAGAAGGTCCGGCTGATGATCCACAGCGATCGCAAGATCGCGGCGATCGAGGGCTTCGGCATCGAGGTCGTGGACCGGGTGCCGATTCCCGGGCGCGCGACGGCGCGGCAGCCCATGGTCGCCCCCGCCAAGTGACGCTGTAGCGACGACGTTCTGGTATAAGCGCTCCCGCACATGCCCCAGATCCTCGAAGGCGGCCTCTCCGCCGCGGGCCTCCGGTTCGCGATCGTGGCGAGCCGATTCAACAGCCTGATCGTCGAGCCGCTCGTGGCGGGCGCCATCGATGCGATCGTTCGCACGGGGGGAAGTGACGCGGCGATCACGGTCGTGAAGTGCCCCGGCGCATGGGAGCTGCCGCAGGTCGTGCGCCAGGTGCTCGCGCGCGGCAAGGTGGACGCCGTCATCGCGCTCGGCGCGGTGATCCGCGGGTCCACGCCGCACTTCGATTACGTGGCCGGCGAGGCCTCGCGGGGCGTCGCGGGCGCGGCGTACGAGCTCGAGGCGGGTGGGGTGCCCGTGACCTTCGGCGTGCTCACGACCGACACCATCGAGCAGGCGATCGAGCGCGCGGGCACGAAGGCGGGGAACAAGGGCTTCGATGCGGCGATGGCCGCGATCGAGCTCGCGAACCTGTGGAAGGTGCTCGCAGCCTCATGACGGCAGGGATCCGCCGCATGGGGCGCGCGTATGCGCTCCAGCTCCTGTACGCGCGTGACGGCGACACGGGGCAGGATGTGACCGGTGCGGCCGTCAGCTGGGCCGACATGTTCGATCTCGAGGTCGAGCCGGAGGCGCAGCGGTTCGCGCGCGAGCTCGTGGCCGCGGCGCTGGCCGCCGGCGGGGAGCTCGACGAGCGGATCGCGGGGTCCTCGAAGAACTGGCGCATCGAGCGCATGTCTCGCGTGGACCGCAATATCCTGCGGCTCGGGACCGCCGAGCTGATCGGCTTCCCCGACGTGCCGGTGCGCGTCGTGATCAACGAGGCGGTCGAGCTCGCGAAGCGGTTCGGCACCGCCGAGTCCTCGGCGTTCGTGAA
>JAYSYE010000641.1:0-8428 GCA_043716635.1 Deltaproteobacteria bacterium | reverse complement strand
GTACGCGGGCCGGCACGCCGGTCCGGCGAGCCTCGGCGCTGCGCCCGTGGATGGTCATCGTCGCGATCCTCGTCCTGGCGGGCATCGCGGCCGTGGTGATCGCCATGTCGGGCCCCGACGTCGCGGCGCAGCGCGGCAAGTAGCCGGGCGCATTTACACCGCATTCCGCGAGGGGGTACGATGCTCGGCCGGGAGACGCCGCGCACGAGATGTCCAAGGATCGCTCTAACGTTACGGCCCTGCTCGACGAGGCTCCGTCGTACTCGCGGCAGAACGCGGGTGGCATCTTTCTCGTGATCAAGGGCCCCGATCGCGGCGAAGCGGTCCGGCTTGGCCCGACGAGCGGCCCCGTGTCCTTTGGCTCGGGCACCGGTTGCACGATGGTGCTCACGGACAAGACGGTGTCTCGCAAGCACCTCGAGGCCCAGATGGCCGGCGACGAGGTGCAGATGATCGACTGCGGCTCGACGAACGGGACGTTCATCCAGGGCGCGCGGTTCGACAAGATCTCCATCGGGTTCGGCGGCGAGGTGAAGCTCGGCCGCACCGTCATCAAGTTCCTGCCCGACGAGGAGATCGTCGACCCCGAGCCATCGGCGCGCGCCGCCTTCGGGACGATCGTCGGCGGCGACACGAAGATGCGCCAGATGTTCACGCTGCTCGAGGACGTCGCCGCGACGACCGCGACGGTGCTCATCGAGGGCGAGACCGGCACGGGCAAAGAGCTCATCGCCGAGGAGATCCACAACCACTCGCCGCGCCGCGATGGCCCGCTCGTGGTGTTCGATTGCGGCAGCGTTCCGCGCGAGCTCATCGAGTCGATGCTGTTCGGCCACGTGAAGGGCAGCTTCACGGGCGCGATCACCGACCGCCGCGGCGCGTTCGCGGAGGCCAACGGCGGCACGATCTTCCTCGACGAGATCGGCGAGATGTCGCTCGATCTGCAGCCGAGTCTGCTCCGCGTGCTCGACAAGCGAGCCGTCCGCAAGGTCGGGTCGAACACGTACGAGAAGATCGACGTGCGCGTCGTCGCGGCGACGAACCGCGATCTCCGCGCGGAGGTCGCCAAGAAGGCGTTCCGCGAGGATCTCTACTACCGCCTCGCGGTGATCCGCGTCGGAGTTCCACCGCTGCGTGAGCGGGGGACGGACATCCCGCTGCTCATCCAGCACTTCCTCGCGAACTTCGGGCCCAATCTTCAGGTGACCGCCGACGACATGGCGCGGCTGGTGCGACACAGCTGGCCTGGCAACGTCCGCGAGATGCGCAACGTGATGGAGCGCGCGTGTCTGCTCGCCCGTGGCAACTCGATCAATCTCGAGGATGCGCTCACGAGCGAGGCCGCGCCGAGCCTCGGGATCCGGACCGACCTCCCGTTCAAGGAGGCGAAGGGCCAGCTCGTCGAGATGTTCGAGCGCGAGTACATCGAGGACCTGATGCGCCGGCACAAGATGAATCTGTCGGCGGCGGCGCGCGAGGCGCAGATCGATCGCAAGCACCTCCGCGAGCTGATCCGGAAGTACGGTCTCGATCCCCGGGTCAAGGATGGCGACGGCGCTGCCGACGACGCGGGCGACGACGATTAGGTCTCGACTCTCACGAGTCGTCACATCGCGCGGTTGCTGATGGATGGACTCGAGGGGGCATGTCACCCCGGCGTTCACCGAGGTGACATGGCTGAGGGTCCCGGGTGAGCGCGCCCCGCTGCCCCCAGAGACGTGACGAATGCACGCAGCCGCGTGAGAGTCCTCCGACCTGGTGGAGGACGAGTCGAGAACGCTCGTGCTCGTGCTCGTTACTCGACGCGGATGCGGACGGAGAGGCGCTCGTCCGGGACCGTCACGTGCCAGGTGCGCGACGTTCCCGTGACCAGGTCGTAGACGTCGACGGTATGAGGTCCCAGGGTCGTGTTGATGCGCTCGGTCGGGCACAGCATCCCCGTCGGCTTGCCGTCGACGGTGATGTAGTAGCGATCCGGCGCGCATTTCAGGACCTTGATGCCGGCGTTGCCAAGCCATCGTGGGACCGGGACGAGCGGCGCGGCGATCGTGCCTGAGCCCGGGATCTTCTGAAGGAAGAGCGCGTACCCCGAGAGCGCGATGGCGAGCGAGTGACCCGCGGGGGTCGCGGCCAGCGAGAGCGGGGTGACCCCGGCATTCGCGCCATCGAGGTACACGGTGGCGCCGGCGGGGGTCGAGGCAATCGCGAGACCCGAGCCGGGGGTGACGGGAACCGGACCGATCGGGGACACGATCACCGCGGTGGCGGCATCGGGGCGCGGTGGAGCAGCATCGGGCGGTAGCGGTAGCGGTAGCGGTAGCGGTAGCGGTAGCGGTAGCTGGGCATCCGGGGCAGCCGCGTCCGGGGCGGTCGCGTCGCGGGGCGTGGCATCGAGGGCCGCGGCATCGCGAGCGGCCGCGTCGGTGATCGCGGCATCGCGAGCGATCGCGTCGACGGTCGCGTCGTTGGGCGCCGCCACGACCGTGCTGGTCGGTGCGTCCGCGCGTGGCTGGTCGGTGGCCCCGGCAGCATCGCGAACGACGATGGCGGGCTCGGTGCTCGGGACCGAGGGAGCCGGACGGAGGCGCGCGTACGCGAACCAGGCGCCGGCCGCGAGGGCGCCGACCCCGAGCACGACGCCGGCGACGATCGCGGCGCGGTTTCGTCCCGGTTCGTCGCCACTCGCGACCGCGGCGGGTTGCGCGCTATCGCGTCTCGGGCGGGCGGCTGCTGCGGCTGTGGCATCCAGCGTGCTCACGTGCAGCTCGTCCGGGAACTCCGCGAGCGCGTTCGCGTGGTGCGCATCGCGCACGAGCGGCGGGAGATCGCGCGTGGGTCGCGTGGACGCCGCGTTCAGCTTGGTGACGAGGATCGGCGACATCTCCTCGGTGAGCAGCTCTCGCCCGCCGGCGACCGCCATTCCGGGCATGGTGGCTCCTGGGCCGGATGCTCGTACCGGGGGTGACGGGACTGTCGAGTCGTTGCTGTCGTCGTCGCCCTCGTCGTCGTCGCTATCGTCGTCGCCCTCGTCGTCGTCGCTGTCGTTGTCGTCGTCGGACTCGTCGTCGCTGTCGTCGTCGTCGTCGCTCGTTTCGAGCGCGTCGCCGTCGCCGTCGCCCTCGTCGTCATCGCCGTCGTCGGCCTCCAGCTCGATCACCGCGTCGTCGTCGGCAACGGAGAGCATCGTCTCCTCGCGGTCCATCTGCTCCGTCGCGTCGATGTCGTCGCGGTCAGCGGTGAGGTCCGCCGCGACCGCGATCGCGAGATCGGTCCCGGGGCGCGGCGCGATGTTCGGGATCGTGCCGCTCGATGGCCGGGGCGGGCCCACCACGGGCATCGAGCCGGTCGGGCGGCCGGGTGGCTTCGCCGGCGGATTCGCGCCGATCAGCGTGCTGGGCGTCGCGGCGACGAACCGGGGCGGTCCTCCCGACGCCGTCGGCGCGCGCGGCACCGGGAAGCGCGACGGACCCGTCAACGGCGGCGCGGCGAGCGACGGGACCGGGATCGGCATCGGCGGCAGGCCGGTGACGGTCTTCATTGGCGTCATCACCTCGACCTTGGTCGCGCCGAGCTCGTGGTCGTCCGCGTCGACGGGGCTCGAGCCTGGGCGCGTTGGCCCCACGAGCGGCGTCGGACCCGGCACGAGCACCTCCGGGCGGACGCCGAGCGGTCGGGCGAACGGCCCGGTGCCGACATTGAACGCGAGCATGCCGGATTGCTCGCTCTCGCGGAGCGTCGCGAGCCGCTCCAGCGTCGAGGAGACCAGCGCGCCGATGTCCCGGCGCGTCCCGGGCACCGGTGCGAGCCGGATCGCCGCGTCCAGCGCATCCGCAAAGGCGCGCGCGTCGGGAAAGCGCTCGAACGGCGATCTCGCGAGGCAGCGCTGGATCACGCGCGCGATCGGGCGTGGCAGCGGCAGCTCGTCGGGCGGACCCGCCAGCACGGACGCCATCACGTCACGCGGGGAGGCGCCCCGGAACGCGCGGCCGCCCGTGACGAGCTCGTAGGCGAGGACGCCGAGCGCGAAGACGTCGGTCGCGGCGGAGACCGGATCGCCGAGCAGCTGCTCGGGCGCGAGGTAGCCCGCGCGCTGCGCCAGCCGGATGCCGTCGGGCCGCTCGGGTTGAAACGCGCCGGGAGGCAACGTCGCGGCGCAGATGCCGAAGTCCGTGATCTTGAGATCACCGTCCGCGGTGACGATGACGTTCGTCGGCGCGATGCCCAGGTGCGCGAGGCCTCGGCCGTGTGCGAACCCGATCGCGCGCGCGGCCTGCGAGACGAGCGCGAGCGCGCCTCCCACGGCCAGCTTCACGCCCGCCAGCCTCGACTCCGTGATCAGCCGCATCGCATCGATTCCAGCCACGAGCTCGATCGCCGTGTACGTGGTGCCGCGCGCGACGCCGAACTCGGTCATCCGCGCGATCCGCGGGTGCTCGAGCGATCCGTAGGACCGCGCGGCCGCCGAGAGCGCTGCGGCCAGCTGCGGCGAGGCCGTGACCTCGGCGTGGAACCGCTTCACCGCGAACTGGCGTTCGAGGCCCGCGACGCCGAAGACTTTCGCGCGCGAGACCGACCCGGTCGGTCCGACACCGATCGGATCGACGAGCTGATAGCGGCCGACGCGCTCGGCGGGCGGTGCTGTCACCGCTGGCGATGATACAGCATCATTAGAACCACCCAAACTTGCCCGGGCCGCCGAACGCTGGCACCACCAAGAGATGGCGAGGGCAGGATCCGACACCTCGAAGCTGAACCGTCGCAAGGTGGTCGCGTACGCGCGCAAGACGAAAGGCGAGGGCGGAGGGGAGTCCACGAGCGGGGAACCTCCCGCCGAGCCCGCCGCCGTGACGCCGGCGCCCGCCTCCGATCCGGCGAGCGCGACTGCACCGACCGCTGGTGCACCGGGGCCCGGCGCCGATCCCGCGCCGAGCGAGGCTGCGCCCGTCGAGCCGGGAACCGCTCCGCCCGCTCCGGTCGAGCCGCCCGCTCCAGCGCCCGCCGCTCCAGCACCCGCCGCGACCGCGCCCGCCGCGACCGCCCCGGCGGCCGGTGGTGCCTCGGGGCCGTCGATGTTCGGTCGCAACAAGGGGGAGACGATCGCGATGCCCCCGAACCTGTCCATGGGCTCGGCGCCCGAGCTCCCCGGCGCGGAGGCCGCGGCTGCGCCCACCTGGCTCCCGGGCGCCAGGGACGTCCCGACCGGCGACGCGAGCACCGCTGCCGCGGCACCCGGCGCGGTCCCACGCGGCGACTCGCGCTCGCTGCGGAAGGGGGACGAGTTCGCGCTGGTCTACCGGAAGCAGACGTTCGTGATCACGCGGACCGGCACCGTGGGCATGCAGGGTACCTGGCGGGTAGTCGAATACCCGACACTGGGCGCGGCGTCGAATGCGTACGCGCACCAGTGCAGCCGGTTCGTCGCCGACGGGTTCTCGGACTATCGTTGAGCATCGTGCCAGGAGACGACCCCTCGCGGACGGGCTGGATGCTGCGATGGGTGCTCGACGCGCCCAAGCGCTGGCTCGGCAAGCGCAGCACGATCGGCCAGGACATGACCGGCGGTGCCGACGGCCTGTCCTATCTGCGGCACCTCGTGCGCGGCAACCGGATCCGCCGGGGCGCGACGTTCGACCAGATCACACCCGCGGCGCCACCGGTGCTCATCATCCACGGCTTCCTCGGGACCCGGGGCTCGATGTACGTGCTGGAGCGTCGTCTCGTCGACGATGGCTTCGTCGTCGTCTCGTTCAACCTGGGCACGTTCAACGTCCGCGACATCCGCCGCTCCGCGTTCCTGATCCATCGCAAGATCGAGCGGATCCTCGCGCAGACCCCGTCCCAGAAGATCGACATCATCGGTCACTCGATGGGCGGCCTCATCGGCCTCTATTACGTCAAGAAGCTCGGCGGGCACCTCCGGGTCCGCAAGCTCGTGATGCTCGGCACCCCCATCCGGGGCACCTGGGCGGCCCTCGCCGGGGTCGTCACGCTCGGGCTGTGGTCGACCTCGTCCTGGCAGCTGCTGCCGCGGAGCCGGTTTCTGGACGAGCTGTCACAGGGCCCGATGCCGTCCGGCACGGAGGTCCACTCCATCGCCGCCGCCCGCGACTGGGTGGTCCCGGCCGGCACGACTCGCGTCACGGGGGCAAATTCGGTCACCGTACCTCTCGGCCACTCGAGTCTGGTGGTCGCGGAGGAGGTCTACCGGCGCATCGTCAGCGCTTTGCGACCGGTCCATGGTCCTGAATGACGGGCGTTTGCTTGCGCTTCCAGCGCTTCGGGCACTAGAATTTTCAGCTTCCGCCGCTGTCCATGAGTGATCGTCCTCGATTCGCACTGCGCTTCATCTCGGGCAAGTACCAGGGAGGCGAGTTCCCGCTTCGCATGAACCGGGAGATCATCATCGGGCGTTCGAGCGACCTCGATATGGTCCTCGTCGAGGACATGGTCTCGCGTCGCCACGCAAAGATCAGCTCGAGCGACGCCGACGTCTACATCCAGGACATGGGCTCGACGAACGGCACGTTCGTCAACGGCGAGAAGATCAGCGGGCGCGCGCTGCTGCACGAGGGCGATCGCATCCTCGTCGGGACGTCGATCATCAAGGTCGTCGCCGTCGAGGGCCAGGTCGCGAACCAGAGCGAGGCCGAGGCGCGCAAGAAGCTCGAGGCGGGCGCGCAGCAGCGTCAGCAGACGCAGGGCCGCCCGATGTCGGGCGTCATCGAAGAGATCCCGCTGCCCGATCTGCTGCAGCTGCTCTCGACGAGTCGCAAGAGCGGCGTGCTCACGATCAACAACGGCGTCAGCATCGGCAAGACGTTCCTGCGCAAGGGCACGATCTACTTCGCGACGATTAACGACGACTTCGCCGTCAGCCCGCAGAAGGCGATCTACCGGATGCTCACGTGGGCGACCGGCACCTTCGAGCTCGAGCCGAACGTCGAGCTGCAGGTGATGACCGAGATCCAGGAGTCAGCGGAGGCGCTGCTCATGGAAGGCGTCCGTCAGCTCGACGAGTTCAACAATCTCAAGAAGAACCTGCCCTCGATGGGGTCGCCGCTCGCGGTCCCCACGCCGCTCGCAGGCAAGCTCCGCGAGCTGTCGCCGAGCGAGCTCGACACGTTCCAGCTCGTGCTCGATCACGGCCAGCTCCAGAAGGTGCTCGATAACTTTCCGGGGACCGACCTCGAGGCTGCGCAGAACCTCATCGGCCTGATGAAGCGCGAATTCGTCGTCGTCCCGTAAGCCGGATCGTTCTACAGTCGAAGGGTACCGATGCCGCCGGCGCACGTCAGCACGGAGGAGATCGCCGGCGAGATGCGCCTGCGAACGCCCTATCGCGGCATCGAGACGGGGCAGGTCACGCTCCGCCTCCGCGTGACGGTCGCGCCGCGGCTCTGGCGCCGACGAGTGGTGGAGCGCGAGGTCGTGATCGATGTCGACGACCTCGCGGTCGAGGTCCGAGAGGCGGACGGCTCGTTCGTGCTGGGCGCGGGTGCGATCGATGCGTTGTTCATCGTCGAGCGGCAGCCGCGCTGCGGGTTCCTGCCGTGGTTCGGCGTGTTCGCGCGTCGTCGCGGCAAGGCGGACTCTCTCGTGCTCGAGACGCCGGAGCCGGCGGTCGCGCGCTACGTCGAGCGCTCGATCGAGATGAGGCTCGGGCTCGGCGACGAGCCGATCCGTGGCGAGATCAAGGTGCGGTCGCGGTGAGCGCCGGCGCGACGCCGGATGCGGATGCGCGGATCGACAAGCCCGCGGTGCGCGAGGCCGCGTCGGTGATCCTGCTGCGCGAGGCGGCGCCGGCGCCGGGCGGTCGCCAAGGCTTCGAGGTGCTCATGCTCCGGCGGCGCAAGGGCGCGGCCTGGGCGAGCGCATTCGTGTTCCCGGGCGGGGCGACGGACCCGGGCGAGGATGCCCGCACGGCCGCTGCGCGCGAGCTCTTCGAGGAGGCGGGTGTGCTCCTCGCGACGATCACGCACGACGAGCACGACACGCTCGGGATCGCCGATCTCTCCACACTCCGCGCGGAGGTGCTCGCGGGCGCGGACGCGGGATCCGTGCTCGCGCGCGCCGGGATGGCGTGGGCGACGGAGTCGCTCGTGCCGTGGTCGCACTGGATCACCCCGAGCGCCGAGCCCAAGCGGTTCTCGGCCCGGTTCTTCGTGTGCGAGCTCCCGCCGGGGCAGATGAGCTCGCACGACGATATCGAGACCGTCGAGCAGCTCTGGATCCGGCCCGCCGATGCGATCGCGCGTGCCGGCGCGCTCGTGCTGCCGCCGCCCCAGGTGCGCACGTGCTGGGAGCTCGCGCGGTACGCGACGATCGCGGAGGTGCTCGCCGCGGGCGCTCGCCGCGCCGAGGAGTCTCATCCGATCATGCCTCGGCTCAGGGTCGCCGGAGCGAACCCGGCACCCACGCTGCTGCTGCC
>JAYSYE010000065.1:0-21903 GCA_043716635.1 Deltaproteobacteria bacterium | reverse complement strand
ATGAGCCCCGAGGATATCGAGGACCGCCTCGCCAGCAGCAAGTGGGTCGCCGGCTGGCGCCGCGTGATCTGGCGCCGCGGCGAAACCCCGCTCGACTCGCCCACGTTCGACTTCGTCCGGCGGCTCGAAGGCGTCACCGAGGACTCGTACGGACCGTATCGTCACTCGACCGACCTGCCCCCTTGGCGATGACGGATCGCGGCGCGACGTGGTCGCGACGCAGGCCAGTGCAGATCGCCGAGCAGGCCGGGATCGACCCGGGCCTCGGAGGCCGCGCGATGGCGAGCGCGCGGCGCTCGCGACCCATCTGGCCGACGCGATGCGAGTTGCTCCCGGCGCGACACCAGACGAAACCATTCATCGCGTGCTGGATGCAGCGCTCGGTCTCTAGAGAGGACGCACCCCATGATCAACGCCCTTCGCGACTGCTCGCGAAGGGCGAGTCGCAGGCGGAGCGGATTGCGGTACTTGAGACCGAGAACACGAAGCTGCGGGCAGCCAACGCGGACCTGCGGCGCCGGCTCGGCGAGAACTCGTCGAATTGAATCCGGCGTGACCTGACAGTCAGCGGCAGACGTGGTTCGTGGCTTCGAACTGGGCGAGGCTCGAATAGATTGCCGGGTCGAGCTTGGACTTGCGCGGGTCCTTGCCGCCCAGCTTCGAGACGTGACCCGAGCCGTCGATCACGAACGCGACATAGGAGCTGAAGCTCTTCTTCTTGGCGCCGAAGCAGGGGTTCATCTTCACGTCGACCACGCCGTCGACGTAGACCGCCACGCCGTCGCGGTCCCACGCCGTCGCGCGGCCGGACGTGTCCTCGGTGACCAGCGAGATCGGCGTGTCGGAGCGGTCGACGAGCTTGTAGACGTACGCGCCATCCAGGCGCGCGAGCTGGCTCACGACCTCGGTGGTGGCGGCCTTCGGACAGCCGCCGGCCGCCACGTCGTCCGGCGTCGGCGTCCGGAGCGCGACCAGGGCGCCGTCACGCACGAAGTACGCCGCCGTCGAGTCGCTCGGGTGCTTCGCGATCTTCATCTCCTCGACGCGCGACGTGACCTGGCAGCGCTGGTCTCCGATCGTGCGGAACATCGAGCCATCGCCCGCGAGCGCGTAGCTCGATGCCGGGTCGCCCTTGCGCGCCGTCTTCGTCACGAGGTCCACCTGGCGCTCCGCCAGCGCAACGGGTGCGGCGAGGGCCAGCGCGAGCAGGGACAGGGCGGCGGGGCGAGCGGGGGTGCGCGTCATGGGGATGCCCGGAGCACGGTACGGGCCAGCGCCAAGTGCATGACTTTGCACGCGGCGCGCATGACGACTGGACCGGCCCGGAAGCGACAGTGGCTAGTCATCCCGCGCTCCGCTCGTGTGCTGTCGTACAGTCGCCGCCGATGGCGGACAAGCTCGGCCTGGTCGGCTCCGACCCGTCGCACCATGCGGCCACGGAGCTCGCCGCGACCACCATCCAGACCGCCGGCGTCCCGCACACGCTCGTCCCCGGCCGCACCTCGCCGGGCATGGCGATCGCGCTCCCGGATGCCGGCTACGAGCTCGGCGAGGTGATCGGTCGAGGCGGGATGGGCGAGGTGCTCGCCGCGCGCGACCTCCGCATCGGCCGCGATGTCGCACTGAAGCGCATGCGCGCCGAGTCGCCCTCCGCGGAGGCGCTCACGCGCTTCCTCCGCGAGGCCCGCGTCCAGGCGCGACTCGACCACCCCGCGATCGTGCCCGTCCACGAGATGGGGATCGACGACAAGGGCCTGCCGTACTTCACGATGAAGCGCCTCGCGGGGGCGACGCTCGCCGATCGCATCAAGGAGGGCATGCCCCTGAACCGCATGCTCCGCGCCTTCGTCGACGTCTGCCTCGCGATCGAGCTGGCCCACACGCGCGGCGTCGTGCATCGCGACCTGAAGCCGTCGAACATCATGCTCGGCAACTTCGGCGAGGTGTACGTGCTCGACTGGGGCATCGCGCGCGTCATCGGCGAGGAGATCGCGGCCCCCGCCGGCATCGAGGACATCGACACTCTCGACGAGAGCACGAAGTCGGGCGCCATCCTGGGCACGCCTGGCTACATGGCGCCGGAGCAGGTGCGCGGGACGATGGTCACGCCGCAGGCCGACATCTACTCGCTCGGCGCGCTGCTGTTCGAGATGCTCGCCGGGGAGCCGCTGCACCCGCGGGGCACCTCGGCGATCGCGAGCACGCTGGGCTCGCCGCAGATGTCGCCGGCGGTCCGGCGCGTGGACACGCAGGTCCCCCCCGAGCTCGATCGGATCGCCTTCGACTGCCTGGCCGAGCTCCCCGAGCATCGACCGACGGCACACGAGCTCGCGGAGCGGGTCGAGGCGTACCTCGACGGGGATCGCGATCTGGCCCAGCGCCGCCGGCTGGCCGCGGTCCTCGCCACCTCCGCACGCGAGACGTTCGACGCCGGTGGCCCCGACGCGCGCGAGACGGCGATGCGCAAGGCCGGCCGCGCGGTGGTGCTCGATCCGGAGAACGAGGAGGCGGGCGCGCTGGTTGGCCGGCTCGTGCTCGACGCGCCCACCGTGATCCCGCCCGCGCTCGCGGCCGAGCTCGAGACGCTGGATCGCGAGCTCAGCCGCAAGCGCAGCCGGCAAGCGCTCGTGGCGTACCTGTCGCTGGCCGCGTTAGCGCCCCTGAACCTGATCGCCGACGTGCGGAGCTGGGCGTACATCGGCGCGTTCTACGGGGTCGCGGCTCTGGGCGCGCTCTCCACGTGGCGATCGTCGCGCACGGGCGTCCCGCGGGTGGCCGTGGTGCTGTGCGTGAATCTGATGCAATCACTGATGTTCACGCGCATGGCGAGCCCGTTCGTGATCACGCCGCTCGCGACCTGCTGCTTCATGGTGATCGCGTCACCGATCAAGGGGATGCGGCCCGCGTATCTCTACGCGTGGACCGCGACCGCCGTCCTGCTGCCGTTCGTGCTCGAGTGGGCGGGCGTGCTGCCGGAGTCGTGGTGGATCCGGAACGGGCAGCTCGAGCTCGCGAGCGGCATGTACTTCGCGCACGGTCGGCTCGAGGAGATCGTGCTCGTGGTCATGACGACGGTGTTCACGCTCGTGATCGCGTTCGTCACGATCACCATCAGTCGCCAGCGTCGCGAGGCGGCCGATCGCGCCTCGATCCAGGCGTGGCACCTGCGCCAGGTGCTGCCCACCCGCGCGGCTCCAGGCGCGGCTCCGGCGACCTCGCCGCAGGCGTGATAGCGTGGCCGCCATGGCTCCCCCCCCGCCGAAGCAGCTCCGATGGGGCCGCATCTTCATGGTACTGCTCGTGTTCGCCGGCATCGCCGCCGGCATCTACCTGTTGCTGACGCGCAAGTAACAGGGGCGGTCAGCCGGCCTCGGCGATCAGCCGGCTTCGTCGGGCAACGGATCATCTTTGTCGCGGAACAGGCGCATGCGCACTCGCTCGTGCTGCCGCGCCTTGTACGCCTCGTGACTCGATGCGCCCGACTCGTTGTGCAGGGCGGTCGCCTTGTCGGCGATCTGGAACTCGGTGAGCACGAACACCACGTGCGACTGCTCCGCCGTCATCTCGTGCGCGGGGATCAGGCGATCCACGCGGAGGGGTAGGTCTGCGACGAAGTTGATGATGCGGTACTCGGGCCCCGAGAACTCGTTGTAGGGCATCGCGGTCGGGGCGCGGCGCGGCCGATGTTCCGCCTGTGCCTGCATCAGCTCGCCCAGGTCGACGAGGTGATTCACGCTCTCGCCGGGCACCACGTAGTTGAACGGGACGAGCTGCCGCGTCAGCGTCGTGAGCATCGGGACGAGATCGTCGGGCGATGGCACGATGAGACGGAACCGCAGCTTGTCGTAGATGCTCGCCGCGAGCGTCGAGCGCTTGGCCATCAGCTTCGTGATCTGCGAGTCACGCGGCTTGCGGCTCCACTCCCACTCGGAGAGCGGCGCCCCGGCCCCGCGGAGTTGCTCGACCACCTGCATCACCTTGAGCTCCACCTCGCGGAAGATGATCTCGTCGGAGACGGACATCTTGAGCAGGCTGGCGCGACCGTTGATGTGATGGATGATGTGCATCACCTTCAGCACGACGCACGCCCACTTCTGGTGCGGCCCGTGACTCGAGGCGACGAGGAACAGATCGCGGGCCGGCAGGTCGGCCGCGACCTCGTCGGGGATGGCCATCGCAAAGGCCCGGCCCAGGTACTCCACCGCGTCGACGCGGAGGTTCTCGAGGCGAGCCATCTCGTCGTCGGACTCCGGGTCGAACTCGTTGAGGCGCAAGAAGCGGTCGACCTCGGCGTGCTCCGCAAAGGCGAGCCGGTGCCAGTCGACCACGGAGTCGCCGCGGAGGAGCAAGCGGACGGCCTCGACGTCGGCGAGGGTCAGCTCGTGGGCAGCGGGCGGGCGCGAGACCCGCGGGAGAACCGTGCTGACCACCTGATCACTCTATCAGGACCGGTCGCGCGCCGGTGTCGCCCAGCGTGAGACCCCCGCGAGCGCGCAGGGCCAGGGCTCGGGCCTCGGGCTCCGGCTCGGGCGCTCTAGAGCGTCGGCTTCGCGGGACGAGCGGGTTTCGTGAGCCGCAGCGTCGCCGTGAACAGGCTGACCACTCCGAGACCTGCGATCACATTTCCAATGACTGCGAGCATGATTTCCCGATCCTCCAGGTCACGACGTCTCGGCCCCCTCCAAGTTCCCGCCGCCCGACCGCACCATGATGTTCGCGTGACGCCGTCCGGGTGCGCCAGTTTCCGGCAGGCGCGCCGCGCTCGCCAGGGTCACCCGGGGGTTAGCATCGAGCCGTGAGCACTGCACCGGCCCTGGTCACGTGCGGCCAGTGTGGCGCGGTGCTG
This sequence comes from Deltaproteobacteria bacterium, assembly GCA_043716635.1. GTDB lineage: Bacteria > Myxococcota_A > Polyangia > Haliangiales > Haliangiaceae > JABFXX01. The sequence goes on along the minus strand of JAYSYE010000065.1, from coordinate 17,057 downwards.
CGGTTCGACCGGGTGCGGACCGCGGTCTGCCCGTTCTGCGCGAGCCCCAGCGTGCTCCCGCGCGGAGATGGCCTGGCGGTTGTCGCGCCCGCGTTCACGCTCGCGTTTGCGGGCGATGCGATGGTCGCGCAGGCCGCACTGCGGCGGTGGCTCGGCACGCGGTCGTGGTTCACGGACCGCGCGCTGCGCCGCGCCCGGGTGGAGGACCTCCACGGGGTCTACGTCCCGGCCTACCTCTACAGCGCCGTGGCGCGAACCACGTACTCGGCGCAGATCGGCGAGCACTACGACGAGACGGAGAGCTACACCGTCGACGTCGAGCTGCCCGAATTGCCCGCGCTGCCGGTCGTGGACGATGGGCCCGGCCCGTCCGTGGGCCGCCCGGTCCGGCGCGGCCCGCGGCGCGTCGTCACCGAGACGCGGACCCGCACGGTGACCCGGACAGAGCACCGGCCGCTCCGGGGCGAGCACCTCGCGTACGTGAACGACGTGATGGTCAGCGCATCGACGGGCCTCTCTCATCACGAGCTGGCGCGGCTCGCACCGTTCGAGCTCGGGGAGCTGCGGCGCTACTCGCACGCGCTCGTGGCCGGGTTCGTGGAAGAGGAGTACTCGCGCAGCCCCGACACGTGCGAGCGCGCCTCGCGGGCCGCGGCGGCCGAGCAGATCGCGTCGCGACTGCGCGGGTTCTTGCCGGGCGACAGCGCGACCGAGGTCGAGCACACCACGACGATGCAGTGGGAGTCGCTCGATCCCGTGCTCGTACCCGTGTGGATCTTCGCGCTGCGTTACCGAGCCGATCGGGCGCCGCTGCGGGTGTTGATCAATGGACAGACGAACGCGGTCGTCGGCAGGCCCCCGCTCGTCTGGTGGAAGCTGGTGCTCGCGGGGGTGCTCGCCGCGATCCTGCTCGGCGGTGGGGCGTACCTGCTCGGGCGCCGGCCGCCGTGACGACCCCGGTCGACGGCGCGAGTGGCTCGTGCATCCGCTGCCGCAGCGCGCTCGGGGCCGGCGATCTGCGATGTGCCGTCTGCTCGCTCCCCGTGCCCACCGTGGCCCGGCCGCGGCACTACCGGGTCGTGTATCCGCAGGTCCTGCGCTGTCGCGAGTGTCATGCCGCGCTCGCGTTCGTACCCGCGGCCGCGGCGCCGCGCTGCGGATTCTGCGGTGCGACGATGGCGATCGAGCAGCCCCTCGATCCGATCGAGGCGGCCGATCGCCACGTCCCGTTCGCGGTGTCCCGGGTCACCGCCGAGGCGGCGCTGCGTGGCTGGCTCGCGACCCGGGGCGTGCTCGCACCGCGTGCCCTCGGCGCGGACGCACGCATCGAGTCACTCGCGCCCCTGTACTGGGCGGCGTGGGTGGTCTCGGCGGGCGCGACGGTCACCTGGGCCGCTGACTCCAGCGAGGGCGCGCGCCGCTCGGCCTGGGCCCCTCACGCCGGCGAGGTGGCGATGCGGTTCGAGGGGCACTGCATCCCCGCGACCCGCGGGTTGACGGCGCCCGAAGCGGCGCAGCTCGCCGCGCACTATGACCTCGGGGCCGCGCGTGACCTCGCCGACCGGGCGCGGATCCCCACCGCCATCGCTCCCGAGGCCGCGGTGGAGCAGTTCGATCTCCAGCGCCGCGCCGCGCGCGGGCGCATCCAGCGCGTGCTCGATGTCGGTGCAGCACGACGCATTCGCCCTCACATCGCCGGCACGCGCGTCCGCAACGTCCGGACGAGCGCCGTGCTCGATGCGATCACCACCGACCGCGTGGGGCTGCCGGTCTGGATCTTCTCGTATCGCCATCGCGGGCGAACGTACCGGGCGCTCGTGCACGGCACGCGGCCCGGGGTCGTGCTCGGGCGGGCGCCGGTCAGTCGCCGCAAGCTCGCGCTCGCGGTGCTGCTCGCGCTCGCGCTCGCATACTGGCTGCTCCTGCGCTGACGGTGGCGATGCCGCCGCAGCTCACCGCTTTCGGAGCAGATTCCGCGACGACCACCAGGACCACGCCAGCAGGACTCCGCAGCCGCGAGCCACCCACCACGCCTGGTTCGCGCGCTCGACATCGGCGCGGCCCTCGAGCGTGATCGCGATGACGGCGCCCGCGATGCCGACCCCTACGTAAATGAGCTGGTGGCCGAGGCGATACATCAGCGTCGTCGGGGCGTCGAGGTTCTTGAACTTGAGCTGCAGCTCGCCGGTGTGCGCGGCCCGCATGAACTTGCGAAGCTCGGCCGGCAGCGCCGTCACGCTCATCACGAGGTCCTTCGACGAATCGACGATCAGCGTCGACCAGTCGCCCTCGTCGCCGAGCACGAAGCGCTCGAGGTACGGCCGGATCACCGTCATGGGATTGAGCGCGGGATCGAGCTCGGTGCACAGCCCCATCAGCAAGAGCAGCGTCCGCTCGAGGACGATGATCTCCTTCGGGATGTGGAAGCTTGCCGACAGCTCGCGCAGCGAGATGTCCATGCGCCGTAGATCCGTGACGCTCTCGAGGCCCTTCTGCGGATCGAACTTGATGTCCTTCAGGTTCAGCGAGTCGAGCGAGATGTTCTCCTGGAACCGCGCGTGGAAATATTCGATGACCTGCTCGAACATCGCCTCGTTGGCCCCGCGCGCCACGAAGCCCATTTGCTTCAGCGCGTTCACGATGCGCCGCGTGTCGCGCACGAGCGCGCCCTGCAGGAGCTCGACGATGCCCTGGCGCACGTTCGAGCTGATCTCCGCGACGGCCCCGAAGTCGAGGAACACGATCGTCGGCGGCCCGGGCGCGACGTCCGGAGCCCGGACGAGTAGGTTGCCGGGGTGCGGATCGGCGTGGTAGACGCCATCGCTGAAGATCTGCTGGCAGTAGATCTCGACCACCTGCTTCGCGAGCTGCTTGCGGTCGAGCCCGAGGTCCTTCACGCCGACGCGATCGGTGATCTTGCAGCCCGGCTCGAAGTGCGTGACGAGCACGCGCTGCGTCGAGAGGTCCTTCACGACGACCGGAAACGCGACGTCGGTGCGGCCGACGAAGTTCGCCGCGATGCGCGCCGCGTTCTCGGCCTCCGCGTGATAATCGAGCTCCTCGAGGACGATCGAGCGGACCTCGCCGTAGAGCTCGTCGAGCCCCTGGTACGGCACGAACCAGCCGATGATGTGGAAGATGCGGCGCAGCGTGTCGAGGTCGCGCCGCACGACCTCCTCGATGTCGGGGTATTGCACCTTCACGGCGACCTTCGTGCCGTCGACGAGCCGCGCCAGGTGAACCTGGCCGATCGAGGCCGATGCGATCGGCCGCCGCTCGAAGTGCGCGAATACCTCCGCACTCGGGCGCCCGTACTCCTCGCGCAGGCGCGATTCGATATCCTCGTAGGGTCGGGGTGGCACGGCGTCCTGCAGGCCCTCGAGCTCGCGGCGGAACTCCTCGGGCAGGAAGTTCGTCATGATCGAGATGAGCTGCCCCACCTTGATGAAGAGCCCCTGCAGATCCAGGATCGTCCGCTCGATCCGGCGCGCGTTGCGCAGGTGCATGGCCCGCAGCGCGTGCTCGACCCACTCCTCGGAGCGGAAGCGCGCGCGAAGGCGCAGCCAGAAGTAGCTGCCGATCACGCGAAACGTCGTCCAGTACGCGCGCCAGCTGCGGATGCGGAGCCGGGGCCGCTTGCCATCGCCATCGTGGCGGTAGCGACGCGACTCGACGGCGAGCAGGCTCACCGAGTCGCCGCTCGACGTCGCGCCGGCGACCTCCCCCCGAGCTGACGACCCCATCGGCGGCAGCGTACCGGGGTTGATCCGGAGAGGGAAGGAAGGTACGCCAGGGCATGGCCCATTCCGACGACAGCCCGCCAGGTCATGGCGAGGAACGGGACACGCTCACGGAGACGATCCGGCAGAAGCTCGAGCAGATCGTTCCGGATCTGGTGAAGAAGACGTTCGCGGCGGGCATGGGCGCCGTGTTTTCGACGGAGGAAGGCATCCGCAAGTTCGCGGGATCCGCGCGAGAGAGCATTCCGGAGGTCGCGGGATACCTCGCGTCGTCCGCCGATGGCGCGAAGGACCGGGTCGTCGAGATCATCGCGCGCGAGACGCGCGAGTTTTTGTCGGGGCTGAACCTGACCGACGAGATCGCGAAGCTGCTCACCACGCTGTCGTTCGAGATCAAGACGGAGATCCGGTTCATCCCGAACAGCGAGCGCCTCGCCGGCGCCGAGCCCGAGGTGAAGGCGAGCGTGCGGCTGAAGCGCAGCACCGCGGCCGGCTCCGACAAGGCCGAGAAGGCCGAGAAGGCCGCGACATCTGGCGGCGACAAGACCGAGCGCATGGAGCGCGTGGACGACGACACGGCGCGCGACTCTCGCTCGCGGCTGCGGTTCTGGCGGCGGGAGGGCCGCGAGGCAGCCCCGGGTGCCGACGACGAGCGCGATGACGGCGATAACGTCGACAAGTAGTGGTGTTACGCTGCTTCCGTGAGGAAGCCTCCGGGCCTTGCTGCAATCGCGGCGGTCGGCGTGCTCGCGGGCTGCGCGCAGCTCGCGGGCATCGATGACACGTCGGGGTCCGGGCTCGACGCCACCTCGGCCCGCGTGAGCCTCCAGCTGCAGCGCGTCTCGATCGGCGCCACGGTCGAGCGCTCGCCCGCCGTGCTGACCGGGCAGGCTGCCGACTACCTCGTCGCCGACCCGCTGGGTGAGCTGGGAACACGCGCGGTCCCGGCCACGGTCACCGGCGCCGCGATGGACACGTTCACCGCCGACCTCGTCGCGCCGACTCCCATTCGCCTGATGCTGCCGTCGCTCACGCAGCCCGTGATCATCGACCTCCCGACACCGATGGTCCACGCGTTCTACGCGGTGTACGAGCATCGCGATCCGACACCCGCGCCCGCGCCCGCGACGATCACGGTGGCTGCGACGTCGGATGTCGTGCAACCCGCCGGCGGCGGCTCGACGTTCCAGTTCTACTCGGTCGGCACGTGGGCGCGGCGCGACGTGACCGCACCCGCGATGGACACGACCGCGCTCGGCATGGGGCCCGTGCCGTGGTCCTCGTTCGTGACGCCCACCGGGGCGCCGGCCACCGACGCGCTCACCGCGGCGGATCCGGTGTTCCTGCTGCGCTACGAGGGCGCCTCGCTCGCGGCGATCGCCGACGTCACGCCCTTCGCGCAGACCGGCACCGACACCGTGAGCGGGACGCTCGTTCCCGTATCCGCCGACCAGACCCTCGCGGCCACGGTGGACTCGCCCGCGGCGGCGGCTCGCTTCGGTGCGGTGATGCCCGCGGTACCGGTGCCCACGGCGAGCTACGCGGTCACCGCCGCGCCGGGCGCATTGTTCGCGAACCAGGTCGGCCCGCAGCTCGTCGCCGGGCCGGTCGCGGTCGCGGGGCCGGCGGGGCCCATCGGCGCGCAGTACGGCAATCCGTTCGCGGCGCGGTCGTGGCGGCCGGTGGTGACGCTCACCATGGTGTCGAATCGCACCGCGACGGTGGCGGCGTTCGCGGCTGACGTCGCGCTGCCGACGCTCGTCCAGCAGGTCGCGGAGGCGGGGCCGGGGCTGACGCTCGACCTGCCGGCACCGCTACCGACGACGATCGCGATCGATGGGATCGCGCTCGCCGCCGACGGCATGGCGGTCGCGAAGCCAACCGCGCCGGTGAGCGTGACCGTCACGACGGGCCCCGGTGCGGTCACGCTCTACGTGCTCGATCTGATCGAGCTGACGCAGCCGGCGGCCTCGATGGCGATCGAGCAGCGCGCGACGCTGACCATGTACGCGACGAGCCCCATGATGACGGTGCCCGCGAAGTTCTTCGAGGCGGGCAAGCACTACGTGATTCGCGCGATCACGATCGCGGGCAGCTTTCCGCTGATCGCGACGGGCGAGCTGACCGAGCACACGCTGCCGCTGAGCCTCGCGCTGCACACGAGCGGCGTGTTCGAGGTGATGCCGTGATGCGCACGGGTGCGAGCGCGGCCGTCGTGGCGTTCGTCGCTGCCAGCGCGGCGTGGGCCAGCCCGGCGGAGGCCGGCGGTGGCGGCAAGGCAAACGGCGGCAAGGCGGACGGCGGCGTGAGCGGCAGAGCGGACACGCAGTTCGAGCGCGGCAAGAAGCTGCTCGCGCAGAAGCAGTATGCGGAGGCCTGCGCAGCGTTCGAGGCGAGCGACGAGATCGAGCCGGGCGTCGGCGTGAAGCTGAACGCGGGGAAGTGCTTCGAGGAGTGGGGCAAGCTCGCGCGCGCCTACCGCTGGTACAGCGACGCGCGTCAGCTTGCCGCCGACACGACCGACGATCGCGTCGGGCTGATCGACGCGGTCCTCCAGGCGCTGGACCCGGACGTGCCGAGGGTGACCGTCTCGCTCCCACGCGGCGTGGACGCGGCGGCCGCCGCGGTCGCGATCGACGGCAAGCGGGTGGCGCCGGAGCTGCTCGGCTCGGCGATGCGCGTCGATCCAGGGCCGCACGAGGTGACATGGCGCGCGCACGGATCGCCGCGGACGCGCACGATCGCGCTCGAGCGCGGTGGCGAGAGCGAGCTGCTGCTTCCCGTCAGCGGCACCCCGGGCGGCGGGGACAGCGGTGGTGGCGTCGGGGACGGACGCGGAGCCGCCGTCGGCGCCAGCGGATCAGGTCATCACCGTCGCGTCGCGGGGCTCGTGATCGCGGGTGCGGGCGTGGTCGGATTCGGCGCGGCGGGCTACCTGACGATGACCGCGCGCGAGGACTATCGCGATGGCCTCGACGCACACTGCATGGGGCACTCGAACCAGTGCGACGCGCAGGGGATCTCGATCACGCACGATGCGCGGAGCCGCGCGAACATCGCCACGGCGGTGGCGATCGGCTCGGCCCTCGTCGTCGCGGGCGGCGTGGTGCTGTTCCTGACCGCGCCGACGGCGGGCGCCAGGGAGCACGGGCAGGCGGTGTACCTGGCGCCGTTCGTGAGCCGGGCCGGCGGCGGCCTCGCGCTGGGCGGCTCGTACTGACGCGGACGCTGCATGGGCCGGAGCCGGTCAGCGGGGCGAGCGCTACCTGCGGCCGCCGAAGAGGTCTCCCGTGTGCTTCACGGGCTTCACGGGCTTCACCGGCTTCGCGACGGGCTTCGCGACGGGCTTCGCGACGGGCTTCGCCGGGGTCGCGGGCTTCGCCGGGGTCGCGGGCTTCGCGACGGGCTTCGCCGGGGTCGCCGGCTTCGCGACAGCCGTGGCCTTCGCGACGGGCTTCGCCGGTGCCGGCTTCGCGACGGGCTTCGCGGGTGCCGGCTTCGCGACGGGCTTCGCGCGCGTCACGTGCGGTCGCGCGGGCGCGGGTGCGGCATCGGGCGGCGCGGCGTCCGGTGACACCGCGTCGGGTGCAGCCGCGTCGAGCGCGATGAGCGGCGCGACCGCGTCTGGCGCGGCGGCATCCACGGGCAGGAGCGGGACTGCGAGCGCGGGCACCGGGACCGGCTCCGCCGCCGCCGCCGCGAGCGTCGTCGGTACGGGCAGGACGGGCGGCGCGAGCGTGGCGCTGCGAGCGGCCGCGTCGTGGCGTCGCATGCGCCGCGCGGTCATCACGTCGCTCGCGATGTAGCCGCCCGCGCCCGCGAGGATCACGAGGCTCGCGACGCCCGCGACGAGCCAGCCGCGGCTGTCCTTGCCCCGCGGGCCCATCGGGCCAGAGCCCCCCGACAGGCTCGAGGGCGACGGCGGCCAGCTCCGCGGCGCGAGCTCCTGCGGCACCAGCGCGACCGGCGCCGCGAGACCACCGGCGGCGCCGAGCGGCATGCCCTGCTTGCCCTGCAACGCCGTGCGCTGCTGGAGGATCCGCGTCGCGCGGGCCGCGGACGAGGCGGCCGCCACCGGATCGCTGGCGAATGGCGCGAGCGTGCGCGCGAGCTCGCCCACGGTCTGGTGCCGCATCCGCGGCTCCTTCTCGAGACATCGCAAGATCACCGCCGAGAGCCCGGCCGGCATCGGCACGCTGATCGGCGCCGGCTGCTCGCCGTTGACCTTGATCACGAGCTCCGCGTACGACTCGCCGACGAACGGGGGCCGCCCCGCGAGCATCTGATACATCACGACGCCCATCGACCAGACGTCGCTCCGCGGGTCCGTCGCCTTGCCGCTCTTCATCTGCTCGGGCGCCATGTACGTCGGCGTCCCGATGATGGTCTGCGTCCCCGTCAGCTCCGTGAGGTTCTTCGGCGTCTTCGAGATCCCGAAGTCGAGGATCTTCAGCAGCATCATTCCGTCGTTGCGCCGCGTGATGAAGAAGTTCGACGGCTTGATGTCGCGGTGAATGATCCCGAGCGCGTGGGCTTCTGCGAGCCCCTCGCACGCCTGCAGCATCAGGTCGACCACCACCTGAGGCGGCTGCGGCCCGTGGTGCCGGAGGATCTGGTTCAGGTCGTTCCCGTCCAGGTACTCCATCACCATGAACGGCGAGCCGTCGCTGGCGGTGCCGACATCGAACACGCGGGCGATGTGCTCGCTCTTGAGCTGCACGGTCGACTGCGCCTCGCGAATGAACCGCGAGACCGTGGCGGCGCTCTCCGCCATCTCCGGCAGCAGCAGCTTGATCGCGACGGACTGCTGCAGATACAGGTGCGACGCGCGCACCACGCGACCCATCCCGCCCGTACCGAGGACCTCGTCCACGCGGTACTTGCCGAGCAGGATCGACCCGGGCCCCAGCTCCACGGCCGAACAGTATCAGGTCGCCGGCTCTGTCGTCCCTGGGGCTCGCGGGTGGGGAGCGCGAGCGGTCGCTACAGGTACGTGAGCCAGCTGTCGTGCTTGGTGTCGCTACCCTTCACGACGCCGAAGAACGCTTCCTGGAGCCGGCGGGTCACCGGGCCGGCCTCGCCGCGGCCGATCTTGCGGTGATCGATATCGCGCACCGGCGTGATCTCGGCGGCGGTCCCGGTCAGGAACACCTCGTCTGCGATGTAGAGCTCGTCGCGCGCGATCGGCTCCTCGCGGACCTCGACGCCCTGCTCGCGCATGAGCGTGATCGCCGTGTCGCGCGTGATCCCCTCGAGGATCGCGGCGGAGGTCGGCGGCGTGCGCACGACGCCGCGCTTCACGACGAAGATGTTCTCGCCCGTGCCCTCGGCGACCATGCCCTGTGGATCGAGCATCAGCGCCTCGTCGAACCCGCTCTTGAGCGCCATGCGCTTCGCGAGCACCGAGCTCACGTACTGGCCGCAGATCTTGCCCTTGTTCATCGCGCTGTTCGAGTTCGCGCGCGAGTACCCGGAGACCATGCACTTGATGCCCTTGCGGAGGCCCTCTTCACCGAGGTACGCGCCCCACTCGTAGCAGGCAACCATCGTGCGCACGGGCGGCTCGAGCGACCCGAGGCCGAGCGCGCCGTAGCCGAGATACACGAGCGGCCGCAGATAGCACGCGGCGATCTTGTTGGCCTTCACCACGTCGATGCAGGCCTGCATGAGCTGGTCGCGCGTGAACGGGACGTCCATCGTGCAGATCACCGACGAATCGAGCAGGCGCTCGACATGCTCGCGGAGCCTGAAGATCGCCGTCCGACCATCGGTGCGCTGATACGCGCGGATGCCCTCGAAGGCCCCGACGCCGTAGTGCATCGTATGCGCGAGCAAATGGTCGGTCGCGGAATCCCACGGGACCAGCGTTCCGTCGAGCCAGATGCTGTCGAGCTTCTTGATGCCCATATGGTTTCGTACCAACGCGGGTGCTGATGCACAAGCGGCAGAACACGGGCGATGGTGTGACGCGCTGCGGCTGCGCACATCCGTACGCAGTTGCGAGCGGGACTCAGCGTGCGTGGCGCAGGACCGTCGGGGCGCTCAGTGGGTGCCGAGCAACGAGCCGTACGCTCGGCGAATGTCCCGCTGCCAGCGCACGACATGTATGCGCAGCGTCGCGCCATCGGGGAAGCCGGAGCGGCGCGCGAGTTGCTCGAGCGCGGTGGCGGTCGCGGGTAGCCGATGGACCGGGCGATCGTTCACGACGCGAAGGCGGTTCTCGATGCCGCGCAGGAACCGGTAGCCCTGGTCGAGCAGCTCGAGGTCGTGCGCCGGGGCCAGGTTCGCGGCGGCGGCTGCGCGCAGCGCCTCGATGGTCGAGGGCGTGCGGAGCTGGGGGTAGGCGTGGCCGTGCGCGAGCTGCAGGTACTGCGCGGCGAACTCGATATCGATCACCCCGCCGGCACCGGCCTTGAGGTCGGTCGGAGCATCGCGATCGCGGGGATCGTTCTCGGGGCGGCCCGCGAGCTCGCGCTCGATCCGCGTCCGCATCGCGGCGATCTCCGCGGCGATCGCGCGCACATCCTCGGGCGGCTCGCCGTACACGGTCTGCGTCGCGTGGGCCTCGACCTCGGCGCCGAGCGCGGTGTCGCCCGCGACCGCCCGGAGCTTCGTCAGCGCCTGGCGCTCCCAGGTGCGGGCCGCGGTCGCGTGATACCGCCGCCACGCCGGCAGCGACGACACGAGCAGCCCCTGCGAGCCCGACGGGCGCAGCCGGGTGTCGACCTCGTACAGCCGGCCGCGCGGGGTGCGCTGGCGGAGGGCACCGAGGAGGCGCTGCGCACACCGCGAGAACCAGTCGATGGTCGCGAGCGGGACCGGCCCGTCGGACTCGGCGGTCTCGTCGGCGGTGGTGAACACGAACACGACATCGAGGTCCGCGGCGTAGCCGAGCTCGCGACCGCCGAGCTTGCCCAGCGCGAGGACGGCGAGGCGGGCGTCACCCGGCGGCCGACCGTGCCGCTCCGCGAGCTGGCCCTCGACGATCGCGAGCGCCGCGCGCAAGCAGGCCTCGGCGATCGCGGTGAGCTCGGCGCACACGGCGAGCGCATCGAGCGCGCCCGAGAAGTCGGCGAGCCCGACGCGCAGCGTGTGCTCGGCCTTGACCTCGGCGATGGCACTCCAGATCGCCTCGACATCGCCCGGGTCGACGCGCGCGAGTCGGGCCGCCAGGTCGGCTTCGATCGTCGCCGCGCTGCGAGTCGGGGCGGTGAGGCCGAGCTCCACGAGCAGATCGATCAGCTCCGGCATGTCGACGAGCGTCTTCGCGAGGTACTCGCTCGCGCCCAGCAGCGAGCCGAGGAGTCGCAGGATCGCGGGGTTCTCGTCGAGCAGGCGCCACACGCTCCAGGTCGCGCCCCGGTGCGCCACGAGCTCGCCGAGGTAGTGCAGCGCCTGACTGGCGTGGGCGGACGCGGCCGCCTCGCGCAGCAGCGCGGCTCCGAGGCGGGCGTCGCGCTCGCTGGCGGGTGCGAGCGGGGAGCTGCCGCCGCGGCGGGCGCGCACGAGCTCGGCCCGGGCCGCGACGACATCCGCGAACCCGAGGCGCCCGAGCGCGGCGATCTCGTCCGCGTCGCCGAGCTCGTTGGCGAGGATCGCCGCCGCATCGAGCGCGATGGGGTCCGCGTCCGCGGTCGCATCACCGAGTGTCGCGAACAGGCGCGCGACGGCGGTCGTGTGGAGCGCGAGGTCCTGCGCGTAGGCCGCGAGCGTCGCGTAGCCGAGCCGGCGCGCGAACGTGGTCTGGCGCACCTCGTCGTCGGGGACGGTCTGCGTCTGCAGGCCGCCCTCGAGCTGGAGCACGTGCTCGGCGTGGCGCAGCCAGCGGTACGCGGCCACCAGCGCGGCGTGCTCGGCGTCGGTCGCGAGGCCGGCGAAGAGGAGCGCGTCGAGCGCGGGGAGCGTGCCGCGGAGGCGAAGGGCAGGTCGCTTGCCCGCATAGATGAGCTGCAGCGCCTGCACGAAGAACTCGATCTCGCGGATGCCGCCCTCGCCATTCTTGAGGTCGAACCCGCGCTCCTCGCGCGGCTTCACGAGCTCCCGCTTGATCCGGCGGTTGAGATCGCGCACCTCGTCGAGGACCGTCGGCGAGACGAACCGCGGGAACACGAACGGGCGAAGCGTCGCGAGAATCTCGGCGCCGAGCGCGGGATCCCCGGCGCACGCGCGCGCCTTGATCCAGGCCTGCCGCTCCCAGGGCCGGCCGTACGACTCGTAGTACCGCTCGGTCTGCGCGACGGAGAGCGCGATCGCCCCGCGGCCGCCTTCGGGGCGAAGCCGGAGATCGACGCGGAACACCACATCGTCCTCGGTGACCTCGGCGATCGCTGCCGTGACCTGCGTGCACAGCTTGGCGAAATATTCGTGTAGCGAGAGATCGCCGATCTCGCCCTGCTCGGACGAGTAGACATAGATGACGTCCACATCCGACGCGAAGTTCAGCTCCTCGCCGCCGAGCTTGCCCATGCCGATGACGGCGAGGCGAGCCTCCTGGGGTGCACCCGTGTCGTCGAGATAGATCGGCGCGCCGTACCGCGCGCGGAGCTCGCGGCCGTGGAACGCGATCGCGGCATCGAAGCACACGTCGGCGAGGCGAGCGAGCTCCCGCCCGACCTCGGCCGGCAAGCCGAGCTCGAGCTCGCGCATCCCGAGCCGGACGAGCTCGTCGCCGCGGAGCCTGCGCAGCGCGGCGCGCAGATCGTCCCCCGTGCGGACGGTGGCGAGGTGGGCCTCGAGCTCCGCGGCGAGCACCTCGCGGGGCTTCTCGTAGCGAAGGTAGTCGTCCGACGCCACGCGGAGGAGGCGGGCCGGATCCCGGCCGATCAGCGTGGCGAGGTACGGCGCCGACTGGCAGGCGAGCGTGGCGACGCGGCGCATGGTGGCATCGAAGCCGTCCGGGTCGAGCCCGGCCTGGATCGCCGAGTCCAGCATCCGCTCGGCGCGCCGGAGCGCATCGGCCTCGTCCGGCGCACCCCGGGCCAGATCCGCGGCATGCAGGCGGGCGAGGGGAGCGACCACGCCGTCAGACTAGCTTGACACCTCGCGCGGCGCGGCTTACCCAAAGCCCTGATTTCTAAGCCATGCGCGAACTGTACGAAGTCCTCGGTGTCGATTCGAAGGCCAGCCCGTCCGAGCTGAAGAAGGCCTACTACAAGCTCGCCAAACAGTTTCACCCGGACCACAACCCGAACGACAAGGTCGCCGAGGACTCCTTCAAGGAGGCCTCGACCGCGTACCAGATCCTCTCGGACGAGGAGCAGCGCGCGCGCTACGACCGCTTCGGGTTCGACGGGCTCAAGGGCAGCCAGGGCGGTAGCGGTGGCGCCGGGTTCTCGAACGTCGAGGACATCTTCTCGGCGTTCGGCGACATCTTCGGCGACTTCTTCGGCGGGCGCACGAGCGGGCAGCGGCAGCGGCGGGGGGCGGACCTGCGCGTCGATCTGTCGCTCACGTTCGCGGAGGCGGTCTGGGGCACGACGAAGGACGTGAAGGTCACGCGCGAGCTCACGTGCGGGACGTGCACGGGCACGGGCGCGGCGGCGGGCAGCAAGCCCGAGGTGTGCGAGACCTGCAAGGGCAAGGGTCAGGTCGTCCACGCCCAGGGCTTCTTCATGGTGCAGTCGGTGTGTCCGCACTGCCGAGGCGCCGGCAAGCGGATCAAGGACCCGTGCCCGGACTGCCGCGGTCGCGGTACCCAGCCCGAGACCTCGACGCTGTCCGTGACGGTGCCCGCGGGCATCGACGATGGCCAGACGCTCCGGCTCGCGGGCAAGGGCGAGTCGGCGGCGGGCGCGCAGACGGGACACCTCTATGTCGTGCTGCACGTGCAAGGCGACGAGCGCTTCAAGCGCGACGGCGAAGACGTGCTGACGGAGGTGCCGATCAGCTTCGTGAAGGCGGTGCTCGGCGGCGAGCACGAGATCTACACGCTCGACGAGAGCGTGACGGGCATGGCGACGATCAAGCTCGATGCCGGCGTGCAGCCCGGCGACGTGATCGTGCGCCGCGGCCAGGGCATCCCGCGTATCAACGAGTCGGGCCGTGGCGACCACGTGATCCAGATCTCGGTCGAGATCCCGAAGAAGCTCACGGCGCGGCAGGACGAGCTGATGCGCGAGCTCGCCGCGGAGATGGGCGAGAACGTCAAAGAGAAGCGCGGCCTGTTCGGTCGCAAGAAGTAGGCTCGCGAGCGCCGTCGCGAGCGGCTTGCGCCTCGGACCGTGGCGACGACGCGGTCGCCGTCGGCTCCTCGGCCTCAGGCCCGCTCCGGGCCTCGGCGCGCCTCGACGATCGCTGGCGTCCTCGAGCGCGACATTCGCGAGCACACGCTCGTGCGTGTTGTTGCTGAGGTCTCGCGTGTCCAGATGTACGATGCCGTACGCGCGACCTCGCGGCGAACGATGCGCGGCTCCGACGAGCAAGAGTCTACCGCCCGTGCCGAGATCGAGCGTGTGCTCGTCACCTCGCCAGGTGACACGGTCGAGGAGGCGGTCGCGATGACCAGGATGACGGCCGCCACGCCCAGCGCGGCGCCGGCGCCGAGGAGGCCGACGACGTAGATCCACCCATCCACGCCGTAGTCGGGACGCGCGCTCATCGGACCAGGTCGTCGGGTCCCACGACGCGTCCCAGCGGACCAGGGGACGCTCGGCCCACCCCAACGGTTGCCGGAGCCGACGTATTCAGGCCGACGAAAGTAGAATTAAGATTCGTGTACGGGGTCCGCGGCTCGCGCATGGCCCGACCGCCGCGCCGACGAGCAGGCGTGGACCGCACGAGCTGATTCGCGTCCGGCGCAGGAACCGCGACCTCGTCCACGGCAGCGCGAACGCGGTGCCGTCCTCGCCGACCACCCACGCGAGGGACCCCGTCCGACCCGCGTGGTCGCCGGCCTCGATCGCGACGGTGACCTGGACCTCGCCGTCGCGACCTTCGATTCGGTCGATGTGTTCACGAACCGAGGAGACGGTACGTTTGCCCCGAGTGGCACTACCGGTGTCCGCCAACGTGGCGGCCGCGGGCAGAAATCGCGCGGTGGCGATGGGGGACTTCGACGGGGATGGCTGGCTCGACGTTGCTTGCACGAGCGCGGTCGATGATGCCGTGGACGTCTATGCCAACCGCGGCGGCACGTTCGCGCCGGTCCTCGCGATCCCGGCGGGACCCGGTCCCGAGGCACTGGCAGCGGGCGACCTCGACGGCGATGGTCGCGCCGACCTCGTCGTGGCGGCGACTGGAGACAACGCGATCAGCGTCCCGATGTCGCGCTGCGAGTAGCTGGCACCGACGCCGGGCCCTGAAGCGCAGCCAATATCCGTTCCGGCTCAACCGGATTCAGCGACACGTTGACAGTGACTCCCTAGCGCCCGCTCGTATTACGCGGCACGGGGATGATCCCGGCCGCGATCATGCTCTGCGCGATCTCGTGCATTTGCTCCTCCGTCACGTCGTCCACGAACCGGAGCATCGTTTCGGAGTGTTTGTACGCGCGGTAGCTGCGCACTGCGGATGACGTGACCGCGAAGCCTTCGCACCGCGACGCGAGGTCGTTGGCTCCATGGAGCGCTTCGCGCACGCGGACCTCGTGCTGATAGGACGACATCGCATTGAAGCGCCCCTCGCCCACGGCGGCGAGGATCACGTCTTGTTCGCGAGGCGTGAGATCGCCGAGCGGCTTGCCGAACGAGATTCGACTCTCGAGGTAGTCAACGTACTCGAGCGTCCAGCCTTCCCAGCGCGACGGTTGCGACATCGCGACGACCGTAACAGTCTCGGCGCGTCCCGCCGTGCGAGGAGCGTTCGAACGCTGGATGCGTGAGCACGAAGCGAGCGCCGTCACTGCCGGCCAGCTCGATCCGGAGAGGCGCGCTCACCCACGGCGAGGTCGTCGTTACATCGGACACGGGCGCGCCCGAACTGCGGACAATCGTGGCTCGGAGGACACCGGTACGATGGGACACCGCGGCGGGACGACCGGCGCGGGAACCTCAGGTGGCCAGGGCGGAACGAGCGGCACCGGCGGCGCCGGCACCACAGGCGGCGGGACGCACTGAATCCAGGGCCGCGCGACGCGGTCTCTCGCGCCTGACCCCGGCGCGCGTGCTCGGTGCCGACGTCACGGGCGCGGCGCGGGCCCCAGCAGGGCGATCAGGTCGCGGGCCGCTGGACCGTCGAGGCCGGAGAGTGGCGTCGTGCGGACGAAGCGCGCGGCGAATGGCCCCATGTCGAAGAGGTCGTCGACGATGGCGATCGACTCGACGTCCACCGCGGCCGTCGCGAGGCACGCCTGGATCTCGCGCCATCGGGGGCCCTCGAGATGCGGCGTCACGTCGTGGAGCGGGTAGGGGATCCCGGCGGCGGAGAGCTCGGCATCGAGCTGCTCCCGGGTGCGCCCGAGGCGCCAGTCCGAGCTGAGCACGAGGCGGGCGCCGGTGGTCACGAGCACGCCGCACAGGTGCTCGGCGAGGTCGGGCTCGATCCAGCTGCGGAGCCCGACGGACGCGCTGGGCCGGTAGCCGGTGCGGTTGAGCACGCCGTCGATATCGAGAAACAGGACTCGCATCAGGCAGCCAGAGTAGCCCCAGGGGATGGTCGCGCCGAGCTCCGCGACGTCCCCGCTGGCGCGTTCATGCCAGCCCGACTGCGCAGCCGCTGCGGCGAGCCGGCGGCCTGCATCGAGGTTCGCGCCGGGACTCTCAGCCATGGGATCGAGTCGCGCGGCGCTCCCGGACTGAACGCCGCCGGTCGAGTTGAACCGCATCGTCCGCAGGTTCGACACCGGGCTCGCACCGTGCCGGTTGCTTCGGTCACGACAGCCGAGCGAGCAGTGCTGCCCGCGCTTCGAACTCCTCGAGGGACACAAATCGCAAGCTTGTGCGCGGCGTAGGGATCAGGCGGCGATCCAGACCCCATGTACGTGCTCTGTACCCCCCGTGCCAGCGATGTACCCCTTGCACCCTGAACTGCATTATTTATAGACATCCGCCGTATTAGCGTGCATGGTACGACACCACGATGGCGAGGCAGAGTCGGCAACTGGAACTGGAGGTCCGCGCACCGGGTACGCGGGCGCCCGGTGCGGGCCGGCCGAAGAAGCGGTGGCCGAAGGGCGTGAAGCCGCCGGCCTCGCACGTGAAGCGAGAGCCGTTCGTGAAAGGCCGCGCCCTGCACGTGACGCTGCGGACGTTGCCGGTGGCCAGAAATCTCCGCCGGATGGATGCGTATCAGGCGGTGCGCATCGGCGCGCGCGTCGTGCTGGCGCGCAGCGGGTTCCGGCTCGTGCACTTCAGCATCCAGAGCAACCACATCCACCTCATC
>JAYSYE010000640.1:0-25331 GCA_043716635.1 Deltaproteobacteria bacterium | reverse complement strand
TATCATAGCAAAGGTCGGGCCTCACGCTGTGCGAGCAACTCCAACGGGTTGTATTGCCTACACGGGCGGATGCTGCCCGGTGCGCGCGCTCCACCGCTCGGGCGCTCGGCCGGACCGCCATGCTATTGCTCGCCCATGGAACACGCCGCCGACAAGAAGCCCGGGCTCGCGAAGCTCGCGACGGAGAAGCTGCTGACCGCGCTCAATCGCGCCGACGAGATCGGCGGCGAGGTCCGTGACTTTCTGCACGATCGCGTGGCCACGGACCCGCGCTACGTCGCGGCTCGCAAGCGCCTCGCGAAGCTGATGGGCTCGGATTACGTGTCGAAGACCGAGGTGGTCAAGGCAGCCGAGGTCGTCGCCGACCGGAAGGCGGCCGTCGCGGCGACCACGGCAACGACCGCGAAGCCCGTGCGGGCAGGCTTCGGCGATCCCGCGGTGAAGGCGCAGATCTTCGGCAAGAAGAGCTGTCCGTGGAGCGGGCGCGCGATCACGCTGCTCGAGCGGCACAAGGTCGACTTCGACTGGATCGATCTCGAGGAGCCCGAGCACGAGGGCAAGCAGACGATGCTGACGCAGGAGACGAAGCAGGCCACGGTGCCGTACGTCTATCTCCGCGGTCAGTTCATCGGCGGGTTCAACGCGCTCTCGGAGGTCGAGCGACTCGGCCAGCTCGAGGTCGCGCTGATGAGCAAGGACGAGCGCGCGGCGGCGCCTGCTCACCAGCAAAAGGTCGAGATCGTGGCCCGCCCGAACACGGACGAGGTCGTGCCGGCCGACCAGGACCCGACCGAATAGCGCACCGCGTCGGCAGGTCGCGCCACCCACCGCGGCGAGCCCGCCGGGCGGTGACCACAGGAGGCGCCTGGGTGGGGAAAGGTCGCCGGCTGGCGTGGGTAGTCCCACGCCAGTGCTGTCAAACCCTTGAAATATCTGGTGCCCGACGTTGGCCCGCCGCGTGTACTTGGTGACTGCATGAAGCTGGTTCCCCTCCTGGTTGCGGCGACGAGCCTGCTCGGTTGCGTGGACCAGTCGCCGAACCTCGGCTCGACCGCAGGGGAGTCTTTCGAGCAGTACCTGGCGCAGGTGCAGCGCGAGCCGGGCACCGGTCGCTACATCCTCGACTGGGACATCGCCGTCAGCAGCGCGGCCGACGTCCGCGCCGTGTGGGAGCAGTCGCAGCAGGGCGCGCTGGCGATCTACAGCGTGGGCGGGACCGACATCCGCTGGACCCCGGCGCAGGCCCTCGACCTCCGCTACTGCATCAGCAACCGCTTCACGCCGACCCAGAAGACCGCCGTCGTCGCCGCGATGGCCGAGGCGAGCGACCAGGGCTGGGAGCTGTTCGCGAACGTCAACTACAAGTACGTGCCGGGCGAGGACGCCAACTGCACGGCCGCGAACACCAACGTCCTCTTCGACGTGAACCCGATCACGGGCGCGCAGTACCTCGCGCGCTCGTTCTTTCCGAACTCCGTCCGCGCCGAGCGCAACGTGATGATCGACTCGACGGCGTTCACGCCGGAGACCACGGGCGGCATCTCGCTCGGCCGGATCCTCACGCACGAGCTCGGGCACACGCTCGGGTTTCGCCACGAGCACATCGCGCGGCCCGGCCAGAACCTCCCGGGCTGTGTCGAGGACGCCGACTTCCGCCTGATCGGCGCGTACGACCAGACCTCGACGATGCACTACCCGCAGTGCGGATCGCCCGGCAACACGCTGGCCCTCTCGGCCCAGGACAAGACCGGCGTCGCGACCATCTACGGCGCCGCGCGCGTGAACGTCGCCCCGATGGCGCAGGTGACGGCGCCCAACGACGGCTCGACCGTCGGACCGAGCTTCTCGGTCGATGCGTCCGTCGTCGATGACGATCTCCAGAGCGTCGAGCTCATCGTCGACGACGCGCCCTTCGCGACGGTGACGACGGGCCCGTACACGTTCGCGCTGACGGGCATGTCGCTCGGTCTCCACAACCTCGAGCTGGTCGCGACGGACACCGCGGGCCTCTCGACGAGCCGCCCGTTCACCGTGACCGTGTCGCGCACCGGGCCGACCACGGGCACCGGCAGTGGCGACAACGGCGACCCCTCCATGGAGGGCGCGGACGCGACGGGTGGCTGCAATGCGGGCGGCGTCTCCGGTGGCGGACTGCTGGTGCTGCTCGGCCTCGCCGGCATGGTGCGCCGCCGCCGTCCCCTACAGGCCTGACTGACCAGCGCGCGCGGCCTCGAGCCCGCGCGACCGCGACCTACCAGACGACCTGCGCCTGGACCTTGAACACGTTCGGGTCCGCCTCGGTCTCGAGGGGAACCTGCCCGGCGCGAAGATGTACCTTGTCGCCGTACGTGTAGTGCGAGTACTGGACGAACAGCTCGCCCCAGCGCGCGAGCGGGAACGTCACGCGCGGTGAGAGCACGCGAAAGCTGTTCGCCGAGTCGTAGAGGTCGAGGATGACGCGGTCGTAGCGCACCGACAGCTTCACCTTCGGGCTCACGAGGTAGCTCGGCTCGACGCCCCACTTCAGATACATGCGGCGATCCTTGTTCGCCATCGGATCCATCTCGTCGCGCTGCGGCGAGCGCACCCAGGTGGCAATGCCGAACGCGCGGACTCCGATGCGATCGGTGAGGTTGACCGGAGCGTCGAGCGCGGCCGTGTACATGTGGCCGGTGCCGTCCTCGCTCGTGTCGGTGCCGAGGTAGTTCTCGGTCAGGCCGCGGCCACCCGTCGAGTGCATGACCTCGAGCGCGGGCGCTAGGTAGAGCACCTTGTCCATGTGGTAGTAGGCGAACGCGACATAGGCACTGCCGTGCTCGTGGGGGAGCGCGTAGCGCGCGTCCGCGCCGGCGACGTACATCGTGCCGTCCTGGATCGGGGACAGCTGTCGCGTGTCACGGGTCCACGTGCGCAGCACGTACGCGCCGAGCTGGACCCGCCCGACGGGGACCGAGGCCGCGACGTTCGCGATCGGCGTGAGCCCGAGGTTCTGCTGCAGCTCGGCCTGGTGGAAGCCGATTCCCGCCTGGACCCTCCCGCCGTGCGGGAGGTCGTAGGCGGCCTTGACGCCGCCCTGGTGGGTGCGGCCGAAGATGTACGTGTCGTACGGCTCGAGGTGGCCGAACCGATCCCAGAAGACGCCGACCTGGATGCTCAGCGGCTGGACGGCGAGGAAGTGCTTCGCGGTCACGCTCGCCTGCGCGATGCCGAGCTGGTTCTCGAGCGAGGCGGAGGCGTAGTCGGAGTACAGCGAGGTGAACAGTCCGAACTCGGCCTTGTAGTCGCCCTTGGTCGCGGAGAGGAACAGCTCGGACCAGTCGGGTTCGTACAGCCGGGTGTACGCGAAGCCGGACAGGTAGTAGTCGTTGTCGACGAGAAACGGGGCGCGCGGCGTGCCCTGCGTCGCGAGCGGCATGCGGGCGTAGCCGTGCAACTCGAACCGCACGCCGCCCGCATCGACGACGGCGGGGCCGTGGCCGGTCGCGTCCGCCGTCGTGGCGGTATCGCGCGTCGAGAGCGCCTCCACGCTGGTAGTGGCTGCCGGGGCGGCGCCCGGCGTGGGCTCCGCGGTGGTGGTCGGCGCGACGGTGGAATCGGGGATCGCGTCGCCGGTCACGGCCGCATCCGAGCCCGAGCCCGAAGCGTCCGCGGGTTGCGCGATGACCGGACCGACCGCGGACGCAGTGACCAGAACGCCGACGACGACGCGGGCCCAGGTGCTCACCGGCGGGCCGCCAGCTGCCCCGCGCACGCGGGAATCTCGCTCGCGGTGATGAACCCCGAGTCGACGAGGAGAGGTTTCACCGTCTCGGGGGTTACCACCTCGACGCGAACCGCGGCCATTGGCACGTCATGCCCGCCGAGCGAGACCGTGCCGCTGCCACTCCTGGGCGCATCGCCACTCAGCATGCTCTTCGCCACGTCGGCGGCGGTCTCGGCGAGGGGCTGGATATCCTTGAGCACCTCGATCGACTGCTTGCCCTGGCACACGAAGTTCACGTTGGCGGCGTCGGCATCGGCGCCCGCGATGAACACGTGCGCGAGGCCGGCCGCTTGCACCGCCTGCACCGCCCCGCGCGCCATCCCCGAGTTGTTCGCCAGGATCGCGTCGATGTGGCCGTCAGTCCGCGTGATCGCGTCCTCGACGGTGCGCAGCGCCTGCTCCGGCGACCACGCGCTGTGGTTCTGCTTCATCACGATCTCGACGTCGCCGCGCGCGATGTAGGGCGCGAGCGTGTGCTCGTACCCGCGCGTGATCTCCGTCGCCACCGAGTGGCCGGCCTGGCCGCTCAGCAGCACGTACTTGCCCTTGCCCCCGGTCGCGGCGAGCGCGGCCTCGGCCTGCAGCACGCCGACGCGGTAGCTGTCGTGCGACACGTAGTAGTCGAGGTCCGACGACACGATCGCGCGGTCGTACGCCACGACCTTCGCGCCATGCTCGTGCGCCAGCCGGACATACGCGGAGGCGGCCTGGCTGTCGGTCGGCTGGATCACGAGGACCTTCGCGCCCTGCGTCAGCACGTCCTCGACCTGCGCGATCTGCTTGGCATTGTCGTTGTCGGCGGCGAGCACGACGGTCGTCATGCCGAGCTCGTGGGCGCGCGCCTCGAAGAACTTCACGTCCTTCTGGTAGCGCTCCTCCTGGAGCGACGAGAGCAAGAACGCGACCTCGGGCCGCGGTGGCTTCTGGCACGCGCCGAGCGCCGCGGCGCCGGCCGCGAGCAAGGTGACCAGGGCGGTCTTCGAGCGGAGAGAGCGAATCACGAGCGCCTGCCTTTCGAGAGCACGTCGACGAGCACGGCGGCGAGGAGGATCGCGCCGGTACAGATGAGCTGCCAGTTGGAGTCGATGCGGAGATGGTTCATGCCGTTCGCGAGCGTGGCGAACACGAGCGTGCCGAGCACGGTGCCGACGACGGAGCCGCGCCCGCCGGCGAGCGACGTGCCGCCGATCACGACCGCGGTCACGGCGTCGAGCTCGAGGAGGTTGCCCTGGCTGCCGGGGGTCACGCCGTTGACCCGCGCCGCGAGCAGCAGGCCTCCGACCGCGGCGAGCACGCCCATGATCATGTAGACCTGCACGGTGACGGTCCGGACTGCGATGCCCGAGAGCCGCGCCGCCTCGGGGTTGCCGCCGATCGCGTACAGGTAGCGGCCAAACCGCGTGCGGCGCGTCAGGCCGACACCGCCCAGCGCGACGGCGCCCGCGACTAGCACCGGCACCGGGATTCCGCGCGCGCCGAAGATGGCGAGCAGCAATCCGACGACGAGTAGCTGGCCCCCGAGGCGTCCTGCCAGTGTGGCGCGCGGCGTGGGTGCAAGGCCGAGCGCGATGCGGCGGCTGGCGTCGCGAAGCGTCAGCGCGAGACCGCCGGCGAGCGCGGCGAGCAGGATCACCCACGTCACCGTGATCGGCAGCGTGCTCGCGAGGCGATTGAAGCTCTCCGACATCGGTGCGAGGCCCTTCGCGCTCGAGAGCACGAGCGCGGCGCCGCGATAGGCCTTGAACCCGGCGAGCGTGACGACGAACGCGGGCACGCCGAGCCAGCCCACCCAGAGGCCGTGCCAGGCCCCGATCGCAGCGCCCACCGTGACCGCTGCCGCGATCGCGATCGGCGTCGAGATGCCGGCCTCGATCTGACAGAGCGCGGCGACGGTGCCGGTGAGCGCGACGATCGCGCCGACCGACAGATCGATGCCGCGGATGAGGATCACCAGCGTCATCCCGACGGCAACCACGAGGAGCACCGAGCTCTGGGTGAACAGGGCGGCGAGGTTGGTGCGCGTCAGGAACACGCCACGCGTGGCGGGTAGGATCGCGAGCACGGCCCACATGAGCCCGAGCACGGCGGCCATCGCCCACGCGTTGCGATCCGTGCGCGGCTTCGGGGTCGACGTCGCGGCCGGCGTGCTCGCGGCGGTGGACGTGGTGAACGGGACGAGGGTCACGCCCGAGCTCCTTCGCGGGGCCGCGGCCGCGGTCCGGTCGCCAGCGCGGGGTGTTCGACCGCGGGCCGGTCCGCCTGGGTCGCAGCGCCGACGGCGAGCTGCATGATCGCGAGCGGCGTGATCGCAGCGCCGACGAGCTCGCCCGCGAGCACACCCTCGCGCAGGACGAGCACGCGGTCCGCGAGCCGGATCACTTCCGGTAGATCGGACGACGCGAGCACCACCCCGTGGCCCGCGGCGGCCAGGGCCTCGACGAGCCGGTAGATCTCGACCTTCGCGCCGACATCGACGCCGCGGGTCGGCTCGTCGAGGAGCAGCACCCGGGGCGCGAGCGCGAGCCACTTGCCGAGCACGACCTTCTGCTGGTTGCCGCCGGACAGCGTGGCGACCTCGGCCGAGCCGTCAGCGACCGGCATCTTGATCGCCAGCTCGGTCGCGCGCGCGCGGGCCGCGAGCTCGGCTCGTGCCTCGTCGACCAGCCCGAACGGCGAACCCGAGGCGAGCGTCGCCAGGCCGAGGTTGTCCGCGACCGAGAGGCCGAGCACGAGGCCCGCGCCCTTGCGGTCCTCGGGGACGAGGGCGATGCGCGCGGCGATCGCGTCCCGCGGGCTGCCGATCGCGACGGCCTCGCCGTCGACGCGGATCGTCCCGGTGACCCGGGTGCGCGCGATGCCGAACAGCGCGGATAGCGTCGCAGTCCGGCCCGACCCCATCGCGCCCGCGAGCGCGACCACCTCGCCGGCGTGGACGCGGAACGAGAGGTCGTCCACGACTCGGCGGCCGGGCAGGGAGGGGTGGCCGACCGCGAGGTGTTCTACCGCGAGCACGGGGACGGCATCGGTCGCGATGACCCGGTGCGAGGCGCGCGTGTGGACATCACCGAGCTGTTTGCCAGTCATGCCCTCGACGATGCGATCCGGCGAGGCCGCGCCCGCCACCACCTCGACGAGCTCGCCATCGCGCATGATCGCGACGCGGTCGCACAGCGCCGCGATCTCCTCGAGGCGGTGCGAGATGTAGACGAAGGCCGCGCCCGCCGCCCGGCGCGCCCGCACGAGGCCGAACAGCCGATCGATCTCACCGGCCGTGAGCGCGGCCGTCGGCTCGTCGAGCACGATCACGCGGGCATCGTCCGCGAGCGCGCGCGCGATCTCGAGCAGCTGCTGCACGCCGACGCCGAGCTGCCCGACCGGCACGTCGAGCGGCAACGCGCGCGCGTCGGCGCCGAGCACCGTCTCGAGGAGGGCCTTCGCGGTCGCCTCGGCGCGTGCCGCATCGACCAGGCCCCAGCGCGCGGGCTCGCGGCCGAGTAACAAATTCTCCGCGACCGTCATCTCGGGCACGAGGGCAAGCTCCTGGTGCACGACGGCGATGCCCGCGGCCCGCGCAGCCCTCACCGAGTGGAATGCGCGCGGCTGCCCGCCGACGAGGATCTGTCCCGCGTAGGTGCCCGCGGGGTAGACGCCCGAGAGGATCTTCACGAGCGTCGACTTGCCGGCGCCATTCTCGCCGACGAGGCCGAGCACCTCGCCGGGCGCGATCGCGAGCGTGACCTCGTGCAGCGCGCGCACGCCCGGAAACGTCTTGCTGATCCCGCGCAGCTCCGCCGCCGCGTTCATGCGGCGCGCCCCGTCCGGCGGCGGCGCAGGACCACGAGGCCGACCACCGCGAGGATGACGGCGGTGCTCGGCGAGCCCGGGCCGCCCGCGCAGGCGCACGCCACACCCGTCCGGCCGTCGGGACCGCCGTCGGACGTGCCGTCCGTGCCGTCGGGCGCTGGCGGCTCGCCGACGTCGAGCTTGCCGCAGTCCTGCGGCTCGACCAGGCCCGCGCGGTCGAGCAGCGTCATCTCGTACGCGCCCGCCCCGTAGCCGACCATCGGGATGCTGCCCGAGTACGCACCGATCTGGCCGCTCGCCGAGCGCGTGTTGTAGAGCTCGGGGAGCAGGTTGTTGTTCACGGCGGCCTGCGCCGACACGGTGCCCAGGAGCGCGTCCGCCTTCGCGACGTTGCCGTTGCGGCGGAACGCGCCGGACGCGCGCAGGTCGATCAGGATCCACTCGTCGGTGTCGTACTGGTCCTGCGAGCCCTCGAGGCGCTTGTACCCGCCGGCGGGCGTCTGCAGGAACGACATCGACGCGAGCGTGGCCTTGCCGATCGGGCTGTCGCCGGCGACGAGGCCCCAGGTCACGGTCTCCAGCGTCGATCCGTCCCGGTAGTTCGAGCCGCGCGCGAGGCGCTCGAGCGAGCCGGCCAGCACGTTGTGCGAGTCGATGAAGCCGCCCTTGATCGCATCGACGGCGGCCTGCGAGAGCGCACGATAGTGCTCGATGTCGTCCATCCGGCCCGCGCGACGCGCGAGGGTCGCCATGTCGCAGAACCCACGCGCCGCCGCCGCCGCCGTGTAGAGGAAGTGCTCGCGGTTGCCCCAGTGGACCTCCCAGATCGACGCGTCCGCGATCGGGATCCCCGACGATTCGAGGTTCGCGGCGAGCGCATCGGCCACGCCGACCTTCAGCGCGTCGTAGACGGTGTCGCCCTTCGCGGTGGTCGCATTCAGCCATTCGACATCGGCGCTCGCGTCGACGTACTGGCGCGCCGCCCAGAGCACGAGGCCCCAGCCGTCGATCTCGATGTTGCGCGTCGGGGCGCCCGAGAAGTCGGAGTCCTCCTGACCGTCGCCGTAATAGCGGACGGTGCTGATCCGGTAGTCGACGTTGCCGAGGAACGACTTGAAGCGGTTCGCGTCGGCGTCGAGGAAGAAGTTCAACCCGAGCTTCGCCTCGTCCCAGTGGCCCGAGCGCGCCATCGCCGTGAGCGCGTAGGTGGCATCGCGCGTCCACTGCGTATGCCAGCCGCCGGGCGGGAGGCTCGCGAGCACCATGCCGCGATTCTTGCGCCGCGGCGTCTCCTGATAGGACTCGCGCACCTGGCTCATGCGCAGCACGCTCTCGGACTGCCGCCACACCGCGGTCTCCGATGGGGACAGGCCAGGCGGCGGTGGTTTGCGCCACGCCTCGAACTCGGCGAGGGAGTCGGCGAGCACGGCGGCCGCGGAACGCCCCGCGGCGAAGGTCTCCCAGGCCGCGCGCGTGGCGGCCGGGGTGCCATCGCCCGCGAACAGCACGGCCACGCCCCACGTCGCGCTCGCGCCGGCCGCGAGGGAGCCGAGATCCTTCGCGAACGCGGGCTTGCGATCCTCGCCGCTGCAAGCCGCCAGCGGCGTGAGGCCCGCGCCCGCTGCGACCGTGGCGTAGGCGTCGGCCGCGCAGCTCGCGACATCGGCGCCGCCGATCGGCTCGTAGATCATCGTGCCGCCGCCGGGGCCCGTCTCCGTGGTCGCGGTCGCGTCGCTCGCGATCGTCTCGCCGCTCGAGCCCGGCTCGTCTGGATTCGGCGCCGAGCCGAGCTTGAAGTTATGGATGGCGTACGCGCTCACGGGGACGGGCGAGCTGCCGGTGTTGGTGACGCGCAGGACCATCACCATCGCGTTGCCGTCGTAGCCGAACGGCGAGAAGTAGAAGCTCTCGGTCGAGACGCTGCCGACGCCCACGACGGAGCGGATCACGTTCGATTGATCGACGTAGCCCACCTCGCTCGGGGCGTGCCCGCCGATCCAGGCGGCGGTCCCGCCGGCCTTCACGCCGAAGTAGGTGTCGAAGGCGAGGTTGCGCCGGACCAGCCCGTCCGCGTCGGGGTTCGTCGGGTTCGCGCGGAGGAAGCGGTACGGGCGCTCGAGGTACTGCTTGATCGCGCCGGCGGCGATATCGAAGACCTGGAAGCCGAAGCCGTTCCCGGTGACCAGATAGCGAAACGACGGGGTCGGATCGGCGGCGACGGCAGGTCGAGCGGCCACGGCGAGCAGCCCGGCGGCTACCACGGAGGCCAGGGCGGTTCGGGATCGGCTGCGCGCGAGGGGCGTCACGCCGTGGCGATGTCCACGATCCGTGCCCGGCGGGGGCGGCCGCGCTCAGCCCCGACGATGGCTGCGGTTGCGAAACGAAACACCGGCCACCGCGGCCGGCGTTGCGTAGGTGAACGCGCCGCGCTCGCAGGCGCGGACGTGGGCGCCGGCCCGGGCACGCGACTTGAAGTGCGCGGGTGGTCGATGCGCATCGCCGCTGCGGTCCTGAGGATCGTCCTCGCTACGTTCGTCGCGGGCACCGTCGCGTGCACGCCACCCGGGTATGGCTCGGGCCGTGATGCGGGGGACGCCACGACGGACGGTGCCGCGCTGGACGCCGCCCCCGGCGACGGGGCCGCGGGCAGCGACGCCGGTCCCGTGGGGCCCGATGCGAGCAGCGCCGCGTGCACGGCGACGTTCCTGCTCGCGGATCACGCCAGCGCGGGGTCGGTCTGGCTGACGGGCACGTTCACCGGCTGGGCGACGCAGCCCGGTGCGGGCGCGATCGAGCTGCAGATCGATGCCGGCGGCGTGTGGTCCGTGTCCCACGAGTTCGCCGTGGGCGACTACCAGTACAAGTTCATCGTCGACAGCTCGACGTGGATCACGGATCCGGCGGCGCCCACCGTCGATGACGGCATGGGAAACACCAACAGCGCGTATCGCTGCGCGCCCTGACGCACGCGCCGGCCTACACTGGCCGGATGCGCTCGCTGCTCGCTGCTCGCTGCTCGCTGCTCGCTGCTCGCAGCTCCCGCGGCACTGGGTTTGACGTCCGAGCTGCCTGACGAGCCCCGTGGATCAGTAGCGATCGTGCGGCACGACCTCGGGCTGTCCGGCGGTCGCGGCCGAGAGCGCGGCGAGGGCAGCGTCCGCGGTCGTGACGGCGACCGTGATCGCGGACTCCGGGTGCAGGCAGCGCGTGGTCGCGGCGCGGACATCGGCGGGCGAGAGCATCGCGAACGCGGCGGGCAAGCCGGCCGTGTATCCGGCAGGCAGGTCGAACACGGCGTCGCGCACGGCGAGTTGCATGCGCTGGCGAGCGGTCGCGACATGGAACGGCATCGAACCCACCAGGTAGCTGCGCGCGAACTCGACCTCGTCATCGGTGGGTCCGCTGGCCGCGAACTCCGACAGTAGCTCGAGCGCGAGCTGGACCGCCGGCCCGGCCACGTCGATGCCGGCCGCCATCCAGATCTCGAACCAGTGCGGGAGCCGCGAGCGGCGCAGCGAGCAACCCGCTCCGTAGCTCCAGCCGCGCTTGACGCGAATCTCCTGCATGAGCCGCGAGCTGAACATGCCGCCGAAGACGGCCTCCGCGATCGCGAGCGCGGCGGTGTCCGGCTCGCCGTAGCGGATCGACGGGTGCCCGATGCGCAGCTGGGCCTGCGTGCGATCGCTCTTGTCGACCACGACGAGCCGGCGCGTCGTGCGTACGACCGGCGGTGGGCTGGCGGTTGCCAGGGCCGGGCGCGCGCCGGCGGGGAGCCGCTCCACGATCCGCTGGACCAGCCGCTCGGCGGCCGCCTCGTCGACATCGCCGGCGAGGCCGATCACGAGGTTGCCGGCGACCACCTCTCGGCGCCACAGCGCCGTGACATCGGGCAGGGCAATCTTCGCGAGCGACGGCTCGGTGCCGAGCGAGGTGCGCCCGTACGGGTGCCCCGGGGAGCACACGTAGTCGAACCAGCGCGTCGCGAGCGCGCTGTCGTCGTCGCGGACCTCGTCGAGGACCTGCGGGGTCTCGCGCAGGAGGCGCGCGTGCTCCTCCTCGCTGAACTGCGGGGCGGACAGGATGTCGGCGGCGAGATCAGCGACCGCGTCCAGCTGGCGCGATAGCGCGAGCCCCGACAGCGAGAGTGAGTCGCGGGAGGCGCCGGTGTCGAGCACCGCGCCGAGCGCGTCGAGCGTCTCGTCGAGCGTCGCGCGGTCCCGCGCACCGGCGCCGCGGCGAGCGAGGAGGGCGGCGTGCCGGTGCAGGCCCTCGATGCCCGTCGGATCCAGCGCGGCCCCGCCGCGGATGGCGATATCGAACCAGACGAGCGGGGTGTCGTGCGACGGCTCGATGATGACGACGGGCTTGCTCATGCGTCGGCCCGCGTCGCCGCGCCGGGGGCTGCATCGGGCCCGGACTCGGTGTCGGCATCGGCGTCGGCGTCGGCGTCGGCGTCGGCGTCGTCGTCGTCGTCGTCGTCGTCGTCGTCGTCGTCGGGCTCCGGCTCGGCGATCACGATGGTCCGCCGCTCGGGGCTCAGGTACGTGCGCACGCAGCGCGCCACATCCTCGACCGTCACCGCGGCAAGGCGCTCGGCGATCGCCGTCACCTTGCGGAAGTCGCCCAGCGCCGTCTCGTAATGCCCGAATGCCTCGGCCTTGCCATCGACATCTACGAGCTGCGACCAGAAGTCGGTCTCCGCGAGCGCCTTGGCCTTCTCGACCTCGGCGCGGGTCGGCGGCGTGGCCGCCATGGCCGCGAGCTGCGCATCGACGTGCGCGATGATCGTGTCCGCGCTGTTGCCGCGCGCGGCCGTCACCGACAGGCGCAGCAGGGACGGCTCCTTGAACGGCGTGAGCTGGGCGTCGACGGAGGACGCCATCTCGGTCTCGATCACCATGCTGCGGTGCAGCCGCGCCGAGGCGCAGCCCGCGAGCAGCGTGGTCAGGATCTCGAGCACGGCCCAGTCCGGGTGGTCCTGGCCGGGGACCTTGTAACCGATGAGCACGCGATCGGTCGCGATCGGCTTGCCCTCGCGCACCCGGCGCTCAGCCGTCTGCTCCGGCTCTGCCTCGCGCGCGGCGAGCAGGCTCGCATCGGGCAGCGGCTGGGCCGGGATGTCGCCGTAGTGCGTGGCCACCAGATCGAGCAGCGCGGCCTCGTCGAAGTCGCCGACCACGACGATCGTCGCGTTGTTCGGCGCGTACCACGTCCGGTAGAACTCACGGATCTCGGGGAGCGCGAGCGCGCGGATGTCCTCCATCCAGCCGATCGTGGGCCAGCGATAGGGATGCACCGTGAACGCCTGCGCCATCAGCATCTCGTCGAGCCAGCCGTCGACATCGTCCTCGACGCGCTCGCGGCGCTCGTTCGTGACGACGTCGCGCTCCTTCTCGACGGGGTCGTGCTCGAGCACGAGGTGCTGCATGCGCTCGGCCTCGAGCCGGACGCCGAGCGCCAGGTCGCGCGCCGGTAGCGAGAGCCGGTAGTACGTCCAGTCGACCCACGTGGCCGCGTTCGACTCGCCGCCCGTGCGCTCGACCAGACGATCGAACTCGCCCGGCGGCAGCGTCTTTGTCTGCCCGAACATCAGGTGCTCGAACAGGTGCGCCATGCCGGTGGCGCCCACCCGCTCGTGTCGCGAGCCGACGCGAAACCACGTCTGCAGCGCCACGGTGGGGCTGCGGCGATCGACCATCGAGACCAGCCCGAGCCCGTTCGCGAGCCGGTGACGCTTCACGGTGCTCGCGCCGCCGCGACCGATCGCCGCCTCGGCTTCGAGTTGCCAACCGTTCGTCATGATCGTTGATACCACGCGATCTGCCCGACGATGCGCGCCCGGCCTACCGCGGTAGATCGAGCGCCGGTTCGAGCTCGAAGGGCGCGAGCGCGCGCAGCTCGCGCAGTGCGACGCGCGCGTCGAATACCTCGCCCGGGGCACGCACGCCGATGCCGGCCACACCCCGCGCGAGCTGGATCGCCGTCCACGTGGTGACGGCCACGGTGGTCGCATAGACGTCGCGGCCACGCAGGACCGCGCGGGCAACGAGCGGTGCATCGTTCGAGCCCGATCCGCCGGGCGCGCCACCGCCGCGGCGAGCCTCGACGACGATCGCGAAACGCGTGCGCGCGTAGTCGGTGTCGGGCGGGGCGTACGCCGCCAGCACCTCGGTCACGCGCGGGACCAGCGGCAGCGCGCTCGCGACGAGGCGCATCAGACCGCTGCGCTTGCGCGTGGTCGACGCATACGTCGCGATCACAGTGGCGGGGATGTGCCGCGGGAGCGTGATCGGCGAGCCGCCCGCGTAGGCGATCGCGTCGCGCGCGCCGCCGAGGGCCTCCCCGGCATCGATGCGGCGATGGTCGCCGGTGGGCGCGGCCTCCCAGCGATCGCGACGCCAGATCTGCGGGCGCGCGAAGGCGGCGCCGAACAGCGCGCGCTGGCTCCCCGCCGAGAGCGAGAGGTCGTCCAAGATGTACGCGATCAGCAGCTCGTCGAGTGGTGCGTCGGCGGTGAGCTCGAGGTCCGCGACGGCGCTGGTCGCGAGGAGGTCCGCGAGCATGCCGTCGAGCCCCGCCCCTGGCACCGCGAGCAGTCCGGCGTGGCGCACGGCCGACTCGCAGCGCTCGTAGAGCGAGCGGAGGACGGCTTGCTCGCCGCCCACGTCGCAGTAGCGCGCGCCCGCAGCGATCGCGGCGCGCAGGACCGGCAGCGCCGTCTCGCTCAGCGGCCCGGCTGCGTTCACGACCACGCGCGCGCCCGCGAACGCCCGCGCGAGTGACTCGGGGTCGTGCGCGCTCGCGATCCGGCACGCTGCCCCATCGACGAGGCCCGCCAGCGCTTGCGCCCGCCGCCCGGCGACGGCGATCCGGAGGCCCGCTGCTGCGAGCGCCGCCGCGATCCGGTGTCCGACGAGCCCGCTCGCCCCGAAAACGACGGCGTCCACGCCAGCGCCGGGCGCGGTGGTGGTGGCGGATGGGGGGATCGTCATGGCAGCTCGTAGCGCAGCGCGAGTCGGAACGACTGCGAGAGCTTCGAGTACGTCCCGGCCGCGGAGTCGATGGCGTAGCCATCACGCGCCGCCGCGCACGCGGCCGTCGAATAGTCGTACTCGCTGTCGATGCACTCCACGATCGACTGGGGATCGAACGCGGACTTCGTGACCGTCACCGCCGGCGCGACCTGGATGCCGTACGAGATCTGGAGCATCCAGCTCGGGGCGAACCGCCACTGCGCGCCGCCGTCGAGCGTCAGCGACGTGGGGCTGGTGGTGAACGGCGAGGTCTTGTCCGCATCGACGGCCGCGGTCTCGACGCCGATGCGGCCGCCGAAGCGGAGTGCCTGCCCGACATCGACCTGCTCCACGCCGCCCCAGATCGCGAACGGATCGTGGAACCCGCGCGGGCGGCGCGTGAGCTCGGGCACCCCGTACTCGGCAAACGTGTGCTTGAACGTGCGCACGTCGTACGCGCGAAATCGCGACAGGTCCTCCCAGCGGCCACCGATGCGCAGGTCGAGGAGCCGCGGCAGCCGCGCGCGGAGCTCGGCGTCGGCCCCGGCGGGAAACGAGACGAGCACGTTCGCCTGGCCGTGCAGCACCTGGCCGCCATCCCGCGCGGGCAGGGTGACATCCACGTTCCCCTGCAGCGAGCTCTCGATGCCGAGGCCCGGGGGCGTGTGATAGGCGATGCCAAACCACACATCCTTGAACGGCTGGATGACCGCGCCGATGTTGATCCGGAGGTTCGACGTGCTGAGCCACCCCGTGCGGACCCTGACGTCGAACAGCTCCGAGGCGGCCGGGTTCTCGATGCCGCACGGCGCACCCTCACAGTCGCTGTCGATCCCGCCGGGGCCGTGGCCGGCTGCGAGGGCGGTGTCGCGCGCGTAGCGAAGGTGGAGCAGGGTGTTGTCGTGCGAGAGGCTGGCACCGACGAAGAACGAATTCGTGGCGCGCACGCTGGCAGCGACCGACGCGATGTAGTCGCGCTGGTGGCCGCCGAGGCTGTGATAGCGGAGGGCGTCGCCGGCGTCGGCGAACTGCTCGGCGGGCGGGGTCTTGGCATCGACGCCGACGGTGAAGCGATCGCCGGTGCGATAGATGAGCCCGATCTCGGCACCCGGCGCGAACGTCGTGGAGGTGGCGTGCGCGGTGGATGCCCCCGTGCGCGCGATGGCCAGGTGATCGACGAGACCCGTCACCGCAATCAGGACCTCGCCCACGCTGCCGATCCCGAGGGCGGCGGGGTCGAGCGTGATCGACGAGGCGCTGGACGAGGTGGAGCCGGTGAAGACGGCCCGGCCGGTCGTGGGCTCCGAGCGCGGCGAGGCCCGAGCCGTGGTCGCGCCGATCGCGGTCGCGCCCGCGATCGCCCACGCGACGAGCGTGAGGTTCCGCGGGGCGTACATCGGAGCGTACTTAATCAGATAAGCTGCCGCCCATGTTGGTGCGTGCGCTCTCGATCGCGATGGTCATCCTGCTCGCCGTCGGGTGCGAGAAACCGACCCATGAAAATGTCGACAAGTGGGTCACCACGCAGAAGGGGCCCGGCAAGCTGAAGGCCGCGCTGTCGAACGACAGCCTCGATCCCGACCTGTCGGCGCACGCCGCGATCGGCATGCTGCGGAGGCGCAACATCATGGATGCCGACGTGCGGGCCGGTCTCGAGAAGATGGCCCCCGCGCGCCGCACGCAGGTGGTCGCGAAGCTCGTGACCCGGCTGTGGGACCTCGCGCGGGTCGACAAGGAGATGGACCTGCCCGACGGGCTGCAGGTCACCGCGAAGGACCTGCTCGTGCAGGTACGCGCGTATGCGGATCCGGCGACCCAGGCGCAGATCGACGCTGACCTCACCGACTGGTACGGCGTGAGGTCGTACGTCGGCCGGGCGCGCAGCGGGTCGGTGAGCGGACCCGTGGTCGTGCGCATGGTCGGGGCGCCGCTCGGTGCGAAGCTCATCCAGGTCGCGAACGCCGTGGTGACGCAGCCGGGGCAAGAGGTGCAGCGCATCAAGCTCGACGACACGCTGCTCGTGGGGCTCGCGGCGTCGGGATCACCCGACGCGGTGAAGTACCTCCTCGATCTCGTCCACCTCGATCGCGGGGACAAGACGCAGGGGCCACGCGCGATCAGCGCGCTGTACCGCGCGTTCGTGAACAGCAGCAACGAGTTCGATCTCGCGCCGCCGGATGGGCTCCGGCCCAACGTCGCGGCGCTCGTGGCGATCGCGAAGGACGACGCCTCGAACAACCAGATGATCAACGACTCGATCTCGCTGATCCGCGCGGCCGGCGCGCCTGCATGCAAGGAGCCCCTGCTCGCGATGGTGAGCGCGCCGCATCGCGAGGCGGACTTCAAGTTCGTGGTCGGCAGCGCGGCGCTGCAGTGCGTGGGGACCGCCGCGATCGTGGACGTGGTGAAGTCGTTCCCCGACGGGGATTCGTACGACCGCGAGGTCCTGTTCGGCGGGCTCGTGAACGAGATCAAGAAGCTGCAGCCGACGGATCAGGTGATCGCCGAGAGTCGGAAGCTGCTCGCGGAGCCGGGGACCGTCGCGAAGTGGGTCGGTATCGAGACGCTCGCGGCACTGCACTCGACGGCCGATGCGGGCGCGGTCGCGGCGCTCGGGTCGAACAAGGCACCGCTGGCGGGCTACTGGGGCAACAACCCCGACAACAAGCCGACGCCGACGCTCGGCGCGCGCGCCACCGAGCTCGCCGCCACACTCAAGTAGGGCTGCCTTTCGATCTCGGAGACGATGTAGTATCGTCCGTCACAGCCGGGGTCAGGGCATGGCCGCTCGCGCCCCGGGGAGTACACGCGCATGGATCAGAGCAAGAAGACAATGCGCCATTTCTACTGCCGTGACGTCCTGTGGGAGACGTTCGAGCAGATGGCCAACGACTTCGATTGCTCCATCGATTACCTCGTCAACGAGGCGATGCGGTACTACGCGCGATCGAAGAACTACCAGTCGCCGGGCGTGCCAGGGAACGGTGCCGGTGCCGGCGCCAACCATGCGAGCGGACCGGCGCCGGCGTATCCCGCCGGCCCTGGCCCGGGTGGCGGGCCGAGCAGTCAGGGACCCGGCAGCATGCCGCCGAAGGCGCGTCCGCAGGCCGGTACGCAGCCTCCACCGCACTCGGGCGGCGCGTCGAGCATGCAGCCGCCGCAGGCCCAGCCACCGGCTCGCCGCAACGCGCCGCCGACACCCGGGTATGCCGGCCCGGGTGCCGCGGAGCGCGCGACGAACGCGGTCGAGCGGCGCCCGCCTGGCGGTGGGGCGAGCCCGAACGCCGCATCGCAGCCGAGCACCCATGGTGTCCGCGAGCCCGCGACGGGCACCGGTGGTGCGGGACCGACGCTGTTCCTCGTCTACAACGGACAGCGCTACCCGGTGATGAAGGATCAGTTCATCATCGGCCGCGGCAGCAAGACGAGCGACTTGCCGATCAAGGATGGCAACATCTCGCGCAAGCACGCCGCGGTGATCCGCAGGAACGGGACCTTCTACATCAAGGACCTCGGGTCGACGAACGGCATCGACTACAAGGGCATGCGCATCGACAACAAGCGCATCGACGAAGGCGACATCTTCCACCTCTGCGACTACGAGCTCCGCTTCACCTACCGCGCTGACTGACCCGGCGCCCGTCAGGGCGGGCTGCTAGGGTCGCGCCGTGGACGCGGAGCTGCGAAGAAAAGTCGACGCGCTGCGCCGTCCGCTGGAGCTCGCCGCGAAGGACGGCTTCGCGGGCGTGCGGCAGGTGAAGGGGCTCGGGAACGTGCTTCGCGTCGCGAGCGCGTCGCTCGCGGGCATCGCGATCGACGGCTTCGAGGCGTGGCGCACCGGGATCGAGAGCTGGGAGACGCTCGACGAGATGACGCAGCAGGTCGCGGTCGCGCGGGGGATGCGCTTGCTCGCGCGCATCCCGCGGCCCGCGGGCGCGACGATCGAGCGCGCGATCGCGGCGCGCGCGGCAGCGACGGCCGTGCCGCTCGCACCGAAGCCGGCGATCGGCGCGGCCGTCCAGCGCGACGCGATCTCGCGCGGAGCGATCCAGCGTCCGCCGCCGGACGCGATCAGCGGTGCGCACGCCGAAGCGCCCGCGCCTGGACGTGGCGGCGAGACGGGCGCGCCCGCGCCCAAGGCGAAGCGAGCCGCGAAGCGGGTGCCAGCGGCGGCGAAGCCCGAGGCCCGCTCGGAGGTCGAGGTCGTCGAGGTCGTCGAGGTCGAGGATCCGATGGCGCTGCCGACGCACTCGCTGCCGGGGATCGGGCCCGCGTTCGCGGAGAAGCTCGCCGAGAAGGGCCTCGAGACCGTCGAAGATTTGCTGTGGACGCTGCCGCGACGCTACGACGACGTCCGGACCGCGCGGCCGCTGTCGCAGGTGATCCACGCCGAGGGCGAGCGCGTGACGTTCGTCGGGACCGTCACCAGCTCGCGGATGATCTTCGCGCGCGGGCGGCGCTGGGCCGAGGTGCGCGTGACGGACCTCGTCGCGACCACGGTCGTGCGCTGGTTCAACGTGTGGGCGGGCATCGAGAAGCGCATGCCGGTCGGCTGTCGGGTCGTGCTGTCGGGCGTCGTGTCACCCAAGGGGTTCGCGAACCCCGACGTGCTCGGCATCGAGGTCGAGGACGGGCCCGCGAAGCCGATGCCCACCATCCTCGCGCGCTACCCCGACGTGCCCGGGGTGCCGGCGAGCCGGCTGCGCGTCGCCTGCGCCACCGCCTGCGCGCGGATCGGGGACGCCGCCGACGACGGCGTGCCGAAGCCGGTCGAAGCGGCAGCGGGGCTCCCGAGCCTCGCGAGCACGCTCGCGCAGCTGCACTCGCCTGCGAGCGACACGGCGCCCGGCGTCCTCGAGCAGATGAATGGGGGAACCAGCCCGTGGCAGCGTCGGCTCGCATTCGGCGAGCTGTTCGCGCTCGGCATCGCGGTCGCGCAGCGGCGGCGCATCCGGCGCGCGGATCTCGCGGTGCCGTGCGTGCGCGCGGGGGACGTGCAGGGCCGGCTCGAGCGCGCGCTCCCGTTCGCGATGACGAGGGCGCAGCGCCGCACCGTGGGCGAGATCGCCGATGACCTCGGCCGTCCCGTGCCGATGAACCGCCTGCTGCAGGGCGACGTCGGTTCCGGCAAGACCGCCGTCGCGTTCGCGGCCGCGCTGCAGGTGGTGAGCGCCGGCCGGCAGGTCGCCGTGATGGCACCGACGGAGCTCCTCTCCGAGCAGCACTTCGGCACGTGGAAGCGGTGGGCGGCGCGGCTCGAGACCTCGCCCGCGGCGCGGGCGGCACGCGGGGATCGCGAGCGACCGCTGCGCATCGAGCTGCTCACCGCGTCGACGCCCAGAGGAATCCGCGCGTCGATGGTCGCGCTGCTCGCCGCCGGTCAGGTCGACATCTTGATCGGCACGCACGCGCTGATCGCGGAGAGCGTCGGCTTCGGCGCGCTCGGCCTGGTGATCATCGACGAGCAGCACCGGTTCGGCGTCGCGCAGCGGATGAAGCTGCGGGACAAGGGCGACGGGCAGGGCGCTCCGCACCTCCTCGTGATGACGGCGACCCCGATCCCCCGGACCCTCGCCCTCACGGCGTTCGGCGATCTCGACGTCTCGCTGCTCGACGAGCTCCCACCCGGGCGCCTCCCGATCGCGACGCAGATCCTGACCGGCGCCCGGGGCCGCACTGCTGCGTACAAGCTGATCGGGCAGCGCGTCGCGGCGGGCGAGCGCGCGTACATCGTGTGCCCGAAGGTCGAGTCGAGCGAGCCCGACGACGAGGGCGGACGCGTGTTCAAGGATGCGACGACGACCGCCGCGGAGGTCGCGGCCGCGCTGCCGACGGTGCGCGTGGGGCTCGTTCACGGGCGCCTCGACGGCCTCCTGCGCGATCGCGTGATGCGCGCGTTCGCGTGCGGCGAGCTCGACGTGCTCGTCGCCACCACCGTGATCGAGGTCGGCGTCGACGTCCCGGCGGCGACGGTGATGGTGATCCACGATGCCGAGCGGTTCGGGCTCGCGCAGCTCCATCAGCTCCGCGGCCGGGTGGGGCGCGGTGGCGGAGCGGCGCACTGCCTCCTCCTCTCGCAGGGCGCGCTCGGCGAGGAGGCGGGAGGCCGCCTCGGCGTGCTGGCCGAGACGACCGATGGATTCCGGATCGCCGAGGAGGATCTGATGCTGCGAGGCCCGGGCGAGCTGCTCGGCCCCAAGCAGGCGGGCGTCCCGCGGCTGCGCTTCGGGGATCTCGCGGCGCACACCGAGCTGCTGCTCGAGGCGCGGCGCCACGCCGAGCGCGTCCTCGACGAGGATCCAGCCCTGGAGCGGCCGGAGCACGCGTCACTCCGGCAGGCGATCGCGCGCCGACTTGCACGTCACGTGTACGGCGCGGAGGCAGGTTAGCCGCGGCGGCGTGACATGTGCGTAGATTGTCGTTGACCACCGAGCGGGCCTCAGTAGGATGCCCGAACGATGAGGAACATCTTCGCAATCGCGTTCGTGTGCGCCGTGGCTTCGCTGGGCGCCTGCGCCGGGGGGAACAGCTCCGACGATGGGACCGCCGACGGGACCCCCGCGCCGGACGCTCGACCGGTGGTGGCGCCGGTCTGCGGCGACAGCGTGTGCGCGCCGGCGGAGATGGGCAGCTGCCAGGCCGATTGCGGGACGCCGGCGGCCTGTGGCAACCACACCTGCGACGGCGGCGAGACCACGGCCACGTGCCCGACCGACTGCCCGGCGAGCGCGGTGTGTGGCGATTCGACGTGTGATGCTGCGAACGGCGAGACCAGCAGCACGTGCCCGGCGGACTGCACCGCGAGTGGCGGCGGAACCTGTCCGGCGGACGTGAACGACTGCACGTTCTGCGCGATCGCCGGCCAGATGTGCCCGGCCGGGCTCGACCAGAGCTCCTGCCTCGCGTGCCTCGCGGGCGGCGGCGGCGGTGGTGGTAGCGGCAGCGGCGGCCTCGGCATGTGCACCGGTGGAATCCCCGACGGCATGTGCGTCGCCCCCGAGACCAACGCGACCTGTCCGCTCGACTGCCCGTAGCCTGCGCTCGGCGACCGCGGTGACCGGCGCATCCTCGTGGTGCGCAGTGCGTCCCGCCGGCCTGTACCACGCACCGCGTCACGTGTAGGGTCCAGCGCCCGTGTTGATCGTTCAGAAGTTCGGCGGCACCTCCGTCGGCACCATCGACCGGATGAAGTCGGTCGCGCAGCGGTGTCTCGCGACAGCCGCCCAGGGCCACCAGGTGGCCGTCGTGGTGTCCGCCATGTCGGGCGAGACCAACCGGCTCCTGAAGCTCGCGCACGAGCTGCACGACGATCCGAACGATCGCGAGATCGACGTCATCGTCTCGACCGGCGAGCAGGTCTCCGTGGGGCTCGTCGCGCTCGCGATCCGCCAGGCCGGCGGCAAGGCGCGCTCGTTCCTGGGCCACCAGTGCAAGATCGTCACGGACAGTGCGTTCGCCCGCGCGCGCATCGTCTCGATCGACAGCCAGCCGATCAAGGATGCCCTCGCCGCGGGCGAGATCGCCGTCATCGCCGGCTTCCAGGGCGTCGACGAGAAGGGGAACATCACCACCCTGGGCCGCGGCGGTTCGGACACGACCGGCGTCGCGATCGCGGCCGCCCTCGGTGCCGACGTCTGCGAGATCTACACCGACGTCGACGGCGTCTACACCACGGATCCGAACCTGGTCCCGACGGCGCGCAAGATCGACCGCATCAGCTACGAGGAGATGCTCGAGCTCGCCTCGCTGGGCGCCAAGGTGCTCCAGATCCGCAGCGTCGAGATGGGCATGCGGTACGGCGTCAAGATCCACGTCCGCTCGAGCTTCTCCGACGTTGAAGGTACGTGGGTCGTTCCCGAGGAGTCCGCCATGGAAAAAGTCGTCGTCGCCGGAGTCACGGTCGCCAAGGATGAGGCGAAGATCATCTGCGAGGACCTGCCCGACACTTCCGGGGTCGCGGGCAGGCTATTCGCGCCGCTCGCCGATGCCGGCGTCTCGGTCGACATGATCGTCCAGAACCAGGCGTACGACGGCACGACGGACCTGACGTTCACGGTCCCGCGCGGCGATCGCAAGCGCACGATCGAGCTGCTCAAGGCCGCCGTTCCCGATCTCGTCGGCGCGGCCGGCGAGCGCCTGAAGTTCGACGACGAGATCGCCAAGGTCTCGGTCGTCGGCGTCGGCATGCGCTCCCACGCGGGCGTCGCGAAGCGGACGTTCGAGATCCTCGCGCAGGAGGGCATCAACATCCAGCTCATCTCGACGAGCGAGATCAAGATCTCCTGCGTGATCGCGCGCAAGTACGCCGAGCTCGCCGTGCGGGCCCTGCACGAGGGGTTCGGCCTCTCGCTGCCGCCGTCCGAGCGCACGGGGCTGTAGCCCACAATCAGGCTAGACTGCGCACATGGGCGGCTGCACGAACTGCAAGGGCAAGGCGGGCTGCGACGACCACAAGGGCGAGATGATGGGCGAGGTCGAGCGCACGCTCGAGACGCTCTATCCCTCGCGCACCTGGGGCGAGGCGATCGAGTCGCCGCCGGTGGGCTTGCCACCCGACGAGCTCGCCGGGCTCGCCGAGGAGCTCGCGCTCGAGCTCAAGGCGGCGACGTTCGTGCGCCCCGGCGGCGACGACGAGCCGTGCGACTACATCTACGTGCTCGCGCTCGGTCGCGCGCCCTGCATCGTGCAGGTCCGCGACTTCGGCGTGGCCGTCCCGGAGGAGTGGGGCACGGGTCCGATCCGCGAGCTGTACCTGCGCGTGGTGATCTCGCACTGCGCGCGCGTCGCCGCCGTGCAGCAGGTCGCGATCGATGTGGTCGACGGGGTGATCATCGAGTCGCCGCGGGCGGGCGTGTACGACGCGCCGCTGCTGAAGCGGATGCAGAAGCTCGTCGCGATCCTGCCCGCCTACGAGCTGACCCACGTCGACTTCGGCGACATCGCGCACGCGCCTCCCGCGTTCGACCCCGGCTCGTGGCCCGCGGCGTATGGCGCGAAGGCACCCGCGATCGCGAACTACCTGTTCTACCCGCAGCCGACCACGATGATCACGACCTCCCTCGTCCCGGGCGCCGCGCCGTGAGCGATCCGCGCATCGAGGACGAGGTGCGGGAGGTGCTCCGCGCGCTCGTCGACGAGTCCGGCGCGCTGTCCGCGCGCATCATCGAGCACGACGACAGCCGCTCGGGCATCCCCGCGCGAACGCTCGCGCTCGGCGGCGGCGAGTACCTGCGCGTCGAGCTGCCGTCGCGGACCCCGAAGTCCGACGGCGGCGAGGACGCGACCACCAGCCGAGCCGCTCACGATGTCGAGGCACTGCTCGATCGCGTCACGCGGCAGCTGCGGGCGATCCGCCGGCGCTGGGACGCGATGCGCCTGCCCGAGGTCGTCGTGTCCGCGGGCACGGCGAGCATCCCGCCGCCCGATCGCGTCACGGCCCGCATCGAGCACTTCCTGAAGGCCCTCGCGTCGATCGATCGCGCGACCAACGCGCTCTGCACGCGCAACGACAAGGTCCTGGCGTTCGCCCAGGAGCCCGATGCGCTCGCCGCGACGCGCTGGCCGTTCCTGTCGCGTCGCGCGCTTGCTGCGCACGCGCCGAACTCGTCGCACGGCGAGATCATCGACCCCGACGCCTACGCGATGTCGTTCTGGTACGGCGCCGTGCTCATCGTGCTCCTCGACGAGCCCTACGCCGTCGACTTCGTTCGCCACCGCACGCGCGCGGTCGCCCGCGAGCTCGCGAACCTCCTGCCGATGCTCGAGCCCGATCCCGCAGCCCCCGCCGCGATGCGCCGACGCCCACCCACGATCCCGTAGCGCTCGCGCGCTCCAGCACAACATGGTCGGCCGCGCACAGGCCCGGGCCATGGGCGATCACTACTGGCGGCTCGCGGGCGCGGCGCTCGTCGCGGTCGTGGTGTCCACCGTCATCGGCCAGCCGGGCGAGCAGAACGGCTTTCGCCTCGCCCACGCCATCGTCGAGTATGCGACGGCACTCCTCACGAATCTGTTCGCTGCCGCGGACGGCTGGTTGATGTATGCCGGTGCGGCCGCGCTGCTGTGCGCGCTCGGGATCTTCGTCGCGTCGCGGCTCGTCAGCCCCGAGCGCGCCGCCACGACCTTCCGGGCGAGCGCGCCACGCCGGCACTGGCGTTCAGCATCAGCCAAGGGTTCGCGCTCGATC
Organism: Deltaproteobacteria bacterium; assembly: GCA_043716635.1. GTDB lineage: Bacteria > Myxococcota_A > Polyangia > Haliangiales > Haliangiaceae > JABFXX01. The sequence goes on along the minus strand of JAYSYE010000640.1, from coordinate 565 downwards.
TCCGATGCCGCGCTCGGCTTGATCAGCGGGCACGTCGAGTATCTCCGCAAGCAGCGCCACCGGATCCGCTACGCCGGCGCGCGTCGTCGAGGTCATCCGATCGGCAGCGGCCCGACGGAAGGCGCGTGCAAGTCGGTGGTCGCGATGCGCTTCAAGCGGTCCGGTCAGCGTTGGTTCGAGACCGGTCTCGCGCCGTGCCTGTTCCTGCGGTCGCTGCATTTGAGCGCGCGGCTCCGACCATGCTTCGAAATCCTGCAGGCCACACAAATCGCGAGCTTGCGCGCCGCGTAGGGATCAGGCGGCGTTCCAGACCCCTACGTGAGCTGTGCACGTGAAGCGAGAGGCGTTCGTGAAGGGCCGCGCCCTGCACGTGACGCTGCGAACGCTGCCGGTGGCCAGGAACCTCCGGCGGATGGACGCGTATCGAGCGGTCCGCATCGGCGCGCGCGTCGAACGCGAAGCTTCACCGACGCGGGCCCGTGTTCGCGGACCGCTACCACGCGAAGGCGATCGCGAAGCCCACCCAGATGCGCAACGCGCTCCAGTACGTGCTGACGAACTGGCT
>JAYSYE010000639.1:0-8441 GCA_043716635.1 Deltaproteobacteria bacterium | reverse complement strand
CCCCACGCGCCATCACGCTGCGCCGATGTACGACACTCGCGTACGATGTGTTGATGGCACTCCTCGACAGCGTGCGCGTGCTGGGCGCGATGGTTCGCGTCACCGTCCCCACCGTGACGGAGGCGCTCCGCGGGACGCTGCAGCGCGACACGGTGGACGAGCGCACCCGGTGGTTCGGCCACCGCGTGGTCGACCTCCTCGACATCGAGCTCACGTCGACAGGGGCCGGACGCATCGATCCCGATCGGGCCTACGTGTACCTGTCGAATCACCAGAGTCATCTGGACATCCCGATCCTCTACGCGACGCTGCCGTCGCCCACGATCCGCATGCTCGCGAAGTCCGAGCTGTTCCGGATCCCGATCTGGGGCCAGGGCCTGCGGGCTGCCGAGTTCGTCGCGGTCGACCGCGGCAACCCCGAGCGGGCCCGCGCCTCGATCGAGGTGGCCGCCCGCCTCCTGCGCACCGGCGTCAGCATCTACCTGGCGCCCGAGGGCACCCGGTCCCGCGACGGCACCATCGGCACCCTCAAGAAGGGCGGGTTCCACCTGGCGCTCGACACCCACACCCCGATCGTCCCGGTCGCGATCCGCGGCACGCTCGCGATCCTGCCTCGCGGCGGCCGGGTCATGCGGACGGGACGCGCCGTGGACGTGACCATCGGGGCCCCGATCGAGGTCGAGGGCCGCACCGTCGCGGACCTGAGCGCCGAGGTCCGCGAATTCCTCGTGGAGCACGCCCGCAGAAGTTGAGCGATCCGGCCTAGGAGGGTGAATGGCGTAGCCATTCGGGACCCCCTTGTGCCGGGCGAACCGCGCAAGGCGCGCCCGGCCTAGGCCGTCCCGGCACAAGGGGGTCCCGAAGCGCAAAGCGCTTCACCCTCCTAGGGCGCGGGCCGCATTAGAGGGTATCCTTTCGGCGTGACCTGGGTCGTGCCGCTGGCCCTCGTGGGCTTCGCCGTCCTGCTGATGGCGACCTTCACGATGCTGTCCGCCCGTCGGCGGCATCACCAGGCCACGACCCCCGTCGTGGTCGGTGGGCCCCGCATCCTGGTTCACGACATCAACGACGATCGGTGCACCGGCTGCGATGCGTGCGTCGCGGTGTGCCCCACCAACGTGCTCGACCTCGTGGCCAACAAGAGCCGCGTGCTCCGCTTCGAGGACTGCATCCAGTGCGAGGCATGCATGTTCGCGTGCCCCACCGAGGCGCTCGTGATGTTCCCGCAGGGCAACACGCCGCCGCCGCTCAAGGTTCCGGAGGTCGACGAGAACTTCCAGACCGTGGTGCCGGGCCAGTACCTGATCGGCGAGGTGGCCGGCAAGCCACTCGTGAAGAACGCGGCGAACCTCGGGCGCGCCGTGGTCGAGCACATGCTGAGGACGGGCATCCAGCCGGGCCTGCTCGGACGCACCGACACGATCGTGGATGTCGCGATCGTCGGCTCGGGCCCCAGCGGGCTCTCGGCCGCGCTCTCGTGCATCCAGCGCGGGCTCTCCTTCGTCGTCCTCGAGAAGGAGCAGATGATCGCGTCGACGATCCTGCGCTACCCGAAGGGCAAGCTCGTGATGGCCGAGCCCTACGACACGGTGAACTACTCGCTGCTGCCGGTCTTCGACGCCGCGAAGGAGCAGCTCATCCCGATCTGGCAGGAGCTGCTCCAGCGCCTCGGCCTCCGCGTGAACCAGGGTGAGTCGGTCGAGACCGTCACGCGCGGTAGCGACGGCGCGTTCGAGGTGCGTACCACCGTGGCGAGCTACCGCGCGCAGCGGGTGGTGCTCTGCATCGGGACGCGCGGGAAGCCGCGCACGCTCCAGGTGCCCGGCGAGAACCTGCCCAAGATCTACAGCCTGCTCGAGGATCCGGACGAGTGGCGGGGCAAGAGCGCGCTCGTCGTGGGCGGTGGCGACTCCGCCTGCGAGGCCGCGCTCGCCCTCGCGGATGCGGGCGCGAAGGTCATGATCTCGTACCGCGGCAAGAGCTTCAATCGCGCCGCTCCGAAGAACAAGGCCGCGCTCGACGCCTATGCCGCCGAGGGTCGGCTGAAGACGAAGCTCGGCTCGCAGATCCTGCAGTTCGACGGCGACTCGGTCACGCTCGCGCTCGGCGATGGCTCGCAGAAGCGCTACGCGAACGACGCGGCGTTCGTGCTGATCGGCGCCGACCCGCCGATCGCGTGGCTCGAGAAGGTCGGGGTGAAGTTCGTCGAGCGCCCGCACCAGTACCAGATGGGCAAGACCGACGATGTCGTGCGCCGCTTCATCGCGAGCCCGATGGAGTGCCCCGAGGATGCGGCGCGCGCGGCGGCCCAGATCCTCGGCGGTAGCCTCGGCATCGAGCCGGCCGTCGTGGCCGGATCGCTGGGAGCGCCCGGCGTGGACGCCGCCGCGGCGGAGCCCGTGAAGGGGCCGCGCAAGTGGCTGCGCTCCGCCACGAGCATCTTCTCGAATCGCAACGGCACGCAGAGCGGCGTGCATCCGATGGCGGGCCTCGCCGCGAAGACCGGCGGGCCGCTGGGGCAGGGCGCCGCTCGCAGCGCCGCTCGCCCGAACAAGAAGCTCGATCAGCCGATGCCGCTCTCGGAGTTCGCGAAGCGCAGCAAGGAAGTCCCGCGCAGCACCGACGGCGGCTTCGGTGGCAGCACGGGCAGCACGAACATGACCGGGGTCTCGACCGGCGGCACCGGCGTGGGCCACGTGCACACGGGCCACGGGCGCCGCGACCAGCTATCGGCGGGCGAGCGCACGCGCATCCTCCGCATGCTTCGCGACGAAGGTGGCCGGATCGCGGACGAGGATTCGGCGGTCTACATCGGCGCACCGCCGCCGGTGTCGCCGGGCTACGACTTCGATTTCGATGCGCCCGATTCGCAGCGCGTGCCCCCGCCGGCCGCGCGCCCCGACGTGCCCGCGAAGCCGGCGGTCGTGATCGGGATCGCTGCCGCACAGCAGTCGCGTCGCTCGAAGAAGCCCGGTGTCGGCACCGGTGCTCCCGTGCCCGCGCCCGCCGCCGCCGCTCCGCTCCACCTGCCGGACTCGCCCGACCCGATTCCCACCCGTGACGCGCGCGAGGCGAGGCTGAGCTCGGGCCGAGCGCGCTCGCCCTCGATCGCACCCCCATCCGCGCCCGCGCGGTCGCGCCCGGTGCCGCCGCGACGAACGGTCCCGCCGCCGTTCTCCGAGGAGGCAACCCGCCAGGTCGACGAGAATCTCCTGGGTGCGCTGCGCACGGCTCCTGCTGCATCGCCGCCGAAGGGCGCATCGGTCGCCGACCGCTTGCCGGGAGCCCCCCCGCCGCGTGGCGCCCCGTTCGACCAGGAGGCCACGCGCATGGCGAAGATCGACCCGCCGCGCGCATACGACCGTGGCGGCGCGGGCAGCGCGGGCTTTGCGGCCGACGAGGGCGACGAGGGCGACGAGGCCGAGGCCACCCGCGTGGCGAGCATCGATGCGCTCACGGCGATGGAGCGCATGCGCAAGCAGGGCAACGACGACAGCACGCGCGCGGTGAACATTCGCAACGATCCGAGCATCTCCGACATCGACTGGGACCTCGATTGAGCAGGAGCGGGCTCGACGACACGCTGCCCGCGAGCGACCCGCCAGCCCCGGATCCCGACGACCCTTCGAGCGCGATCCGGCCGCCGGTCCGGGCGTCGATCCCGCCGACCGCGAACGGCATGGTGCCGCCCCGCAGCACGCGCTACCAGCTCGGCGCCGAGCTCGGCCGCGGCGGCATGGGCCGCGTCGTCGAGGCGTACGACACGCAGCTCGGCCGCACCGTCGCGCTGAAGGAGGTGCTGCCGAGAGCGAGCGAGGCCACCGAGCGTCGGTTTCGCCGCGAGGTGCAGGTCACCGCGCGGCTCGAGCATCCGTCGATCGTGCCGCTCTACGACTCCGGGATCGGGCCCGAGGGCCGGCCCTACTACGTGATGCGGCGCGTGTCGGGGCGCCCGCTCGACGAGCTCGTGGTCCGCGCGCGGGGACTCGACGAGCGCTTGTCTCTGCTCCCCGCGTTGCTCGCCGCGATCGAGGCGGTCGCGCATGCGCATCGCCGGGGCGTGATCCATCGCGACCTGAAGCCCGCGAACATCCTCGTCGGTGAGCTCGGCGAGACCATCGTGATCGACTGGGGACTCGCGAAGGTGCTCGGCGAGCCCGATCCCAGCGATGGCCCAGGCGACGACTCGGAGCCGGACCCCGCCGAGCCGGTGGCGGGCGACTCGCTCCGGACGCAGATCGGCTCCGTGTTCGGCACCCCCGGCTTCATGTCGCCCGAGCAGGCGCGCGGCGAGCTGCTCGACGCGCACGGCGACGTCTACGCGCTCGGCGCATGCCTGTACCAGCTGCTCGCGGGCGCGCCGCCCCACGCGGGCACCAGCGCGACCGAGATGCTCGCCAACACCATGCGCCACGACGTGAAGCCGCTCGCCGTGCTCGCGCCTGGTGCTCCGGGCGAGCTGGTCGCGATCGTGGACAAGGCGCTCGCCTACGCGGCCGCCGAGCGCTATCCCGACGCGGGCGCGCTCGCCGAGGATGTGCGTCGCTTCCTGACGGGGCAGCTCGTGGCCGCGCATCACTACACGTCGATGCAGCGAGTCGGCCGCTTCGCGCGCCGCTTCCGCGCGACGCTGGCCGTGGCCGCGTTCGCGAGTGTCGCGGTCGCCGTGCTGGCCTGGTACGGCGTGTCGCGAATCGTCACCGAGCGCGACCTCGCGCGCCGCTCCGCCGACGACGCCACGCACCAGCGCGCGACCGCAGAGCTCGCCTCGGCGGCACTGCGCGACCGCCAGGACGAGCTGATCATCGCGTACGCCACGAACCTGCTGGACAGCAATCCCACGCAGGCCGCGGCCACGCTCAAGCAGCTGCTGCCATCCTCGAAGCACCTCGTGCAGGCGCGCGCGACGGCGCAGGGAGCGGTCGCCCGCGGCACCGCGTGGGCCATCGAGACGGGCATCGAGGCCACGTCCTGGGTCGCCCTGTCCGCCGACGGCTCACGCTTCGCGCAGGTCACGCGCGATGGCACGCTGCGGCTCTTCGATCTCGACCGCCATCGCGAGCTCGCGCATGCGCCGATCCCCGGGGAGTCGAGGGTGCACTGGCTCGGGACGTCCCGCCTGCTCGTGGTGGGGCCACAGCCGGGTCTCGTGGACGCGAGCACGGGGCGCGTGACTCCGCTCGATGTCGGTCCGATCACCTACGCGGCCGTCTCGCATGCGGGCGACCGCGCCGTCGCGACGACGCCACAGCATCACGCGATCCTCGTCGATCTCCGCGCGGGTACGGCGCGTCCCCTTCCCGACCCACGCCCGCTCGACATGGTCGCGATCGGTGACGATGGCACGTGGTACGCGCTCGGCGATGCCACGGCGCTCGTCGTCTACGACGCCGCCAGCGACGTCGAGATCGCGCGCCACCTCGGCGCGGCGCTGGTGGTGGCGGCCGGGCCGGGCCGCACCCTCGCCATGCACGATGGCCAGAGCCTCTTCGTGGGCGACTTCTCGTCGCAGCGCGTGGCGGCGACCTGGACGCGCGTGCCGATCGTGCTCTCGGACCACCAGCGGTTCTTCATGATCAGCTACCTCGGCGACGCGCTGATCGTCCCGACGGCGTGGAACACCTACTACACGTACGCGCACGGGGACCTGCGCCGTTACCAGGAGCAGTCCGCCGCCACGATCGCGTTCACCCCCGGTGGGCAGTTCGCGCTGTTCAACCAGGAGTCGAACATGGTGCTCGCACTCACGTCGCACGGATTCGAACGCGTCATCCTCCCCATCCCGGCGAGCGAGCCGCGCACCACCTCGAACGACCACCGGCTGGTCGCGATCAGCCACGGTGCCGTCCTGGTGTTCGATCTCGATCGCGTGCGCTCGGTGCTCGTCCCCGCGCCCCGGCTCGGCTACTCGCTGTTCGTGGGGCCGGACACGCTGGCGTCCTGGACCACGGGCGAGCCCACGCTCGACTGGATCGATGTCGCCACGGCGAAACCCGTCGGGACGGTCTCGTTCCCCGGGCTCGTCTTCGACGTCCGTGGCGGCATCGGCACGAACACGGTCCTGGTGCGCACGCTGGTGGACAGCACGACCTCGCAGCTCTGGCTGTTGCATCCGCGCCAGCTCGACAAGCTGCTACTCGGGTCCGGCCCGGACCGCATCTGGGGGCTACAGGGCATGCTCGCGGGCGGTCACGCGGTGGTCGTCTACAGCCTCCTGGATGCCACCGTCCGTTACCGCATCGATGGGGGCCCGGAGCGCGAGCTCGTGAAGCTCGACGGCACGTTCGTGCAGGGTGCCCTGGTCGGTCCGGACCGGATCGCGGTGCTCGGCGAGCGCGGCGAGCTCGTGCTCGGCACGTTCAGCACGGGCGCGGTCGAGCGGCATCGCGTGACGACCGTACCGGAGTCACTCGCAAGCGACGGGAAGACGGGCATCCTCTACGCCGTCCACGGCGCGCAGCTGCTCGAGTGGCAAGGCGACCACTTCACCGTGGCGGCCACGCTGCCGCGCCGGATCGCGCGGCTCCACCCGACGACCGGAGGGTTCGCGATCGATCTCGAGGACGCCGCCGTGTATCTGTGGAGCACCGGGTCCCGGCAGCTCGAGCGCATCGTCGCGCCGAGCTTTCTGCCGCCGATGTACTCGGCCGATGGCGACACGGTGGCCACCATGGTCGCGCCGGCCAAGCTCGAGCTGGTGGATCTCAAGTCACGGGCGACCTGGACGTTCCCGGTGACGGCGGCCGGCCCGACGGGGCAGACCGTGGTGTCGCTGTCGGCCGACGGCGAGCGTCTCGTGCAGCCACGGGGCGACACCGTCGTGATGACGGACCTCCCGCGCGCCTCCGACGATCTGGCCGCCTGGCTCGACGAGGCGACGAACGCGACGGTCGCGCCCTCGGGACAGCTCCTCTGGCCGTTCGACCTGAGCAGCAAGCACCCGTAAGTCCTGGATATTCGGGCAGGCGCTCGCGCTTGCGATGACGCGAAAATGCGTGCTAGATACCCCCCTCCCCGGGCTTCTCGGGGGCAACTCGCACGGCATCCGAGAACACCGGCCGTGGCTCCTCCTGCAAGGGCGGAGTCTCCGGGGTTCAGCGACGGTGTCGGACGTACAACGGCAAGGATACGACCATGGAAACGATGGCAGAAGCGACCGCGACGAATCCGATCAGCATGCGTGCCCTCCTCGAGGCGGGCGTCCACTTCGGCCACAACACGGGCCGCTGGAACCCGAAGATGAAGCAGTACATCTTCGGCGCGCGCAACGGCATCCACATCATCGATCTCCAGCACACGGTGAAGCTGTTCCGCCAGGCCTTCCAGGCCGTGGTGGACGTGACGTCGCGTGGCGAGAGCGTCCTCTTCGTCGGCACGAAGAAGCAGGCGCAGGACGTGATCGTCGAAGAGGCGACCCGTTCGGGACAGCACTACGTGACGCAGCGCTGGCTCGGCGGCACGCTCACGAACTTCAAGACGGTGAAGGGCTCGCTCGAGCGCCTGCGTAGCCTCGAGAAGATGGAGGAGGACGGCACCCTCTTCGCGCTGACGAAGCGCGAGCAGGTCATGATCCGCCGCGACCGCGACAAGCTGCTGAAGTCGCTCGGTGGCATCAAGGGCCTCGCGAAGGTCCCCGGCATGCTGTTCGTGATCGATCCCCACAAGGAGCACATCGCGGTCGAAGAGGCGCGTCGCCTCGAGATTCCGGTCGTGGCCGTGACGGACACGAACTGCGATCCGGACGTGATCGATCACGTCATCCCGGGCAACGACGACGCGATCCGCGCGATCAAGCTGTTCGCCTCGAAGATCGCGGACGCCGCGATCCTCGGGAACAAGATCTACAAGGAGAGCGCCCGTACCCGCGGTCAGCGCGAGCAGGAGGACGTGGGCGAGCGCGTCATCCACGTGTCGTCCGGTGGCGACGGTCCGCGCGTCGAGATGTCGACGGGCGGCAGCATGTTCAACCCCGAGGCCTCGGCCTCGCCCGAAGTCGAGTCGTAAGGCGAGAGGCGGAGAAGGAGAGTCATGGCGGAGATCACGGCTACCAGCATCAAGGACCTGCGCGAGCGCACCGGCGCGGGCATGGCGGACTGCAAGAAGGCGCTCGTCGAGGTCGGTGGCGACATCGACAAGGCGATCGATTACCTGCGCACGAAGGGCCTCGCCAAGGCGGCCAAGAAGGCCGGACGCGAGGCCACCGAGGGCGCGATCATCTCGTACATCCATGGCAATGGCCGCATCGGCGTGTTGCTCGAGGTGAACTGCGAGACCGACTTCGTGGCGCGCAACGAGGACTTCCAGAAGTTCGGCCGTGCCGTGGCGATGCAGATCGCCGCGATGGCGCCCCAGTTCGTCCGCAAGGAAGAAGTGGCCGAGGACGTCGTCGCGAAGGAGCGCGAAGTTCTCCTCGCCAAGGCGAAGGAGTCTGGCAAGCCGGA
>JAYSYE010000638.1:0-8461 GCA_043716635.1 Deltaproteobacteria bacterium | reverse complement strand
AGCAGCGGAGTTCGCGCGGGTCGTGACGCTCGATCCCGGTGGCTCCCTGGCCGAAGACGCGAGCTTCTGGCACGCGGTCTCGCTCGCTCGCCTCGGCCGAGACGCCGAGGCCACCGCGGCGTTACGCGCGTTTCTCGACCACTACGCCACGAGCCCACGCGCGGGAGAGGCGTCGACGCTGCTCGGCTCCTTGCTGGCGGCCGCCGGCGAAATTCCGGAAGCGCGGCGCAGGTTCGAGGCGGCGCTCCGCGATCCGGCCGCGATCGTCCGGGCGCGCGCCGCCGAGGGGCTCACTGCCCTCGATACGAAGGAGTCGCCCGCGCTCGTCCCGTCGTGATCACGCGCCGGGCGCTGGGCCTGCGCGCGCAGGGGAGTATCCTCGCGGCTTGAGCAAAGCCTTCACCAAAGAAGACGACACCGCCGGTCCCGAAGCGCCAGTGGTTCACCTCGGGATTCCGGTGCCCGTGGGCCTCCCCAACTACGTGACGGCGGCAAGCGCACTGGAGCTGCGTGCCGAGCTCGCCGCGCTGCAGTCCGGAGAGCGCGACGCAGCGGGAGAGGCGCGCTCGCACGAGCTCGCGGATCACCTGGCGAGTGCCGAGATCGTCGAGCCCTCCGCCACCGTCGACCGCGTCGGCTTCGGCTGCACCGTCACGCTGGAGGACGAGGAGGGCGAGCGCCACACCTACCGGCTCGTGGGTGCGATCGAGGCCGCCCCGAAATCCGGCTCGATCTCCTACCACTCCCCGATCGCCCGCGCACTCGACGAGGCCCGCGTCGGCGACACCGTCACGCTCCCCAAGGGGCCGCACACGGTCGTCGCCATTCGCTGACGCCCGGCCGTCAGGGCTTCGGCAACGTGATCGCGGCCGCCTCGCGCTCCATCCACGCGCGCATCCACGGCGTCGACCGGTAGCGGTCCCAGGAGTCGCATCCGATCGTGACCACCGGGCCGCGGAGGTTCCCGCGCGCGGCGACGCGCAGCGCGGCGACCACGTTCACGCCCGCCGAGCCGCCGACGGTCAGGCCCTCTTCCTTCACGAGCCGCTCGACCATCGCGTACGCCTCGGCGTCACTGACCTTCTCGGCGCTGTCGAGGTACTCGCGGTGGAGGTTGCCAGGCACGGAGCCCGAGCCGATGCCCTCCACCGTGTACGGCCCGTCCGGGCCGAGCGTCCCCGTGTTCACCCAGTCCGCGATCGACGATCCAACTGGATCCGCGAGCACCACCAGCGCGCTCGCATCGTGCTCCTTCACGCGCTTGCCGACGCCCGTGATCGTCCCGCCCGTGCCCGATGCCGACACGAATGCGCCGATCGTCGGATGTCCGGCGGCGGCGAGCTGCTCGAGGATCTCCTGGCCCATCCCCTTCACCGTCGGGGTGCCGTAGTGCGCGTCGATGTTGGCGGGGTTGTGGAACTGGTTCGTCAGGAACCAGCCGTTCTCCTCGGCGAGCCGCGCGGCGACGTTGCGAAAGTTGTCGGGATTCGCGATGCCCGCGTTCTTCGTGATGATCACGTCCGCGCCGAGCTGGCGCAACGCCACCCGCTTGTCGACGGCCATGCGCTCGGGGAGCACGACGACACACCGGTAGCCGCGCTGAGCCGCGATCAGCGCGAGCCCGACCCCCGTGTTGCCCGCCGTCCCCTCCACCATCGTCGCGCCGGGCGCGAGCAGGCCGCGGGCCTCCGCATCGAGCACGATCGCGCGCGCGGTGCGATCCTTGACGCTGCCGCCCGGGTTCAGGTGCTCGCACTTGACGTAGACCTTCACCGGCAGGCCTGCGCTGACATGCTTCAGCTCGACGAGCGGGGTGTTTCCGATCGCGGCGATGAGATCCATGACCTCGATCATACCCCACGAAGTGTGGGGTCGCCGCGGGGGTGGGTCGAGACGGGACTCGCCCGTGTGGTCAGCGCTGCATCGGCTCGAGCAGGGCGCGCGAGACCTTCTCGTGGAACCAGTGCGCTGCGACTTCGTCCTCGGGTGCGAAGCGTCCGCGCGGTGCGAAGCCCGAACGCAACCCGCGGCTGACCTGGGCGAGCGTGTCCACGTCCTCGGCGTCCACCTGCGAGTCGAGCCAGCGCGATTCGCGCTGATCGTAGGCGACGCGATCGATCACCCAGTGCTCCCAGAGAAAGCTCGTCGCGTCCGGTCGCCCCGGCACCGGCTGGTACACGTTCACCGAGAGCCCCCAGGGATAGAAGTTGAGCGTCAGGTTCGGGAACACGAACCACCAGAGCGCGAACACGCGGCGACCTTTGCCCGTCGGATCGGCGAAGCGGTCGGGGAGCCACGCCGGGTCGAAGCCGTCGGCGGGCTTCGCCGCGTACACCCACTGCAGCACCGAGTGCTCGTGCGTCTCGATCGTGTACGTCGCGAGATCGATCGCGTCGGCGAGCCCGTGCGGCGCGCGGTGGACGAAGCCGATATGGAACTGATCGAGGTAGTTCCACGCGTGCTGCTTCCAGTTGCCTGCGACCTCGCGCGTCTCCGCCTTCGTGCGCGCGAGGAGCGGCGGCATCCGCGCCAGCGACTCGTCGATGACGTCGAAGACGGCGGCGGCGGCAGGCGCGCCGGGGTCGAGCGCGGCGAACAGCAGCCGGCGCCACGCGACGACGGGCAAGCTCGTCAGGTGATCGCAGGGGCGGGGAAAGCCCGGCAGCGAGGCGGAGAACCCGGGCTGGGAGACGTACTTGCCGGTGCAGTCGAAGCGGCGACCATGCTGGGCGCACACGAGCGTGGGCCCGCGGCTGGCGCCGATCACGAGCGGGTGCCACGCGTGCGTGCACGTGTTCGGGAAGGCCCGGAGGGAGTCGTCATCCCAGCCGCGCTGGAGGAACAGCGGGCGGCCGAGCAGGGACACGGGGACGCGCGAGCCGCGCGCGCTGACCTGCTCGTCGAGCGGGCGCGGGTCGTCTCCGCGATCGGGGACGCGCAACCACGAGCGTCGGAACACGGTGGCGAGCTCGCGCTCCAGCACGTCCGGATCGACGAACGCGGCGGCGGGGAGCGTCTCGGCCACCCGGATGTCCGGATCGACGAGGTAGTCCGCGTCGGTCGTCACGGGACCCTCAGGCGCCTGCCGTGACGATCGCGGAGAAGATCATGCCGAGGCCGGCGATGGAGACGGCCCACATCAGGCTGCGCACGACCGGGACACCGGAGATGTAGACGGGCCAGTAAGCGAGACGGGCGATCAGCCAGAGGCGGGCGCCGAGGAGTGCCGTGTCGGTCATGCGGCCTCCGAGGTGCGCCGCGAGCACGAGTCCGATGAACAGCGGCAGGCTCTCGTACATGTTCGCGACTGCGCGCTTCGCTCGTCCGGCGGCCGGACCGGGTGTCGTCACCTCGTCGCGCGCGCCGAGTGACTCCTTGCGGCCCTTCGTGGTCCAGATTCGGCCCGCGAACGCCGACGCAAACATGTTCATCACGAACGTGAGCAGGCACGCGTACGCCACGAGGCGCAGGTCAGGAGTCATGCGGTCATCGTAACGTCAGTGCGGTCGCAGCGGGCGCGTGGCGATGCCGCAAGCCCACACGAGCAGCGCGACGAGGGCGACCGCACCCAGAGTGTCGGAGAGAAAGTGGGCGCCGACGGCGACGCGGGCCGTGGCGACGAGCCCGATCACGATCGCCATCGGCACGCGGAGTCGCGGGTGGAGCACGGCGAGGACCGCGGCGAGGCTGCCGAAGAGCGCCACGTGGCCCGACGGGAACGAGATGCCGGCGCGGCCGAAGGTGGGGCCGAGCATGTGCAGCCAGTCGTTGGGGCGGAGGCGGCCGGTCGCCGTCTTCAGGTGGACGGCGAGGAAGCGGGCGAGGAGGTGCACGCTGGCCGCGAACATCCAGGGTGGTGCGTGGACCCGCCAGCGCGGTGTGACGACGCAGGCGAGCATCGCGGCGCAACATGCGATCGGTACCGTGAGCGGGTGGAGCGGGAGGAGGATCACCCACTCGAGGAACGTGATGCCGCGGTCCCAGCCGCTCCACGGTTCGTAGGCGGCGAGGCTCCGCGCGAGCGGCACGTCGAGGGCGACGATCGAGAGCGCCGTGAGGAGCGCGAACGCGGCGGCGAGGAGCAACCACTCGATCCCCGGGGCGTGCCTCAGCTCGCGCGGGACCTCCACGCGAGAGGGATACCCTGAAGTTGTCGGTCAGCGGTGGCGGCCGCCGCCGCCGCCGCCCCACGACGAGGAGCGCGCGGGCGGGGAGTAGGAGCGCGGGGCCTGGTAGGAGCGCGGGGCCTGGTACGTGGGCGGCTGGAACGTGCGGGGTGTCTGGTACGTGGGCGGCTGGAACGTGCGCGGTGCCTGGTACGCGGGCTGCTGGAACGTGCGGGGGGCCTGGTACGTGGGCGGCTGCTGGAACGCGCGCGGCTGCGGGAAGGACTCGCCGCGCGATCCGTTCCACGTGCGCGGCGCCTGGCCGCCGGTGTAGACGCGCGGGCCTTGCGCGGCGAACGCGTGCTGGCCGGGTCCCACGTAGCCGGCTCCGCCACCACCATCGCGCGTCGGTTGCCCGGCGTGGGTGCGGTGATCGTGGACGGGCCGGGACCCCCACGCGCCACCGGCAGTCGTCCGCGGGGGGACGCCGTAACGCGCCGCGAGTCGGCTCTGCATCAACGCCGCCGCGTGGGTCGTGCTCGCCCACCGCACCGCGGGCGCGCTCACGACCGCCGTCTTGCCGATCACGCCCACGCGGTCGGTCACGAGGTGCGAGTGGATCCTCGGCTTGCCGAGATCCCCATTCGCCACGAAGCGCCACTCGTCGTTGCGATGTCCCGCCCGATGGTCGCGGACGATCGCGCCACCATGGCCGTTGCGATGATCCCGCGTGACGGGACCGTCCTGGCCGGGATACCGCTCCGGCGGCGCCTGCGGACGCCAGCCGGTGTAGCCGCCGCCATCACGCCATTCGACCGCGCCGGGCGACCAGTCGTAGCCGGGGACCCAACCCCAGTAGCTGTCGCACCAGGCCCAGTTCCCGTAGTGAAACGGCAGCCAGCCCCAGTCCCACTCGGAGTCGTACGTCCACCCGTAGTCGGTGTCCTGCCAGGACCCAGCGGTCTCGTAGGGTGTGAATTCTACGCCCACCACCGTGGCGTCCGGGCGCCAGACCCGACCGTACTCGCCGTCCTCCACCCACGACCCGTAGCCCTGGAGGGTCTGATCGATCTCGCCGTCGGTCGGGGTCTGCAGCACGTAGCCGGGATCCTCCGGATCGACCGAGGGCTCCGGCAGCGCCGCGCCGTCCGCCGTGTAGGTCGCCTCGGCGTTCACGTCGACCGTGACGCCGACCGTGCCGTCCGGATCGACCGAAACCCCCGCCGCCGCGCCGGCCCGCGAAGGATCGGTGTAGCCATAGCCGGGATCGATCGCGCCGCCCGGTGGGCCCGAGGTCGCCGTCGAGACGCCCAGGCCAGGCATCTCGGACGCCGCGTACTCGTCCTCCATCGTCGGTCGCGCCGCGGCCTGTCGGTAGCAGCCGCCGCCGACCAGACCCGCCAGCAGGCCGACCACGAGGGAGCGATGGAAGTGCATTGGCGTCCAGACGCTGCATCCTGCGTGCCCGCGTCGCGGTCCATCCACCGCATCCGTCCACGGCAGAATGCCCCACGCCCGATCCGCCACGCTGACGCGTACCCCGAATCGCCACGGCGGGAACAACGCGACCCCCTCACCCGGTTGGTGAGCCGCCCGGCGCCTTGACCTTGCCGGGCCTTCCATCTTAGAGAAGTGAGCGATTCCGCGCCTCTGCGCGCGATTCGCAGTCACCGCGAGGACGCATGATACGTGCAACGAATCTATCGAAGTTCTACGGGGGCAAGCGCGCGCTCGGTCCCGTGAGCTTCGAGATCGCGGACGGCGAGACCGTCGGCTTTCTCGGGCTCAACGGAGCCGGCAAGACGACCGCGCTGCGGATCCTCGCCTGCGATCTCCGCCCCTCCGGCGGCTCGATCGAGGTGGGCGGGACGGATGCGGTCGCGGATCCGCACGAGGTCCGCAAGCGCATCGGGTTCCTGCCCGAGAACCCGCCCGTCTACTCGGAGATGAGCGTGCACGAGTACCTCGTGTTCGCGGGCGAGCTGCGCGGCCTCACGAAGGCGCAGACGAAGAAGCGGCTCCCCGAGGTCCTCGACGTCACGAACCTCGACGATGTCGCGTCCGATCTGATCGGCACGCTCTCGCACGGCTACCGCCAGCGCGTCGGCATCGCGCAGGCGATCATCCACCAGCCGAAGTTCCTCATCCTCGACGAGCCGACGCGCGGGCTCGATCCCGTCCAGATCGTCGAGATGCGAAACCTCATCCACGACCTCAAGCAGAAGCACACGGTCCTGATCTCGAGCCACATCCTCACCGAGATCAGCCAGACCTGCGATCGGCTGCTCGTGCTCGGCAAGGGCAAGCTCCTCGGGAGCGGCTCCGAGGAGGAGCTGTCCACGCACGAGGGCGACATCTTCTCGATCAACGTCACGATCCGCACGCCCAAGGCCGAGGCCGATCCGAAGGCGAAGCTCGGCGCGATGCTCACCGCGATCGAGGGCGTCACCGCGATCGCCGACTCCTACGAACAGGGGAGCGGCATGGTGTTCCAGCTCAGCACGGCCAAGGATTGCCGCGCCGAGGTCAGCCGGGCGGTCGTCGCGGCGGGCTTCGATCTCATCCGCCTGGACTACTCGCGCAGCGAGCTCGAGAACACGTTCATCCGGCTCGTCGGAGGCACCGATGCGGGCAACTAGTATCATCTACCGCCGCGAGCTCGGTGCGTACCTGCGCTCCCCGTTCGCGTGGGTGATCGCGGCCGTGCTGCTGCTCGTCGACGGCATCCTGTTCCAGAGCTACGCACTCGCCGGCGAGCAGCTCTCGGCGATCGTGCTCGAGCGCTTCTTCTTCTACTCGGGCGGCGTCGCGATCGCGGCGGGTCTGCTGCTCTCGTTCCGCCTCATCTCCGAGGAGCGGCAGAATCACTCGCTCGTGCTGCTCAACACCTCGCCGGTGCGCGACACGGAGATCGTGCTCGGCAAGTATTTCGCCGCGCTGACGTTCCTCGCGATCCTGCTCGTGCTCTCGCTCTACATGCCGCTCCTGATCAAGGTGAACGGCAAGATCACCGGCGCGCAGATCCTCTGCGGCTACATCGGGCTGTTCCTGCTCGGCGGCACCACGCTCGCGATCGGGACGTTCGCGAGCGCGATGGCGAAGAACCAGCTCGTCGCGGGCGTCGCGGCGCTGGCGATGGTGATCGTGCTCCTGCTGCTGTTCCCGCTCGCCAAGCGCCTCGATGGCTCGGTGCGCACGGTGCTGCAGGAGCTCGACCTGTGGTGGATCCACTTCCAGAACGGGTTCATGCGCGGCCTGCTGAACCTCAAGGACGTCGTCTACTACCTCGCCGTCACGTACTTCTTCCTGTTGCTCGGTGTGAAGACGATGGAGGCGAAGCGATGGCAATGAGAACTGCATCGCCGTGGTGGGCCTCGCTCACCTTCGGTATCGGATTGATGCTCCTGTTCATCAGCGAGCGCCTGCTGCAGACCACGGAGGGCATGCGCGTGGCCATGTCCGGGCTCGCGGTCACGCTGCTCGTCGTCGTCACCGCGGCGCGGGCCTGGGCGATGCTCGGCTCGCGCGGCGCGCGGCGACGGGTGGAATTCGTGCTGCTCGCGTGTCACCTCGTGACGCTGCTCGCGCTGGTCGTGTACGCGCTCAGCTCGAAGTGGGGCGAGGGTCTGTTCCACGTCGGCGAGAAGGCGCACGCGCGCTACACCGGAGCGCTCACGGTCGTGTGGGTGATCCTGCTGATCGCGTCGGTGCTGCCGGTGCTGATGATCGAGCTCTCGCTCGGAGGCGCGCTGCGCGGCGGCTTCGATGTCCAGACACGTGACGACGACGCCGGCGTCGAGCTCTATCGCGTGCGCGAGATGGGCTGGTCGGGCCTGACGATCGCGCTCGCGATGTCGCTGCTGATGGTCACGTGCGGCGTCGCGAAGGAGCGCAACGTCCAGCGGGACGTCTCGTACTTCAAGACGTCGTCACCGGGCGAGTCCACGCGCAACATCGTGAAGAATTCGTCCGAGCCGATCACGGTGCACCTGTTCTTCCCCGACACCAACGAGGTGAAGGACCAGGTGAAGAGTTACTTCGATGCCCTCGCGGCGGCGACCGGCAAGCTGTCCGTCGAGGTGAATGACCGCCAGGTGAACAGCGGCCTCGCGCAGAAGTATCAGGTCAACAAGGACGGCGTCGTCGTGCTGTCGCGTGGCGCTGGCGACAAAGAGAAGTTCTTCAAGTTCGACGAGGACACCGACATCGAGAAGGCGCGCAAGGGCTCCGGGAAGCTGCGCAATCTCGATCACGACGTGAACGCGCAGCTGATGAAGCTCGCGCGCGACAAGCGCAAGGCGTACCTCGTGACGGGGCACGGCGAGATGACGAACCCCGAGTCCGTGCCGCCGGAT
>JAYSYE010000637.1:0-8464 GCA_043716635.1 Deltaproteobacteria bacterium | reverse complement strand
CGCCGGTGGAGCTTCGCGTTGAGTGACTTCGCGACGGAGATCGAGAACGCACGCACGCCGTTCGATAGCGCGGCCCGCGAATCGGCCTCGACGATGAGATGGATGTGATTGCTCTGTATGCTGAACTGCACGAGCCGAAACCCGCTGCGCGCCAGCACGACGCGCGCGCCGATGCGGACCGCCTGGTACGCGTCCATCCGCCGGAGGTTCCTGGCCACCGGCAACGTTCGCAGCGTCACGTGGAGGGCTCGACCCTTCACGAACGGCTCCCGCTTCGCGTGCGAGGCCGGCGCCTTCACGCCCTTCGACCACCGCTTCTTCGGCCGCCCAGCACCGGGCGCCCGCGTGCCCGGCGCACGGACCTCGAGCTCCAGTTGCCTTGCGCGCGACTGCACCACGTTAAAACCGTACTTCTTAATACGGCGGATGTCTAGCAGTAAACGCAATTCAGGTCCAAGCCGGGTACATCCTTCACAGCGTACAGATCCGTGGCACCTCGAGGATGACGAAGCGCGTCACCGCGGCTCGCTCGGATGGCAGTGATGGAAGCAACCCCGCGGAGAGAGCCCGGTCTCGAACCACGGCCGATTGGCTGAACGAGCAGCGACGGAACGGTACCGGAGCCGGTGTGACCAGCCGCTAGTACCGGTGGCGCCAGAGCAGATCGATGCCGTTGCGGTTCTTGTCGCCGACGGTGGCCTCGATGATCACGCGGCGCGAGAGGTAGTACTCGAGCTCGGCCTCGCCCGTGTTCTCGTCGGGCCGCGACTGGAAGCGCTGCTTGTACGCGAGGAACAGGTTTGCCGTCAGCCACGAGCCGACCGTGACGGCCTGGCTGCTCGTCGCCGTCGCAGCCTCGTACTTCAGCACGTCGACGTCGAACGGGAGCTGGTCCTTCACGTAGCCGCCGATCTGGTTGCCGATCAGCGATGCGCCCGCGGAGGCCGCCTTGTCGCGCGGGTTGCCGTCGGCCGGCTCACCCGACGGCTCGCCGCCGAGCAAGAAGCCGAGGAGCTGGCCCTGCGAGTAGGTGCCCGGGTTGCTCGCGAGGATGATCTCCGGAGCGCTCACTCGCCCCCGCACCTGCGTGACCGTCGTGACGTCCGGGAAGTCGTGCGTGATCGCGACATCCAGGAGCGGGTCCACCGTTCCGTCGAAGCGCACGGCCGCGCGGTCGACGAGGTAGCGGCGGCCGAACAGATCGAGGTCTCCACGATCCGCCTCGATCCGGCCCGTCAGGGCGACGCTCGCGTTCGCATCGAGCTCCATCCGCAGCTTGCCATGCACCACGGCGCGCACCTCGGTCGACTTCACGTAGGTGTTCAGCAGCGTGATGTTCGCGATGAACGCAGCCCGCTGCTGCGGCGGTGCGACCTTCGATTTGCGGACGCCGTTCTCACCGACGATCACGCCGTCCTCGAGGAAGATCATGTCCTCCGGCGCGCCGATCTCCTTCAGAGCCTCGTTGCGCTCGTCCGGTACGACGACGTTGCCATGCGAGATCGTGACATTTGCCACCCATGCCTCGGGCTGCCGATCGAACGTCGCCTTCACGTCCGCGTCGATGTTCGGCTCGATCGTCCCGATCGGCGAGACCTTGCGAAGCGTTGCCGTGACCTCGCCGCTCGTGGGCCGCGCGCCGGCGATGCCGAACTTGCCGGCCACCTTGATGGTGCCCGCGCCGAGCGTGCCATCGAGTCCGACGGTCATCGAATTCGCGCCGACGTCGATGTCGATGGTCGCGCGCCGTAACGTTCCGATCTGGGGTGCGATCGGCAGGCGCACGTTCGTCAGGTGCAGCTTCCCGGCGAGCATCGCATCCGCAGCCGACGTACCGACCACCTTCAGATTGCCGTCGATCACGCCGCGGGCCGCACCGATCTGCCCCGGTGCGAATGCGAGCACCGGCGTCAGGTCGAACGTCTTCGCCTCGATCGTCGCGGACCCGGACTCGAGCAGCTGCGTCTCGGAGCACGTGCCCACGCCGCAGCGCTTGGCGTCCGCCACGAGGTGCAGCGCGCCGCCGCCCTGGTTGGCGAGACCCGCGCCCTGCGTACCCGACACGTCGAGGTGCCCGAGCGAGCCATCCCAGTGGCCCTCGATCGCGAGGAGCTCGAGCGGCGGCACCGGGCGTCCCCCGGGGCCCGGGATCACGACGATGTCGGCCCCCGCGAGGTGCACCGCGATGTCGGGAGTGAAGGTTCGACCGGCCGGCTGCTCCGCGGTCGCGACCGTCGGGACGAACACCCCCTTGAAGTCCACGGTCCCGCTGATCGTGCCGCTCTGGACATCGGTGCGGCCGAAGATCCCGAGGAGCTGCGACGCCGGGATGGATGGGATGGTCGCCTTCACGTTCAACGGCTGCCTCGTGAGCACCGCCGGATCGGCGACGACCTGCGCCATCGTGATCGGCAACTGGGTCGTCAGCTCGATCAACGAGAGGGCGCGCTTCAGCACGACCGGGCTCGCGCGGTCGGCCGCCGTGAGCTGTTGCGGCATGGTCCCGATGCGGACCACTGCCGACGACCCGTGCGCGTCGATCTTCGCGTTCAAGCCCAGGGAGATCGGGGTCTGGATCGGCGCCCCGTGAAAGTCGCGCACGCCGGCCTGCACGGTCACGGAGCTCAGGGCGGGCCCGACCTCGATGCCCGCGCTGACCTTGCCCTGCAGATCGGTCACGATGCCGAAGCGCGCGAACATGGTCGGATCGACCGTGACTTCCTGCAGGTACAGGTTGGCGCTCTTCAGGGCCGGCTTGCCGATCGCCCGCCACGACGCAGGAGCGAACAGCCGATCCGGGATCTCGACCACCGCCCGCCCGTTCACCTTGCCGACGTTGTCGAGCGTGGCCACGATCGTGGGCGTCAGCTCGTGGGGCCCGGTCTGGGTCACCGCGAGCTCCGCGGTCAACTTGCCGACGCCGCGAATCTGCGGTGTCACCACGTCGTGCAGCCGGATCTGCCCCCCGAGCTGCGTTGCCGAGAGGTCGAGCTGGCCGTCGACGAGGCCCTCGTACTGCTTCTCGTCGAGGCCAAACAGCGCGGCCGCCCGCGACAAGTGGATGCCATCGAGCTTGAGCTGCCCGGTGCGGATCGCCGAGCGCGGCAGCGCCTGCCAGGCCTTCACGTTCGTGATGTCCCGCGGCCCCGCGACATCCGCGGCAACCGAGATGTCGCCCATGATGGGGCTGGTGATGCCCGCCTTGGCCTGCACGCTCCCGGGGGCCGCCTTGACGTGGACCTGCAGGTTGAACGGCACGATGAGCGGCGCGAGCGCGATCTCCTTCGCCGACACATCGACGGTGCCCGCGAACAGCCCGTTCGTGCGGGTGACGTCGGCGGTCGCATCGAGCGTGCCCGCGTAGCCCATGATCAGCGTCTTCAGCGACAGCCCCTTCATCGCGACGTGCGCGGCGAGATCACCCTCGCGGCGTCCCGCCTTCCAGTACTCGCCGCCGGCCTCGATCTTGTTGAGCCCGTTGTGCGTCGCGAACCGAGCCAGCGTCACGTGCTCGGAGCCGATCGTCACGACGCCCGAGTCGCCCTTCCACTCGCCGGAGTTGGCCGTCTTCACGAAGTGGCGCAGGATCTCGATCGTCACCGGATCGCCCGCCCCGGCGCGGAGCTCGCGAGACGGCGTGCCGAGATCGACCAGCGCGTCGACATCGACCTGCCACGGATCCTGGCGGGGTCGCGTGCGCACCGCGACAGCGATCTTGCCATCGGCCTGCGTGCCGGCCGTCACGGCGAGGTTGCGCAGGAAGAACGTGTTGCGCTGGACGTTCGTCGCCTGCAGCTCGGCGCGACCGACGGGCCGGGCCGGGATGTGCTGCGCGTCGATCGCGAGCTTCATCGTCCCGACCGTGACGCCCGCCGCCGCGAGCTTGCGTCCGCTCACGGTGCCGGCGACCGCGAGGTCGAGCGCTGGTGTCAGCGTCCCGCTCGCCGTGAGATCCGCGGCGATCGCACCGGTCACCGGCGCCGCACCCTGGCTGGTCCGCTCCGGCGACGATGTCTCCGCCACGACACGGCCGGTCTGGAGCGTGAACCCCGCGACCGTCTGCTTCACCACCGCCAGCAGCCGAGCCCGCGCGGCGGGTCCCGTCGCGCCCACGGAGGCCGAGACGGTCGTGCCATCGGAGTTGGCGACCACGCCGACGTTCGCGTACGGCGCACCCTCGAACCGCCCCGACGCCGTCACGACCGCCACGCCCACGGGCAGCTTGCCGGGCGCCGGCGTGTGCACGGCAAACGCGACGACCGCACTCCCCGTACCCGTCACCGCCGACGTCTTCGTCTCCGGGTTGTAGGTCAGCCGGCCGACATCGATGTGCGACCCCGAGACCACGCCGTGCGCGGCGAGGGTGCCGAGGTCGACGCCGAGCATCGCCCACAGCTGCTGCTGTGCGATCGAGCCGTTGAGCTCCACGTTGGTCCACGGCTGGAACGGGCTCGACACGTCGGCGGCGACCAGGAGATCGCCGGGCAGCTGCACCTGGGGGGCGAGCGCCTCGACCGCGCGCGCGGGCGCATCCACCGCGATCGTCCCGGCGAGCTGCGTGAGCAGCTGCGTCTGGACGTCGACCTGCGTGCCCTCCACGAGTTTGACGGCCGGCGGTGCCTTGATCGAGACGTTCACACCGCCGACACGGATGCCACCGACGCGCGCGACGAGGCTCGGAATCTGCGTGACCTCGCCCTCCTTGTGCACGGAGGTCATGAGCATCAGCGGCAGGCCTCGCTCGCGCAGCTGGCCCGCGAGCAGCACCGTCGTGTCGAGTGTGCCCGCCCCGGTCAGCGCGAGCTTCGCGTTCACGTTGATGTCGTCGAAGTTGTACCTGTCGACGCTCACGTGGAGCCGGCGGATCGCGGCATCCGACAGCTCGACCGCCCAGCCGGAGCTCGGCCCCGGCTTCGTGAGCTGCCCCATCTGCACGCTGCCGTCGGGGTTCCGCTTGATCTGGACGTCGACGTCGTCGATCGCGAGCGTCCGCAGCACGGCCCGCTTGTGGATGAGCGGCGCGAGCTCGAGCTGCAGGCGTACCGTCTTCACGACGATCGCGGGCTTGCCATCCGGGCCGTTGATGACGAGGTCGTGCAGCACCAGCTCGCCAAATGGACTGCCGTCGAGCCGGCCGAGCGTCCCGCCGCCCGTGAATGTGCTCGCGAGCGCGCTCTGGATCTGGCCGCGGATCTTGTCGCGCCCCCAGTCCGTGTGAATCACGGCGAGCAGCGCGCCGACGGCGATCACGACGAACGCGAGCAGGCCGAAGACAATCCGCTTGACCCACCGCAGCGCGCGCCGCCCGCCGTGCACCGCCTTGTCGGGACGAGGAGCCGTGGCGGTCATCAGAACGCCTCTCCCAGGCTCAGGTGAAAAGCGAAGCTCGACCCGGGCGCTGGATCCATCATCGTCTTGCGGTTCAGCCGGTAGCCGAAGTCCGCGCGGATCGGCCCGACGATCGTCTTCAGGCGAAGGCCCGTGCCGACCGCCCAGTGGAGGTTGCCGAGGTTCAGGTCCGCGGCCTTCTCGGTCACGTCTCCCCCATCGAGGAACAGCACCGAGCCGATGCCGATCCCGCGCCAGCTGGTGATCGGGATCCGCGCCTCGACGCTGGTCTCGACGAGACCGGCGCCGCCGTACGGGACCGTGCGCGGGCTGCCGTTGACATCTCCGGTCACCTGCGGGGACAGCTGCCGCTCGCCGAAGCCGCGCTGACTCGTCGCGCCGCCGGCGAAGAAACGCTCGGTCGCGGGCGTGGCACCGAAGAACGCACCCGCTCGCGCCTTGGCCGCGAAGACCACACCGCGGATGTGCTGGTAGCCCCGCACCTCCGGGATTGCCTCGATGTAGTTGAAGTCGCCGCCCGCGGCCTTCGACCCCTCCGACAGGTTGAATGCTGCGTAGAAGCCCTCCGTCGTCTCGATGGGGTTGTCGCGCAGGTCGAGCGTCAAGCCCTGGACGTAAGCGCCGATGAGCTGCGGCTGCTTGGTGATGCCGATGCTGGCGGCGATCGGCTGCACGAGTGGCGACACGGACAGGAAGTCCACGCGCTGGAGCCCCCAGCCAATCTGCGCGTTCAGCTTCTGCGAGAACACGGGCTTCTGGAATGCGAGGCCCGCGCGCGGTCCCGTGTACGTGTACGCCTCGAGCGCCAGGTAGTCGTAGGCGGTGAGCACGGTGCCCACGGCGTACGTCCAGATCAGGTCCTGACGATCGAGCTTCGCGAGCGCGCGGATGCGCGGCTGGAACCCGCTGCCGTCGCGCATGTACGCATACGCCGGACGCAGGTCGATCGTGACCGTGTGCATCTGGAACGGCCAGCCGACGATCGAGTAGCCCGCGCGCCCACGGACCTCGTAGGCCGTCGGGTCGATGCCGAAACCGCCGCCGAGCTTCACCTCGCGGCGCGCGGCCTGTGACACGTCGGCCTTGACCGACACGGTGGTGGACGTCCCCCGCTTGTCCTTGTCCTTGTCGTTGGGGACGTCGCTGGCGACCTGCACGGTCGAGAACCGCTGCAGCGCGTAGAGCTGCCGCTGCGTCGCGGAGAGCGCCTTGTTCGAGTACGTCTGACCCGGCTTGAACTGCAGGCGACCGCGAATGGCGTCTGCGAGCTTGCCGGTCGCCCCGACGACCTTCGTGTCGCCGAAGACGCACTTCGGTCCTGGCGTGAAGTCGAGCTGGACGACGGCCACGTGGTTGCCGCGATCGGCCAGGACCGTCGAGTCGAGCGTGGCGTAGGCGTACCCCGCGTCCTTCGCGACACCGAGGATCTGGGCCTTGTGGAGGTCGTAGATCTCGTAGTCGAACGGCGAGCCGTCCTTGAGCGGAAGCGCGGCCCGGACCTTCGCGACGGTCAGATCAGGATCGCCGGCCGGCACCCCGGTGATCGACACGCGCGCGATGCTGCGCGGGCCCTCGTCGACCGCATAGATGACCGTGGAGGCATCGCCAGCGCGCTCGACGCGCGGCTTCACGTTCGCACCGAGGTAGCCCTTGCGGAGGTACGCGCCCCGGATGCGGTCGCCGTCGATCGAGACCAGATACGGATCCGGCGCGCCGCCACGCTTCTGTGTCCGCTTCAGCGCGAGCCCGGCTTCGAGGTCCGAGGTCTCGAGCTTCGCGTTGCCCTCGATCTTGATCGCCTTCAGGTAGTCGTCGCCGGGCCTGTGAGGCGGTGGCTTGCTACCGCCACAGGCGGCCAGCACCGCGAGCGCCAGGACGATGGAACGACACGACATGGGAGTTTCCCGTGCTACTGGCAAGATCGGGGCCGCAGCGCATCACGGTCGAGCACGGCGCGATGCTACTCGTGCCGCGGGATGAGCGCCGGATGAACGCCCGAAACGTGCTCGGGCGCGACACCTCCTGTGCGGAGATGCCGCGCCCGCGCGCGTTTGACTCGTTTCGACCGAGTCGGATGTTCAGTTACCTGGAGGCGTGAGCGGCGCTGCGCTCCCGGTTTGCTTTTCTTCCCAGGACCTTCACGAGCACCGGGATGGAGACCAGGGCGAGCAACACCGCAGCGACGCGAACCGCACCGTGACCGGCGAGGAACATGAACGCCACCAGCATCGCGATCAGGACCGAGAGCCCCGCCGTCAATCCGACCACGCTGTGCGGGACTCCATCGGGCTCGCGGTCGAGATCTTCCGTAGGGGCCAACTTGCTGTCGTCGCGGACCGGGTTATGCGGTTCGTGGCCGACGTCGGGCGGGACGAGGATGGGGCTCGCCACGGCTAGACGACTTTCCGGCCGATGGCGAGGCGGTACACCCCGAGCAGGACGATCGCGCCAACGATCGAACCGATGATGCCCGGGCCCTCACCCACGTTGTACCAGCCGAGCGCGTGGCCCAGGAAGCCGGCGATGAACGAGCCGGCGATGCCGATGAGCATGGTGACGATCGCGCCACCCGGGTCCCTGCCCGGCATGATGAGCTTGGCGAGGGCACCGACAACGAGACCGACGACGATCGTGAGAAGGATATGCATGACTGGTTGCTCCAATTCTTGAGTGTGAGTTCGTAGCTGTTGAAAACGGGGTGAGTCGTTCGGGTGTCGCGACTTCGCGTTACTTGGTCGCGGGCTTCGGGCCCTGCTTGCCGGCGCGCTCGGCACTGGCAGCCTCGCCGGGCTTGGCCTCGACGAATTCTTTCGCGGACTCGGCAGCCGCGGGCACCTTGCCCTCGGCCGCAAACTCCGTCGCGGCATCGTTGTAGTGACGAGCGGAGATCTTGTCGCCTTCGCCTTGGTTCTCGGAAGCTCCGGTCGTTGGCTTCGTGCTCATGGCGGAGGTAAGAGCACCCCGCATGCCACAGGGGATCCACGCAGACAGGTGGCCGCTGGGGGCTCTGGACGCGTGATGACGTGCGTCACTCGCCATCCGGTCGTGGCGATCCTGCGCGCAGTGTGCGCTCACCGCTCGGATGCCGTGCGCTACACGATCCGCGCGCCAGCGC
>JAYSYE010000636.1:0-25390 GCA_043716635.1 Deltaproteobacteria bacterium | reverse complement strand
CCCGATGCGCCGGTCGTTGTTCCTGCGCCGCCGCCGGTCGCGCCGCCGCCGGTCGGCGCGCCCGCGCCGCCTGCAGTCGCGCCCGCACCCGGGCCATCAGCCGTCGCCCCGGCGCCACCGCCCGCCGTCGCGCCTGCATCGCCGCCAGCAGACGCACCCGCACCACCGCCCGCAGTCGCGCCTGCCGTCGCGCCCGGAGCCGCGCCGCCGCTCGCGGATGCGCTGCCGGTGGGCTCACCACCGCTCGTGGTCTTGGACACCGGACCGCCGCCGCCAGCGTGATCGCCGCCGCTCGCGCCGCCCGCACCGGTCGTCATGCCACCAGTGCCACCGCCGCCGGTACCACTCGTGGTTCCGCCGCCGGCGGTAACTCCACCGCTGCCCGCGCCGCTGCCGCCGCTCGCGACGTCACCGCCGCCGCTGCCGCCACCTCCGCCACCGCCGCTCGCGCCCGCGACGCCACCACCGCCGCCGACGCCCGCACTTCCGGTGCTTCCACCGCTGCCGCCACCCGCGCCGCCCGCGCCGCCGCCCGCGCTACCCGTGATCCCCGCGTGGCCGCTGCTGCTGAACCCGTCGGAGCTGCTTCCGGAGATCTCGCCGCCGGCGTTCGCGCTCAGGCCACCGCCGAGCGCGGCCGTCGCTTCACCACCGAGGGTACCCGTGACGTTGCCATGCGAATCGAGGCTCACCGAGCCCGTGACGCTCCCGCTGAGCGGACCCGCATCGATCGCGGCGGTGCCGCTGAGGGTGCCCGTGACGCCGCTCGAGTCTGCCGACAGGTTCGCATCGCCCGACGTCGTGATCGGGGAGCGCTCTGGAGCTGGCGTGGACGTCGCAGCACCGCCACCGCCGGTGCTGCCGCCGCCACTCGCGCCGCCCGCCCCCGTCGTCATGCCACCGCCACCACCGCCACCACCGCCACCACCGCCACCACCGCCACCACCGCCACCACCGCCACCACCCGTTGCCGCACCACCGCCCGCCGAGTTGCCGCCGCCACTCGCGCCGCCCGCGCCCGTGGTCGGTCGGGCCTGCGGGGTCTTCTGCGCCGCGGGCTGCTCCTCGCTGACGCCCCCGAGCGAGCCCGAGCCCGAACCGGAGACCGTGGTGGCCTTGCCCGAGTTGACGTTGCCCTTGGTCGAGTTGCCGCGCACCGTGATCGTCGAAGCCCCCTTCACGGTCAACACCGTGTCGGAGTGCGACAGCAGATCCTTGCCCTTCGCGCTCACGGACGCCGAGGTCGTGATCTTCATCGCGTTGGCATGCAGGATCACGTTCTGCTTCGCCTTGACCTCGATATCGCCATCGCCGCACTCGATCGTGACCGTCTTGGTCTTCGTATCGAGGACGATCTTGTTCTTCTTCGTGCTGTCGACGATGGTGACTTTCTCTTCACCCTGCTTGTCGTCGAAGATGATCCGGTGACCGGACCTCGACTTGATGAGCTTCGTGTTGTTCTTGCCGCTCTCGTTGTGCTCGGGCGGCTTTTGCTTCTGGTTCCATGACGAGCCGATGATGATCGGCTTGTGGATGTCGCCATGCTCGAACACGACGACGACCTGGTCGTCCATCTCAGGCAGGAAGTACGTCCCGCGCTCCTTGCCCCCCATCGGCACCGCGATGCGCGCCCAGAACGACTGCTCCTGCTCCGAGAGCCACGGGTACTTCACCTTCACGCGGAAGCCCGGGTTGTCGCTGCCCTCCTTGTTATCGACGACGATCGCCAGGCGCGGGCCACGCATCTTGGCTGCGCGGCCCGAGTTCGGAACGACTCGATCGATTTTGAAGAAGCTCATTCGGCGGCGGGCCCTTCGGCGGAGTCGCTAGTTGATAGCCATGTTCGGCGTGTCGAGGTGAGCCGGTGACGACGACGTCACGGTCGCATTCGACGAGCCCTCGAGCTTCATATCGCTGCCGGCCTTCATGTCGAACGTGGTCTTGGCGTTGAGCAGGATCTTACCCTCGGCCTTGATCGAGAGCGTGCCGTTCTTGCACGTGATGTTCAGCTTGCCCTCCATCGAGGAGAACGAGACGCCCATCTCCGCGGACATCGGGGGCTTGTACACGGCGCACTTGTTCGGGCCGTCACCAGCCTCCGCGAACTGACCGATGCCGATCATGTTCTTCGCGGTCTTGTCGGCGAACACGATCTTCGTCTTGTCCGTGTCGTCGAGGATCAGGCGATGGCCGGAGCGGCTCCGATAGCCGCGGAAGTTGTTCTTCCCGTCGGAGTTCGGCTCGGGTGAGATATCCGCCTTGCTCCAGGTGCCGCCCATGATGATCGGCTGCGTGATGTCGCCGCCGATGAACGCGACGATCACCGAATCGCCGATGTCGGGCAGCGTGTACCAGCCGAACTTGTTGCCTTCCATCGGCGTCAGCAGCTGCGCCCAGTGCGCTTGATCGGTCTCGCCGCCATCGAGCCACGGCAGGCTGACCTTGATGCGCTCGAGCCCGTCGGGGTCCTTGTTCTGCGTGACGAGCCCGTGGTGCAGCCCGAACTGCTTGTTGTCCGACGTTCCGGATTTCGGGCCGCCTGCGCGCACGCGTCAGCTCCCCTGCGCGTCGCGCGCGAGCTTGAGGGTCGTCTGGTAGCCGCCGGCGCTCTGCTTCGGAAGCGTGTGCCGGTGCGAGACGCCCATGATGTAGTACTTGCCGTTGAACTTGTCGCCGCGCGCATTCGCGGTGAGGTTCACGACCTCGCCGAGATCGAACTCGGCGCCACCGCGGCACTCGGCCTCCCCGGTGATGTACTGGAGGTTGCCCTCCATGAGCTTCGCCTTGGCGATCGCGTCCGCCTCCTGCTTGCTCCAGATCGGCTCGTCGACCGTGAAGCTCTCGTCGGCCGTGTGCTCGCCGCATGCGTCCGGCGCGCTCTTGGCGCCGAGCGAGCTGGAGCCCTGCGTCGCGGTACCGGTGATCAGCTCCTTCTTCTCGGGGTCCCAGCCCTTCACGGTGACCTTCTTCGTCACCGTCGCCGACGACAGCCGCGGCGAGAACCCGCGCAGGATGCCGTCGTGGTCCACCGAGAGCGGCGTCGAGCTCGTCTTCGAGAAGTCCGGGAACTTCACGTGCACGACCTTGCCGATGCACCACACGTGGCACCCGATCCGCGATGCCCGCAGGCGCAGGAACTCGAGGTCCGAGAGGTTGTGCTGGTAGACGTGCTTGTACTGGATCTTGGGGCCCTTGAACTCGAGGGTGAGCCCGTGCACCGACAGCACCTGCTGGAGGATCTGCTCGTCGTTCTTCTCGGCGAACGTCAGCGACTGCTTCTTGCGCAGGAGCCGGTGCAGCTTGTTCATCGACCGGACGAGCAGCTTCGTCGTGTCGCCGCCCTTGTACTGCGGCTCGGACCCGACGACCTCGCCCTTGTAGATCGACTTCAGCTCGTCGCCGACGCTGATGTCGACCTCGTCGCCCGAGTGGAATGACTCGCCGTAGGCGTCGTTCTGGTTCGACATGACGATCGACGCCATGTCCGGCTGATACATGTCGCGCTCGACCGAGTGCGACAACACGTCGCCCGACTCGATCTTCTTGCCACCGATGGTGACGATGACCCTGGGAGCGGCAGCGCTCATCGACTACTTCTTCGCCTTCTCGACGCGCTCGGCTTCTTTGAGCTGCACCGTGCAGGTCGCGCGAAGCGGAGTGCCCTCGGACGAGAACATCGTGTACTTGGTCGACAGCTTCTCGATCACGCACTTGAACTTCGGGAGCCCCCGCTCGCCCCAGCTCACGATGCAGTGATGCGGCCGCCGCTGCGCATCTTGCGCCGATGACGGGTCGCGCACGCGCGCCATGTGCTCGAGGTCCGCGACCGACTTCGCGATGCTCTTGTTGTCCTCGTAGCCGTCGAACAACATCTCGACGCTCATCGTGCGGCCCTCGGCGCCGACGAACTCGAGCGTCAAGTAGTTCTCGTCCTTGCCCGGGCTCTTGTCCGCGCCGGACTGGTTCGCAGCCTGGGGCTTCTTCCAGGGTACGGTCTGGTCGACCTGGAGCTCCTTTGGATTGTACTGGGCGCTCACGGTGGTGTTGTCGTCGAGACTGCCGATCGTGAGTTTTGCTTTGGCTGGATCGAAGCTCATAGGAACGGCTCCCCGTTACGTGCGCGTGCAGAGTCCATCATGGTCATGATGTGTTTGTAGACGTCGCCCGCGACCGACTCGACGTCGATCGGGTCGTGCTTGTCGGTGTGGACTTCGTGGTGCGACGGCGCGATCGGAGCCGCCCTCGCGGGTGCGATGTCGGACGCCGCGATGGCCTTGGATGGTGCGCTCGAGATGAGCGTCAGATCCGACATCGAGATGCCGTCGGACGCGGACGCCGAGCGGTCGGAGAACATGCGCTTGGCCGCGGACTCGAACCACGACGGGATCTCGACCTCGCCGCCACCGAATCGACCGCCTGCGGCTCGCCCGGTCTGGACCATCTCCTGCGCGGCGGTCGGGACCCGGCGGATCGCGCCCCCCACGCCGAGCTGCGAGCCCGCCGATGTCGCCGAGCCGGGCGCCGTGTAGCTGGACGAAGCTGCGGTGGGCGTGACGTACGCGCCGAGCGCCTCGCCGGCACGAGCCGACAGCGATCCGAGACCCGGCCTCACATCGAGGGCGGGCCGGTCACTATCGAATGAGCCACGTTCGCCGCGCCGAACGCTCGAGCGCGAGCCGCCGGCAATCGCCGTCATCTCGGGCGCGCGGCCGCTGCGCGCCGAGACCGACGACATGCCGCCGCCCCTGCTCGCGACCACTTCCTCGTCGTGGAACGAGTCGGCGTACACGATCGGCAGGACATCCCACGCCATCGCGGCCCGCTCGCGCGCCGAGGCGGTGGTGCCGTCCTCGCTGCGACCCGCCAGGGCCAGCGCGCGCGCCGCGCGAGCTGCCGGGGACCAGTCGCGGCCAGCCGCGGACTGGCCGAGCGCGACATAGAGTGCTTCGAAGCGCGACCTGCGCGCCTGCGGCATGAGCGCGACAGCGGCGGCGAGCACGTCCGACTCGGGCGGCTCGGCAGCGAGCTCGCCCGGCTGTCCGACCACCGGACGACCGGCGGTACGCGCCGGAGCTCCCGCGCGGACCTCGTCGCCCGCGGCCGATCCGCCGGCGCCCGTGGCCGATCCGCCGGCGCTCGTCGCGCCCGCGGAGGCAAGCGTTGCCTGCGCTGACTCCGAGAGCTGGAGATCGCCAGCATTGTCACGGATGTGGTCGAGCCCGAGCGCAGTGAACGTGCCGAGCTCCGCAACCGCCTGCGCCGCGAGCAGCTCCAGCGCGGCGATCGAGGACGACGGCGCGCCATCCGAGCCGGCTGCGTTCAGGTTCAGCGCGGCAACCGTAGCGGCCGGCCACAGGAAAGCGCCGCGCGGCGACCGCCGCTGGACGCCGAAGGACGACGCGCCAGGAGTCGCGAGGCCGGACAGCCCCGCGAAGGCGTCGAATGAACCGTCCGCCCCGCTGCCGAGCTCGCCAGACGATGCCGCCGATGCCGCCGATGCCGCCGATGCCGACCCGGTGAGCGATGCTCCGACGGCGACCTGGTCGGTGCGCGACGGCGAGTATCCCACTGCCGCCGCAAGCGCATCGCGCGTGCGCGCGGCGGACGGCGCCGAGCTCGTCGAGCCCGATCCCGAGCCCGAGCCATACGAGCCCGCAGCGCTCGCGCCATGCGCGCGGCGCTCCGCGTCCATCGCCATCGCCTGCACGAACGTGCGATCGACCGCGCCGGCCATCGCCGCGAGCTGCCCGGGCCCTGCGAGCGCGAGCCGTGCGGCCTGCGCTGCCTCCGCGGGACCGAGACCGTACACGCGCGCCGCGAGCACCAACTCCGGCGACACGAAGTCGAACGAGAGATCCGCCGTGGACCGCTCCTGCTCGACCGCGAAGTGCTGCGCACGCTCGGCGAACATGCCCGGGGCCGTTCGCGAGATATAGGCGGCTTCGTCGCCGTACGGCGAACCGACGCTGCCATCGCCCAGGAGCGGCTGAGTCATCGCATCCAGCATCTGCCGCGCAGTGATCGCGACGCCATCACGCGCACCCCCGCTGGGCGCGAGGCCGGCGGCGAGCGCTGCCATGCCCGAGGCGCTCGAGGCGCCCGCCAGCTGCGCGGTCGGTCCCAGCACCGTCGCGAGCTGCGAGGTGCTGACACCCGCGGGTCCCGAATCGACCTGCCAGGAGAGCAGCGCGGAGCGGAGGGTCGTGAGTGACGCGGTGCCGCCGCCAGCCGCGGTGGCCTGCTGCAGCGCGCGGATCACGTCGGGCGCGAGCCCGGCAGTGGCCCCGCTCGTGATCGCTGCCTGCGTGCCCGGCTCGCCGGCGCCCGCGCCTTCGCGACCCGCGATGGTGCCCGGGTCGGTCGAGCCATCGGGCGAAACGTACGTCGCGTCGAAGCCCGGAATGCCGCGCCCGAGTGCGGCCTCGTCGAGCTGGCCCCCGGTGCCAGCGAACGTGGCGAGCGCGTTCGCGCCCATCGCACCGAGACCACCGAATCCGAACGTCGACGCCGAGATCGAGGAGCCCGCGATCGAGATCTCATGCGTCGCGGGATCGAGCAAGCCCGCGAGATAGGTCGAGGCGATCCCCGAACCGAAGAGCGAGCGCACGTCGAAGCTCTGCGCCGCCGCGAGGGGCAGCACGTGGCGAAGCGCTGCCGCGAACGGCGACGAGGCGAGACCGGCCGACAGGCCCGAACCGGGCGCGCCAGGCGCGAGGTGCGCGAGCATGTCGGCGGCGCCGTACCGGTCCGGGTCGAGGTGAACGAGCTGCGGAACGCTCGACGCGCGGGCAGCTGCCGCCGCCGTGGCGGCCGGCGAGGGGGTCATGCGGGCGCTGCGATTGCTCGCGGCGGCGGCGGCGATCGCGGCGAACACGTCGTCGGAGATCTCCGCGGAGTCATCCACGCGGGTGTCCACCGGACGCAGCACCGGCGTGGCCTGCGGCGACGACTGGCTTGCGAATGCGGGCCGCGCGGTGCTGCTCGCCGACGCGCTGCTCGCCTGCGAGCTCCCCGCGGACGAGCCGCCCGCGGACCCGCCGCCTGCAGACGCGCCGAGCGACGACGCCAGCGCGGGCATGCCGCTCGCGGCGGTCACGTGGACGCGGCCCTCCGCGTCGAAGCGCACGCGCGCTGAATCGCGCGCGGTATCGAAGGTCGGCGCCACGAATACGGCATCGGGCGCCGTGGCGAGGAGCGCGGACAGTCGCATCGCGGGATTCGCGTGGGAGCCCGCGGCCAGGGTATCGAGTGACTGCTGCGATGCGCCGGCGAACCGCGCGAGCCAGCGGTCGGCCCACGCGACATGGGCGAGTGCCGCCGGCGGCGAGGCCACTGCCGCGGCGAGCGCGCTCGTCGGCGCCGAGGAGGTCTCGGCGCGCGCACCGAAGCTCGAGCCCGACGCGACATGCGTCATCGCGATCGTCGGTGCCGTGCGGCGCGACTGCGACAGACCGGACGAAGCGGCGTGCGCCTGCACGGTGGCCGCGAGGCCCTCACCGATGTTGATGTGGCGCGGACCCGCGCCGGTCAGCATCGCCGGGCGATCCGCGACCGCCTGCGCCCGATCCACGCCCGCGACGAGCCCGCCGAGCCCGGCCGGCATCATCAGGCGCGGTCCGCGCGTGGCTTCGAACCGAGCGCCCGACGAGGACGCCCGGGCCATGAGCTCGACCGTGCGCAGCGCGTCGCCGAGCTCGGAGAAGGCCTGCATCGCACCGCCGGGCGCGCGGCTCGCCTGAGCGGCGAGGTACGTCGCGAGCTCGGGCGGCAGCGCGGCCATCGCCGCGACCACTGCCGCCGGGACCTGGGACGTCGGAGTTGCCTGCGCCTCGCCGGGCGTGGCGCGCCCGTACACGGGCTCCGCCGGCTGCGCCAGCTCGAGCGTGCGCGCGTGGTGCGCCGCCGACAGCCGCGCCTGCTCGTGGAGCCGCGTCGCGCCGGTGCGCTCGGCCACCCGCTGCGCGATCCGCTCCTCGATGTTGGCGCGCTCGACCTGGATCTGGCGAGCCCGCTCCGCCTGCGCCTGCGCGTGCGCGACCGTCTGCTGCGACGCCGTCTGCTGCGACGCCGTCTGCTGCGCGACCGCGGCCTGAGCCGTATCGATGCGCGCCTGTTGCTGCGCCTGGACCGAATCGACCTGGGCCTGCTGCGACGCCCGCTCGGCGCCGGTGCGGCTCGTGCGGGCGCGCAGCTCGGCCTCGGCGGCCTGCGCCGACGCCACGACCGTCGCGTGCTGATTCGCCGTCGCGCTCGCTGCCGAAGCCGTGGCCGCGGCCGCGGACGACGACTCGGCGGCGGCTCGATGTGCCGACTCGACGCGCGCAACCTCGGCCCGGGCGGCGACCTCGCGCTGCGCCGCCTGGTGGGCGACGCGCGTGACCTCGGTGACCCGAGCGCGCTGCTCGGCGACCTGCTGCGCGATGCGCAAGACTTGCAGCTGCTCCTCGCGAGCGGCCGCGGGCGCGGATGCAGTGCCACCCCCGCCGGCCGCCGCCGCTATCTGGTACCCCTGCGACGCACCGGTGGTCGTCGGCGCATCCTCGCCCGCACGCGGGGACGGCGGGGTCACGAGCTCGGGCGCGGAGGCCGCGAGCCGGGAGATCGGCGCGTCGGCCGGTTGCTGGGCACGCGCGAGCAGCGACGCGAGCACGCGGCGCAGCGCCGGGTTCGCGAGCGTCGAGCTCGCCATGTTCGCCGTCGCCGCGCTGGAGGCCGCATCACCACGAATCATGCGCGGCATCATCACGGGCGCGACCGCGCGCGACATCAGCTCGGCAGCCTGCACGGCGGCGAGCGACACGAGCGGCGAGTAGGCGTCGCCGCGCATCGACTGATGACTCGAGATCCCGTTCATGCCGCCGACCATGCTGCCGCCGAGGGGCGACGCCACCGATAGCGACGGGGCGACGTACTCGTACAGCGCGGACGGCATCACCACCGCCGCACGTGCTGGAGTCACGTACGTCCCGCGCGTGGTGAACAGCGCCGGCGAGGCGCCACTCGCTTCGCTCTTCGGGGCCTGGCGAGCCGCCGCCATCCAGTCGAGCTCGTCCTGATACCAGGGCCGCGGGAACACCCACGACACCGCGTTGCCCTCGCGCTCGCTCATGCCGAGCGACGCGTACTGCGCGAACAGCCGCATCGACGCCGAGCGCTGCGCCGTCTGGATCCACGGCGACACGAGGCGATCGACAAAGCCGAGGCTGCGCATCGGTGCGCTGGCCTTGGCTCCAGATTCGGGGGCCCACCGCTCCACGTGCCGAGTCGCGGCGCGCATCGCTGATCCGCCGCCCCGCGTGACAAACGCGGGACCGGAGAGCGCAGCACTCAAAGCACGTGTTTCAGACATGGTTACTCCAACCGCTCGGAAGCCCTAGTGGGCCTCGTAGGTGATGCCCTCGATCTGGATCGTGAGCGTCTCGATGGCGACTTCGCTCTTCGAGGCGTCGAACTCTGCCATCTCCCAGGTGGATGGCCATCCCCGGTGGAACTTCCAGCGCGCCCGCGGCTTGAGCGCCGTGTCGAGCTGGATCACCGAGCCGGTGATGCGCTTCATCGTCCCGCGCATCCACTCGGCCCGCCACTTGAGCAGCGCCGAGGAGTTGGTGAAGCCCTGCTTGAGCGAGATCGGGTTCCACTTCACCGAGCCCGGGAGCATGAACGTGGTGTCGTTCGCGCCGCCTTCGCGCACGGGGACGGGCTCGGTCTCGTACTTGAGACCGCTCACGCTCTTGAAAAACGCCTCGCCTCCGCCCACCAGCTCCACCTTGAAGCAGAAAACCGGAAGCGGATCTTTGCGGTGACCTGGTGAACTCATAGCGTCGCGCTCCTACGGGCTCCCAGCAGAATCGGGAGACCCCATCACTTGCGTCAGCGAGATCATGATGAACTCCGCCGGCGTGGTGGGTGCCACGCCGATGTCACAGATCATGAACCCCGAATCCACCTGCTCCGGTGGGTTGTTCTCAGCATCGCATTTTACGAAGAACGCTTCGTCGCCATTCCTTCCGGAGAGCATCCCTTTCGTGTGGAGGGTCGAAAGAAATTCGGAGGTTCGGTTCCGGACCGAGTCCCAGGTCTGCAGATTGTTGGGCTCGAAGGTCGTCCAGGCGAAGCCCGCCTCGAGCGAGCGACGTAACATGATGAAAAGACGACGAATTGGGATGTAGCGCCACTCCGGATCCGACGACGCCGTGCGCGTTCCCCACGCCCGGACGCCCCGCTGGAGGCGGAACGTGTTCACGGAATCCGAGTTCAGGAGGCCGATATGGTCCTCCGTGATGCGCAGGGCGAGATCGTCGATCGCGTGGATCTCCTGGTTCGCGGGTGCGTTATGGACGCCTTCGAGGTCCATACGTGCGTAACAACCCGCCATGTAGGCGGATGGAGGCACGATGCGGGGTCGCCCATCGATCCCCTGCGCGCGGAACCACGGCCAGTAATACGCGCAGTACGAGCTGTCCGTGCGGCGTCGCCACCGGCGGACCCATTCGATGTCCTTCGTCTGCGGGATATCCAGGATGGCGAAGCGATCGCGCTGCCGCTCGCAGACCGAGATGAGCTCGTCCTGCAGGCGCTGCGCCTTCATCTCGCCCGCCGGACCGGGCTCGCGGTCGTAGAAGCGCATGGTGTCGGGGATGACGAGGAGCCCGATCTCCTCGTTGGCGGCGAGCGCGGAGAGGCCGCTGCGCTCCCCTGGGCCGAAGTCGTGACCGACGAAGTCCTCCGGGGTCACGAGCTCGATGCCATCGCGCCCGCCGGAGAGCCGCGTCATCGGCAGCGCCTCGGGCAGGTTGTGCGGCACCGGTGACTTCGTGACCATGTCCTCGAGCCGCACGAGCCGCGAGCGCTGCGAGACCACGCGCGGCGCGTAGTTGCGCGACGACGGGTGCATCTGCAGACCCTTGAAGACCTCGCGGCGATCCTTCATCGCGACATGAATCTCGAACGTGAGCACCTCGAGGTGCGTCGGCGCGGCCGCGCGGTGCCGGCGATTGACGGGCGTCTCGGTTGCCCACTTCACGAGCTTGTCGCCGACCTCGGTGATCACCACGAAGTCGGAGTTCTCGCGATCGAAGATCCGCACCGTCGAGCCGACCTCGAAGCCGCGCGTGGTGTTCACGTACGCCTCGCCCGAGCCGATATCGAGGTCGCGCGTGAGCAGCGCCTGCGCACCCGGGGTGTGCTCGCAGCGGAACCAGATCATGTTGCCCCACGTGCCCTCGTTGAGCGCGCGGATCTTGAGCGACGGCTTGTTCCAGTCGTCGATCTGCACGTGCTCGGCGCACGCGGCGTGGTCGAGCCCGGCGAGCTCCCCGGCGGGTGCCGTGTGAGCGACTCGCACGACCCAGCAGTCGGTGCCGCCGTTCTTGAAGAAGCCGTGGACCGAATCCGACGTGTACGAGTCGGCCGTGTAGCCGTACGTCTCGAGAAATTCGTCCCAGCTCGCGAGCCGCGTGGGCTCGTTCATCGGGCCCTTCTGGGTCAGGCCCACGATGCCGGCGATGCGCGTGTTCGCGATCGACAGCGGCGGCGGCGCCACCGAGTCGAAGCTCTGGTAGATGCCAGGGGCACGGGGATCAGCGGACGGTCGCATGCGCATGAGAGAGACCTGTAACCTTCACCGACCGACGGGGGTGGACACTCGAGCCCGCTAGCGCCGACGAGCTTCATTGATCTCGCGATTGACTCGCGCGATCTCTCGAAGCCAGACGTGCCGCTCTTCGTGCTCCATGTCCATGATGTCGTCGACCGACCAGTGGAAGTGATACGCGATGTAAGCGATCTCTTGGTACAGCTGCTCGCGCGGGTAGGTAGCGACCGCCGCCCAGGTTACCCCGGGCCAGGCTGGCCACTACCTCCATCCTCGGCGATCAGCGCGCCGGTGACCATGTCGATATCCATCTCGTGCGAACACTTCGGGCACACCACGTGGTGCTTGGGCGTGCCGCCCTCCTCGTTGATCTTCCGGTAGAACTCCTGGAGATACGCGAGGTCGGTCGAGAACAGGTTCTCGATCATGTCGACGGTGATGTGCTGCTGGTCGCCGAGCTTCGTGACGACGCGCGACAGCAGCACGATCACGAGGTACGCGCGGTTGCTCTGCACGCGGTAGTCCTGCAGCGGCAGGATCTCGTCGCGGGCGGTGGCGAGGCGCATCACGCCGTCGCGGTGGACGTTGCCCTCCTCGTCCACGTAACCGCGTGGCAAGCGGAAGGCATACTGAGTCTTGAAGGCCATCGATCCTACATTCCCCCCGAAAGCCTCCCCGAACGATGGAGGCACCCGAAACTAAAAAACGACCTGCTCGGAAGTCCCGAACAGGTCGCATCCTAGCAAAACGCTAGCGCTGGATCAGGAGTCGTACTCGGAGATCTTGAACTCCATCCGCTCCACGTACAGCTCGACGTCGAAGCGAGAAATCTTCTCGCTGTTCGCCTCGCGGGTCTGGTCAGAGAACTGGACGAAGCCAACGTTGTGGAGGTCGATGCGGCCGATCTCCTTCTTCATCGTGGGGTCGAGGAAGATGATCGAGCCGGTCATCTCGTTCGGCTCGAGGTGGTTGCCGTCGACGAACCACGACTTCGCGGCATCCGCCCACGCCTGGTGATCGGCATACGAGATGGCGAGCTTGATGTTCGGGACCGTGACCTTCGCCGGGTGCTTCGTCGGCTCGCGGAAGATGCCGATCTGGTCGGCGGCGACCGCGCACTTCCACGTGAACGACTCGACGCTCGCGACGCGGTCACACGGGAGGTCACCGATCTCGACGCGGAAGTTCGAGCAGATCCAGTTCTTCTGGGCCGGACCGATCTTGCCGCGGATGTCCTCGCCGCCGCCCTTGGCCCAGCGGACCATCTCGGCATCGAAGCCGATGTCGAAGTACGCCGAGTCCTTGCTGTCGCCGGACAGCTTGGGGACGACGACCTCCGTGATGAGGGCGTTCATGAACGTCAGCGACGACTGCGCCTTGTAGTTGAAGTCGGCGGACGTGAACGTCCCGTTCTTCGTGATGTAGCCCTTGTCGAAGGCAGCACGAATCCAGTCGTACATGCCCTTGCCCATGCCGATGCCCACGGTCGCCTTGCCCGGCGTCCACGAGATGTTCGACACGTTCTTCTTGACCACGTTGTCGGGGCCAAGGCCGTGCTCGGCGATCTCGGCCTTCATGGCCAGACCATCGAACTTCTTCAGGTAACCGACGTTAAAACCGTCGATGTCGAGAGCGAACCGACCTGCCGTATACGTACGTTGTAGAGCCATTTAGCGATTCTCCTGAGGTCCCAAAACTTGTTCGTTCACCGGCCCGGCACGGAAAGCGTCGGCGGCCACAACGCTGCACCCACTCACCCCGAGGCATCCTGCCTCCCCGCACTCCCTTGTGGTCACCGAAGATCCCCGTAACGTTTCAGGTTTGCAGTCCCTGTTGGTCCGTCGGGTCCGGCCGCGGCCTGATTGCCGCGGTCGCCCTCCCTACTCGGACATCTCTTACGAAGCCGTTCCGCGGATGCTTCCTAGTCGCTCGTTACTCTTCGACGCCGCCGCCGCTGGGATGGTGCCTGGCTGGAGGCCTACGCGGCACACCTCTCGCGGCGGCAGAGGACTACTCTTCGACGCCGCCGCCGCTGGCCATCTGACCGATGCGGAAGATCACGAACTCGGCCGGCTTCACCGGGGCGAGGCCGATCTCGACGACCAGCTGGCCGGCGTCGATGACCTCGGGCGGGTTCGTCTCGTCGTCGCACTTCACGTAGAACGCCTGCTCCGGCGACGTGCCCATGAGCGCGCCGTTGCGCCATAGCAGCGTCAAGAACGAGGCGATCGTGCGCTGCACGCGCTTCCAGAGGCGATGGTCGTTGGGCTCGAATACGACCCACTGGGTCGCGCGCTCGATCGACGACTCCACCATGATGAACAGGCGGCGGACGTTGATGTAGCGCCACGACGGATCGCTCGACAGCGTGCGAGCGCCCCAGATGCGGATGGCGCCGCTCATGAAGCGGATCGCGTTGATCCCCTTCGGGTTGAGCAGATCCTGCTCGCCCTTCGAGACGTTGTACTTGAGGCCCAGCGCGCCACGGATGACCTCGTTGGCGGGTGCCTTGTGGACGCCACGCTCGGCGTCCGTGCGCGAGTACACGCCGGCGATGTGGCCGGAGGGCGGCACGAAGATGTTGCCCTTGTCCGGGTCGTACACCTGGATCCACGGGAAGTAGTACGCGCCGTACTTGCTGTCGCGCGGCTTCGGCAGCTTGTCGACGCCGCCCGTGATCGTCTCCGGGGAGTCGAGGATCGCGAAGCGGTCCTTGCGCGTCTCGGCGTGCGAGAGGAGCGCGTCCTGGACGGCCGGCGAGGTCTGACCCGGGGCCGCGATGATCGCGATCTCGTCGACTTCGTCCATGCACTTCAGGCCGGTGCGCGCACCGGGGCCACCATCGCGA
Organism: Deltaproteobacteria bacterium; assembly: GCA_043716635.1. Lineage (GTDB taxonomy): Bacteria > Myxococcota_A > Polyangia > Haliangiales > Haliangiaceae > JABFXX01. The sequence continues at coordinate 10,949 of JAYSYE010000636.1, read as the reverse complement.
CCGATGTAGAGACCATCGCGGCCGGGGCCCGCGGCTGCAGCCGGCGCTGCCGCCTTCTCGTCCTTCTTATCGCCCTGCGGCGCGGCCTGCTTGACGGGGGCCGCCGTCTCGGGCGCTCCCACGTTCACGATGAAGCAGCGCGAGCCGCCGTTGTTGAAGAAGCCGTAGACCGCGTGAGCGAGGTGCTCGCTGCAATCCTTGAAATCGCCGTAGGTCTTCACGAACTGCGACCAGTTCGTGATGAGGACGGACTCGTTGAGCGGGCCCTTGGCCGACTCGCCCAGGAACCCGACGGTGTTGGTACCGACGGCCTCGATGGGCTTTGAACCGCGATCGACTTCTTCAACGTAGACGCCAGGTGACAGGTAGCTAGTGGCCATGAATCGTTTGCTCCTTTGAGAATGCCGACGACGGTGGTCTTCGACCGTCTGACGGTTCGCGAACCCGCGCACCATGCGCGAGCACGCCGAGGGGGGTGCCCCGAGGGGGCTACTTCTTGGGCTCCTTCGAGCCCTTGGGATCCTTGAGATCCTTCGGTTTGTCGAGCGGCGCACCGCCTCCGAGATCGAGGCGCCGGGCGGCGAGGAACGGGTTGCCCGACGGGCCGGTCTCGGAGATGCGCGGGTCGGTGATGGACTTGTACTCGAGCTGGCGCACCTGGACGCGCTTGAACTCCTCGAGCTTCTCGGGAAGGATCGGCACCGCGGTCCAGGCCTGCACGGCCGGACGGACGGGCTGCTGGAGGCTGCCCCAGAAGCGCGCGAGCGTGCCCTCGTCGAGCCGCGCGGACATCAGCACGTTGAGACGAAAATCGTCCTCGAACGACTGGCCGCGCAGGCGGTCGCGCGTGATCTCGGGATTCTCCATCACCGTGCGGATGATGAGGCCGAGGAGGAGCTGCTCGTCCTCGGGCGTCTGGGCCCACGCGGACAGCAGATAGTCGAGCCGGACCCACAGGCGGCGGCGGCGGAAGAACTCCTTGACCGTGCCGTCCTCCTGCGGGACCTCGACGAGCTCGGAGTGCGGAGTCGAGTCGTATCCTTCCGGATCGATCGACATCTGATAGAGGTAGCAGGAGACGGCGGGCAGCTTGCCCTCGATCTCCTCGGGCTTCGGCGCCTTCTCGACGATGTGCACGCGCTTGTAGCCATTGCGCTTGAACTCGTCCTGCAGGATTCGCGAGAGCGACTCCGACGTCTCTTTGATGATGTGATGCTGAGGCGTCATGAAGCCGGCGCGCGCACGGTGATGTCCGATCACGACCCCCGTGATCTGAACGAGGCGATGGTAGCGACTCGCCTGGTTTGGTAAAGCGAGAACTGGATCAAAACGACGATGCTCCCCGACAAGCCCGCCCGACGGCGACACCTCTTCGTGTGTGTGAATCAGCGCTCAAGTGGGAAGCCCGCGTGTGGGGCGGCCGGGAGCGCCGCCATCGCGCACGCGGTGCAGACGGGGCTCATCGCGCTCGGCGACACGCGTGCCCTCGTGACGGAGTGCGGCTGCCTGGGCCCGTGCTTCGACGGTCCGAACGCGGTGGTCTACGGGGACGAGGAGGCCGTCTGGTACGGGCGGCTCGAACCGGATGACGCGGCCGGTCTCGTGGCGCATCTGAGGTCCGGGACGGTGCTGGCGTCGCGCGTCACGGACGCCCCCGGCGAGTAGGCGGTCGAGGTTCACGTCGATCGACGCATCGCAACGGTGGCGGAGTAGCGCCGGCTGCAGCGTCAGTAGTGGAGCAGGACATCGATGTGCTCGCGCTCCCAGTTGCGCGCGAGCTCGTAGTGCTCGAAGCGCGCCTCGTCCGCCGTGAACTCCTTGGAGTGGAACTCGCGCCGGCCGTTGCGCACCTTGATGTCGTGCACCTGGTGGAGCATCTCGTGGAACACGATCCACTCGATGAAGAACTTCGGCACGAACGCGCGGTCGAGCGAGCGATGGATGCGAATCAGCCGGTCCTCGACCGAGTAGCTGCCCATCTTGATCGAGTTGCGGCGGCGCGGGCGCCCCGTGCGCTGGCCCCACGTGATCGCCGCCTCGATCGTCTCGTCGAAGTAGCGCGCGTTGATGTCGTCGTAGATCTGGCGCAGGTCGTGACACTCGCCCGCCGTGAAGATCAGGGTGGCAGGCGTCTTCCGCGTGCGGCCGCGAACGTGGTTCGTGTTCTCGTCGATGAAGTCGCCGAGGATCCGCGATGCGTCCGCGTCGTTGTCGGCGATGTAGCGAGCCAGCGCGCGGGTGATCACGGGATCGGAGTCCGCGAACATGTGATGGAGGCGTACCTCGTAGCGCTTCTCCTTCACGATCCGGCGGACCGAGATCATCGTGTAGCGGTTATCGGTCAGGATCACCTCGACGACCGCGCTCTTCAGATGGGCACGGATGCGGCGCTCGAGCGAGTCCTGCGCGTCGGCGACCTCTTCGGGCACCTCGGAGACGGTCTTCGCGCCGGCGCGGCGCATCGCTTCCACCAGACCGAGGGCGCGGCTCGTTCGCACGGTAGACGGCGAATCGCCGTCGCATGCAGAAGGGCGAGGGTTCGTGGGTCCTCTGTACGAAGACACTGGCAACGCTTCAGTCAACTCCGAGACTCCTTATTGAAGCACGTAAACAACGAATGGTCTGTCGGGATCGAGCAGACCGCTGGCGGTCCCACCGAGCGACCCGCTCGATGCGATGCGTTTGCGATCTGCGCGATCCCCACCTCGCGCCCCTCCCCGCCCCTGTCCGGCCCTCAGCTCCGACGAAGAAAATGCTAACGCGGCGGTTCGCGATGGATCAAATTCCCGGCGATCCGGGGGATCTCATCTGATCGGCATCATTGAGAAATCTGGATGTACGACACGGAGCGTGTCAGGGCTCCGCGAGCCGCCGCGCGATCGAGTAATCTGCCCGACCTCATGACCGCGTTTCTGTCGAGCCATACCCGCACCCACAGCAACGGCGCCCTGCGCGTCGGCGACGCGGGCAAGCAAGCCGTTCTGACCGGGTGGGTGCAGTCGTACCGGGATCACGGTGGCTGCGTGTTCATCGATCTGCGCGACCGCGAGGGGCTGACGCAGCTCGTGTTCGACCCCGAGTACAACGTGGCAGCCCACGCGCTCGCGAGCAGCCTGCGCAGTGAGTGGTGCATCGGCATCACCGGCGAGGTGCGATCGCGCGGCGGCAAGGTCAACGACAAGATGCCGACGGGCGCCGTCGAGGTCTGGGTGAACCACCTCGAGGTCTTCTCGAAATCGGAGACGCCGCCGTTCGCGATCGAGGACGACGTCGACACGAACGACGCGCTGCGGCTCAAGTACCGCTACCTGGATCTGCGGCGCCCGAAGCTGCAGCGGAACTTGATGATGCGCTCGCAGATCACGCGCACCACCCGCGAGTATCTCGGCACCAACGGCTTCCTCGAGATGGAGACGCCGTTCATGGTGAAGTACACGCCCGGCGGGGCGCGCAACTTCCTCGTGCCGTCGCGGCTGAACCCGGGCAGCTTCTACGCGCTCGCCGAGTCGCCGCAGATCTTCAAGCAGCTGCTGATGGTCGCGGGATACGAGCGCTACTTCCAGATCGTACGCTGCTTCCGCGACGAGGATCTGCGCAACGAGCGGCAGCCCGAGTTCACGCAGATCGACATCGAGATGTCGTTCGTGACCGAGTCGATCCTCCAGACGATGATGGAGGGACTGATCGCGAAGCTGTGGAAGGACGTGCTCGGCATCGAGCTCGCGCTGCCGCTGCGCCGCATGCCGTTCGCGGAGGCGATGGACAAGTACGGCGTGGACAAGCCGGATCTCCGGCTCGATCTGATCCTGTGCGACGTGACGGCGCCTGCGGGCACGAGCGGCTTTGGCGTGTTCGAGGGGGTGGTGAAGTCGGGCGGCATCGTGAAGTGCCTCCGGATGCCCAAGAACGAGAAGCTGACGCGCTCGATCCTCGACGGGCTCAACGACTTCGCGAAGTCGTTCGGCGTGAAGGGCGTGGCGTTCGTCAAGATCCTCGAGGGCGGCGCCTGGCAGGGCCCGATCGCGAAGTCGTTCTCGGATGCGGCGCGGCTCGAGACGAACCGGATCGCACAGGCGGAGGTGGGCGACGTGCTGATCTTCGTGGCCGAGAAGTACAAGGTCGCGAACACCACGCTCGGCGCGATCCGGCTGCACCTGGGCGAGAAGCTCGGGCTGATCCGGAAGGGCGAGTGGCAGTTCATGTGGCTCATCGACCCGCCGCTCTTCGAGGTGGACGAGACCACGAAGGAGATCGCGGCCGCCCACCATCCGTTCACGTCGCCGCGCGTGGAGGACGAGCCCCTGCTCGACACCGCGCCCGAGAAGGTGCTCGCGCGCGCGTACGACCTCGTGCTGAACGGGGTCGAGGTCGGGGGTGGCTCGATCCGTATTCACCAGAGCGAGCTGCAGTCGAAGAGCTTCCGCGCGCTGCGCATCTCCGAGGAGGATCAGCGGGCGAAGTTCGGGTTCCTGCTCGATGCGTTCAAGTACGGCCCGCCCCCGCACGGCGGGATCGCGTTTGGCCTCGACCGGCTCGCGATGCTCATGACGCAGGCCGAGTACATGCGCGACGTGATCGCGTTCCCGAAGACGCAGAAGGGCAGCGATCTGATGACCGAGTGCCCGACGCCCGTCTCGAAGAAGCAGCTCGACGAGCTGTTCATCGAAGTGAAGCCCGAAGCGCGGGGGTGATCCCGCAGCGGCGGGTGCCGGCGCAGGCCGCGCGGGCCGCCGGGGTCAGGCGCGCGTGCCGACCGCGATCGCGAGGGTCTGCTGGACGCCCGCGCGCACGAGCGTGAGCGTGACCGTCTGACCGCCGCGATCGGCGAGCGCGGCCCGGAGGGAGTCCGGCCCGGTGACGGGAGCGCCCGCCAGAATCGGGTGCGCCTGGTCGAGCGAGCGGAACGAGTCGAGAGCGGGGGCGGTCATGTGGGAATCTCCTTCCCACCACCGTGCGCGCATCGTGGGGACTCGAACATCGCCCGTTCGGAGGGGCCAACCGCCCTGGATCAGGCAGGTCGACGCCGAAAAGTACCAATGGTGTCGGCGATCTGTACAGGGACCTGCCTCGATGGGCAGGCTTGACCCGCCCACCTGGCGTGCTCACGTTGGGGAGAACGTATGACTCGCAATCCGAACCTACCGATCGCCCACCACGTGGGAGACCCCATCAAGGTCTCGTTGCTGACGGACGACGCGCTGCTGCGCGCGGGCTTGACCAGCCTGCTCGCGCAAGCAGGCACGATCGAGGTCGTCGATCGTGAGGGGGCCGAGGTCGCGCTCTGGGATGCCGGGACGGACGCGGCCAAGACGCTGACGCGGCTGGCCGAGGTGCGCGCGCTGACGATGCCGGTCGTCGCCATCGTGGGCGATGCCTCGCACGTGGCCCCTGCCCTCGCGGCCGGTGCGCGGGGCGTGGTGATGCGTGATCGCGTGGGTCCGGACCTCCACGCCGCGCTCGCGGCGGTGCTCAGCGGACTCACGGTGATGGACACGGCGCTGGCGTCGAGCCTCATCCCGGCGGCGGCGGCGGCTGCTGCCGCGACCGTGGCCGCACCGAAGGGTCGCGGCGAGCTCACGGAACGCGAGCGGCAGGTGGTGCAGCTGCTCTCGGAGGGCCTGTCCAACAAGCTCATCGCGGACCGCCTCGGGATCAGCGACCACACGGCGAAGTTTCACGTCAACGGCGTGATGATGAAGCTCGGCTCTTCGACGCGGACCGAGGCTGTCGTCGAGGCGATGCGCCGCGGACTCGTCCGACTGTAATCGACTCGCCGGGCAGCCAGCCGTGGCGGTCGAGCGCGATGAGCCCGGTATCGCCGACACTGACGCCCTCGGCCTCCAGGAGGCCTCGCTGCACGGCGGCGCCCACGGGATCGTGGATCGCGATGCGGCCCCGCCGCGGACCGGCCTTGCCGAGCACGCGCTGCCACGGCACCTGCCGGGTCGCCAGGCGGGCGGAGACCTTCATCGCCGCGCCCGCGACGCGTGCACCGCCCGGGATGCCGGCGAGCTCCGCGACCTGGCCATACGTGGCGACCTTGCCTCTCGGAATCTTCCGCGCGACCCGGTAGATCGCCTGGTAGAGCGCCTCGAGGTGGTCCGTGGTCATCGGCCCAACGTCGCAGGCATCAGGGGCCCAGGCCGATCCACGTCTCGCCGTCCTCGCCGACCTCCTTCTTCCAGATCGGCACCCGCTCCTTCAACCGGTCGATCATCGCACGGCACGCGGTGAACGCCTCTGCGCGGTGCGGCGCTGCGGCCGCGATCGCGACTGCCAGCTCCCCGACCCGGAGTGTCCCGACCCGATGCTCGACCGCGACCCGCACGCCTGGGAGCTCGGCCTCGAGCTCGCCGCACAGGCGCTCGAGCTCCCGCGTCGCCATCGAGCCGTAGGCCTCGTACTCGAGGTGGTCGACTCTCGTGCCACGGCTGTCGCGCCGCACCATGCCGACGAAGGTCACGATGCCACCCATGCCAGGCCCCGCGACGGCCGCGATGCAGCGATCGAGCGACAGCGGGTGCGCGATCACCGCGGCGTGGCGCATGCGGACGGTGGCGTCGGCGCCCCCGGCCACGGGAGGGATCAGCCCGAGCTCGTCACCGTCTGCGAGCGCGTGGTCCTCGTCCGCGAACTCCTCGTTGACGGCGACCCGGATCCGCGCGCGAAGGGTACCGATCGTCGGCTCCTGCGCCGCGATCGTATCGAGCGCGGTGCGCACGGAGGCGCCGGCCGGTAGCTCGAGGGAATCTCGGGTCCGGCCGAGGCGCTCGCGAACGACCGCGAAATACAGCAACGTCACGCGCATGGTTGCGTGCCGCGAGGCGACTCAGCGAACCCTGGGCTCGGGGCTCGGCGGGGGCGGCGGCGGCTCACCCGGCGGCGCCGGCGGCGGCGGCGGCGGCTCGCCATTGTTCGGCTGCGGCGTGTCCATGCCGTTCGGCTGCTGCGGGAGCGGCGGCGGCTGCTCGACGGGCTGGATGCCCTGCGGCGCGTAGCCACTCTTGATGTTCACCTCGCCCTCGGGGCCTGGCGTCGGCCCCGGTCCCGAGGCATCGAGTCGTTTTGGCTCGGGTGCTCCGGCGTCGACCTGGACGGGAGGCGGCGGGTTCATCGGCATGGCGCCGCCCGCCATGGCCTCCGTGGCGTTCAGCGCGGCGTCGGGCCCCGTGCCCGGGACGCCGGGGAGCGGGGTGTCACTCTGCAGCTGGAGGTTCGGCCGCCCCCCGCGCGAGCCCGACGGGCTCACGGTGACGCCCGTCGGGTCGTCCATCGACTTGTCGGAGATGCCCGGGCCGCAGAGCGTGCCGCGCTTCCTCAGCACGCTGAACTTGCCGTCGAGCTTGACGTGATAGAGCTTGTCCGGCCCGTACGCGCCGCCGATCGCGGGCAGCGTCTGGAACAGCTTCTCGTTCCGCTTCAGCAGCGCCTCGCTCCCACCGAACCGGATGCAGCCGGTGATGTCTGCCTCGCCGAGAGTGGGCGCGAGCTGCGCCTCGAGCTCGGCGAGGACCGTGCCGTCCTGGGTCTTGACGTCCATCTCGGCGAGCCGCGCGACGCCGGCCTTGATGTCGAGGCGGATCGCGAGCTGGTCGATCACCACGGTGCCGAACTCGGTGCCGTCTCCCATGTAGGCCGCGCTGCGCGCGTTGGCGAGCGCGAGCTTCAGCTTGGTCTTGCCGTCGCCGACCGTGCAGCTTCCGGGGCAGCGGAACGCGAACGATCCGACCGCCTTCTGCCAGTTCGGCGTCGCCTTCACCGCCCCCTTCTGCTTCTCGTTCGGGAGGTCGAGATCGACGGCGATCGCCACGAGCCCCGACATCGGGAGGAAGATCACCTCCTTCATCGGTAATAGATTCGACGGCAGCTTCGAGCCCGTGACGTGCACGCTCGTCATCGACTTCGAGATCGCGACCGTGCCCTGGATCGTCCCCGAGCCGATCGCGGCATCGATGTGCACCTTGGCCGTCTGCGAGATCAGGGCGAAGAGCCCGACATGGATCTCGAGCGACTTCACGAAGAAGATGGTCGGCGCATCGTCCGCCTTGGCCGGGCGCGTCCGCAGCGTGATGTCGTGAAGCGTGATCCTGCCGGGGATGATGCCGCGCTCGATGCTGCCGATCTTGGTGTCGTACTTCGCCGACAGCGCCTCGACGATCTTGTCCTTCACGCGGTCGTACGGAAACGTCGCCTGCAGCGCGAACACGAACACGACGAGCGCGAGCGCGATGTACCCGAGGATCCGCAGCGCCATGCGCGGGCGGCGCCCGAGCTGATCGAGGAAGCTCATCTCAGCGCCCCGTTCCCGACGAGCCCGAGCTCGTCCCGCCGGAGCCCGAGCCAGAGCCGGCGGTCTCGTCGGGGTGGGCGTAGGTGGACACTTCGAGCTTGGCGTCGACCTTGGATTTGTCACTGCGGTCGCGCGTGATGGACAGGTGCGTGATGGCGACGGTGTCCTTGGTCTCGACGGCCTCGAGGAACGTCTTCAGCTGTTCGAGGTCGAGATCGTCGACATTGATCGCCACCGACTCGGTGACGAAGCCGTCGCGATTCACGGGATTGCGCGGCGTGGTGCCCTTCAGCTTGAAGCCCGCCGTGGTGGCAGCCTCGGACAGGTAGGTGGGAAGCGAGAGCGCCTCCTTCGGGAACTGGATCGTGGCGGCCGAGGCTGCCGATGCGGTGCCTCGGGCCTTCAGGTCGGCGAGCACGATCAGCGCCTTGCGCGTCTTCGCGTTCTTCGTCTCGATGGCGATCAGGCCGTCCCGGATCGCGAGGCCCAGCCAGATGGCGAGCACGAGCGGCAGCGCGATGCCGCCGATCACGACCAGGCGTCGCTCTCGCGGGCTGATGCGGTCCCAGGTGTCTCGTGCGCGGTCGGTGATGGCCATGGCTACCTCAGGGACACTCGAGAGTGAGCGTGAACTGGAAGTGCTGACCAGCGTCCTCGCTGGTATCAGCGCCGCGCACGACTTCTTTCACGCAGACGACTTTCTTCAGATCCGCGCCGAGCGCATCGACCTCGTTCGGAGTCTTCGTGATGCCGCCGAGCTCGACCTTGCCGGGCTCGATCTCGATCTTGTCGAGATCGAGCGTGATCTTGTCCTTCGTGGGGACCTTGGCCGAGAGGTCGAGCAGCGTGTCGTAGGCGGTAACCTTCGGCACGGGCGACGCCGACAGGCCAGCGCCCGTGCCACTCGCGACCGCGAGGATGTCCTCTGCGCGCCGCGGTTTGCCGCCGTACTGCTCGGCGCTCTCGGTCGCGAGGCGGGCCGACAGAATCTTCTCGGCCTTGCGCAGCCGGTAGAGATCCGCGAAGGCACTTCCCGCCGCGAACGCCGCGATCGCGAGCACGGCCGCTCCGAGCGGCACCGCCTTCGCGCGCAGGAACGACAGGTCCATCCTGACCGCGAGCGCGCCGGACCGCAGGTCGAACAGCGGCCGGCCCGAGGCGGCATCCATCACCATGCCGATCGTGAGCGCGGAGCTGTCGATCGGCAGCATGGTCGCCGTCGCGGCGAGTCGAGGGCCGGCGAGCGCCGTGACGTCATCCGGGGTGAGGCGCCACGACGGGATCCCGACCTGCTCGGTGAGGAACGACCCGAGGCCGCGCAGCCGCGCCCCGCCGCCCACGAGCAGCACGGCGCCGGCGGTGAACCCGGTCTTCGCGCGACACGCGGCCAGCGTCTGCCGCAGGTCGCGGGCGAACGGCTGCAGCTCGGCGATCGTGACCTGGTGGATGCGCGACCATGCATCCGACGTCGCGGGCTCGGCCTGCGACGCGATGAAGCCATCGGTGTGCTTCGCCCGCTCGGCGTCGCCCCAGGGCAGGTGCCAGTGGCGCGCGATCGCCTCGGTGACCTGCTTGCCCGCGCGCGCGATGCTGCGCGAGAACACCGCCTTGCCCGCACACACGACCACGATGTCCGTGCGCTCGTGGCCGATGTCGACGACCGCGACTGCGCCCTCCGTGCGGGCCGCCATCACGGACGGCGTGCGCTCGACGAGCCGGATCGCGGCGCCCGCGCACGCGAGCACCCCACGCGGCTCGTAGCCGGTGTCGATGCCGAGCTTGATCAGGGCCTCCGCGCGCTCGCGATGCATCGCGTACGTGAGCACGCGCATGCCCTCGAGCGGCGGCGCGAGCCGGCCGCGCGTGGTCCCCGTGGCCTCGGGCCCCGACGCGGCGGCCGGGAGCGGCGGTAGCTGCTCGAACGTGTAGACCATGTCCTCGAGATCGACCGGCACCACGCCCTCGAGCTCGCCGCCGACCGCCTTGTCGAGCTCCGACCGCCTCAGGCTCTTGAACCCGAACTCGATGACCTGCGTGAACACGGTATCGCCGTACACCCCGATGTAGCCGAGCTCACCCCGCAGCTTCAGCTCGTCGACGAGCTGCGCCAGCACGGCCCGCGACCTCACCTCGGCGGGCTCCACACTGCCCGCCTCCGCCGCCGGCACGAGTCGCTCGACGACCTGCGTGAGCGTCGAGCCCCGCATCCCCGGGGTCGCCACCGCGATCTTGACGCTGTACGCGCCGAGATCGACCGCAAATACGCGACTGGCCATCTTCAGTCTTCCTTCTGATAGACCCACGCGCCCTTGGGCGCGGGTGTCTTGCGAGCATTCTGCACGACGACCTTGGTGTCCCAGACGCCCGTCAGCGTCGCGCGGATCGGGGGGAACGGCGACTTCGCCGACTCGTCCCCCGTGCCGCGTGGGATCTCGCCCCAGGTCTCGACGCGGTAGGTGCGCCGGGGGCCTGCGGTCGCCATCTGCCCGAGCTTTGCCTTGTCGAGCTCCATCCCGAGCTTCTGCCCGCCGGAGAGTCCGGGGATGCCTGCCGCGACCGCGGCGCCGGCCGCGCTGCCGGCCGCGGTCCCCGATTGGCCGGCGAGCATGCCGACCGATGATTGCGGATCCTTCACGAAGCTCACGAAGTCATCGACGCT
>JAYSYE010000635.1:0-2769 GCA_043716635.1 Deltaproteobacteria bacterium | reverse complement strand
CGGCCGGGCTCGACGACGGTGCGAGCGTGCAGCTCGCCCGCGACTTCCGGCTCACGACCAACCGGCCCGTCAGCTTCCGGCTGTACTCGTCGAGCTCGCGGCAAGACGTGCCCGGCACGCTCGTCCCCATCGGCGATGGCCAGGCCGAGACGCTCGACGACGGCAGCGACCTGCTCGAGCTCCCGCCGATCGTCACGGTGCTCCGCGCGCGCGGTCGAGGCGAGGTCACCGTGCGCATCGCGGTGCATATCACCGCGCTCGGCGCGCTCGAGATCTACTGCGTCGATCAGGACCCGACCAGTAACGCGGAGACTTGGAAGCTAGCGTTCGACATGCGCTCGGGTGGCGCGGCATCGACGCAGGACACCTCCCCGGACGCGGCGCCTCACCCGCACACCGAGCAGGCGCGAACCGCGATCCAGACCGCGTTCCGCACCGGCGCGGGGCTCGCCACGCTCGCGCGTGACCTCGAGACGATGCTGGAGGCGCGGCGCGATGACTGGTCGATGATGTCGGCGCGCGCCCTGTTCGATGCGCTCGTGGAGGTCGCGCCCGACCGGCGCAAGACGGCGGATCACGAGCAGCGCTGGCTGAATCTTGCCGGCTTCCTGCTGCGGCCCGGCACCGGGGCACCGCTCGATGCATGGCGCGCGCGTGTGATGTGGGGCGTCTTCAACGAGGGCCTCGCGCACCCGAAGAGCGAGCCCGGCAAGCTCGCCTGGTGGATCGCGTGGCGCCGGATCGCGGGTGGACTCAACAAGGGCCAGCAGGACCAGTTCTACGACCGGCTGGCCCAGCTGCTGCTCCCGAGCGCGAAGCAGCAGAAGAAGCTCGCCGAGGTGAAGGCGAGCAAGCAGGAGCTCGCCGAGATGTGGCGCGTCGTGGCGAGTCTCGAGCGGCTGTCGCTCGCGCAGAAGGGTCGCCTCGGCGACGAGCTCATGCGCCGCATGGAGACGCGCAAGGGTCGCGAGGATGCCGTGCATCTCTGGGCGCTGTCCCGCGTCGGCGCACGCGTGCCGCTGTACGGACCGCTGAACGCGGTGCTCTCCGCGTCGAAGGTCAGCGCGTGGCTCGGGCAGCTCCTGCAGTGGGACTGGCCCGAGCCCGACAAGACGGCATTCGCGTTCGCCCAGCTCGCGCGCCGCACCGGAGACCGGTCACGCGATCTCGAGGATACGACCCGGACGGCCGTCGCCGTGGCCGTGCGCGCGATGCCGGGCGGCGATCGCGCCGCGATCCTCGTCGAGCAGGTCGTCGCCCTCGAGGCCCGCGAGGAGCGCGTCGCCCTCGGTGACACGCTGCCCGCCGGGCTCCGCCTCGTCGTGGGGACCGCAGACGACGACGAGCCCCCCGCCGACGCCTGACGGCCTGACCGGCCTGACCGGCCTGACCGGCCTGGCTACTTCCCGCCCATGAACTGCTGAGCGAACTGGCGCAGCCGCAGGACCGCGGGGATGCCGTCCGCCGAGCTGAACGTCAGGGTCTCGGCGAACTTCACGTTCGCCGCCGCCTGGTACGCGACGAACGCGCCACCGGCCGGCGTGCCGAGCAGCACGTTCAACCGGTTCTCGTACGCGCCCTGCACCTGCGCCACCATCGCCTCGCCCTCCGCCACGAGCCTCGCCTCGACCGCATCGGCCGATGCGGTGACACGCTTCTTGTACTCGAGCGTCTCGGCCGCGATGTTGTTGATGCCGATGATGTACGCGTCGGTCACCGACGCCTGATCCATCCCGAAGATCTTCGCCGCCTGGGCGCGCAAGCCCTCGACCTCGGCGGGCGCGGTTGCGGCGAGCAGCGCGCGCGCCGCGCCGGGCGATGGATCGTCGACGACGAGCAGGCCGACCTGATACGCGCGCTCGAGCTCGGCGCGCCGCTTCACCCAGTCCTGCGTGCGTGCCGAGACCTGCGCGCTCGTGCCCTGGTTGTAATTGTCGAGGCTCTGCTGCACTCCCGCGAGCTTCTGCGACGCGGCATCGAGCAGCTTGTTCTGCTCGTTCAGCTGGATCTGCGTCAGCTGCTTCTCGTACTCGGGACGAAACGTCACCGCGCGCACCAGGACATCGGCCGCCTCGAGGTGCATCGGCAGCAACTGCTCGTTCAGCGCCTTCAGGGCCTTCGCGCTCGCAGCGAGCTTGCGCTCGGTCGAGTAGAACCCGACCGAGTCGAGCATTGCCATCTGCTCGCGGAGCACGCTCGTCGCGGTCTCCTCGGCGAGGCGCTGGTAGCGAAAGCGACCGTCGGGATCGCGCGCGTGGTTGCCGGTCGCGACGATCGAGTGCGCCATCCCCGGAGTGATCCGGACCGGAACCGACACGTCGATCTCGACGGTGTTGTTGTCTTTCGTGCGGATGATGAGCGGCTTCTGCAGGCCCTTCGTCCCGTTGGTGTAGTCGAGCACGAAGTAGGTCGACGGCAGCATCGTGAGCTTGTGCATTCCCGGGATGCTGTAATGCCAGCCCGGAGCGAGGTCGTCCTCGAGCACGCCGCTGAACGCGCTCGTGCGCACCCCGGTCTCGCTGGCGGACACGCGCGTCATGAAGACCGCGGGCACGATCCAGAGCAAGACGGCGCCGACCACGATGATCTTGGAGAGGCGGACGAGGCCATTCACTTCGCACCGCCGATCGTCTCGAGCTGCACGCGCTGAGGTTGCCCGTCGTTGCGGTACGGCTGGATCGCGATCGTGACGCCTTCGAGCCGCTCGCCGAGGCGCTCCATCACGCGCTCGACCGGCTGATTGCGGAACGCGTCGATCTCCGCCTTGCG
>JAYSYE010000634.1:0-8487 GCA_043716635.1 Deltaproteobacteria bacterium | reverse complement strand
GGGCGTGGGGGACGGCACCCGGGAACAGGCCGCGATAGCCCTCGCGCTGGCGAAACCGGAACGTGCAGTCGCCGAACGGCGTGGTGATCGAGAACTGGCGGAGCGTGCCGCCGTCGTCCTGGAACGTCTGGATGTCCTCGATCATCGTGCCGCCGCGCTCCTCGATGAGCGCGAACGTGCGACCGATGTCCTCCACCTCGTAAACGATGGTGCCCACCCCATCGGGGTGCTTCGCGAGGAACCGCGCCGCGCGGCCGCCCTGCCCGACCGGCGTGCTGCACACGACGTTGATGTTGCCCGCGGTGAACGCCGCCGACCGCTGTCGTCCCGTCGCCTCGAGCTCGGGCGAGCTGCGCCACGTCTCGGCGAAGTCGAGCTTCCCCGTGTAGAACGCCCGCGACCGCTCGAGGTCGCGAACGTAGTAGTGGATGCCCTCGAGACGCTTGATACCGACGTGGGAGTTCTTCATGGTTGGGCTCGGGGTTGGGCTCGGAGACGGGCTCGCGCGAATGGGCTCACGCCGGGACGGCGTCGGGTTGCTGGTCGGGGACGGACTTCGCAAAGGCCGGCAGCGCGAGGCACGCCGCCTCGATTGCCACCAGCCTCGGATGGGCTTCGAGCGGCACCTTGAAGCGCCGCGCCGAAAACAGCTGCGGGATCAGGCAGAGGTCCGCGAGGGTCGGTGCATCGCCGACGGAGAACGTCCCCGCCACACCCGCGCAGGCGCGGTCGTAGGACGCGAGCCCCTCGGCGATGAACGAGCGCGGCCACGTCGACGGATCCCCGCCGAGCTCCGCGACCTTGCGCGTGGTCGAGAGGTTCTGATGCGGCTGGATGCCGGAGTTCACGAGCTCCGCGAGCGAGCGCGCGCGCGCGCGGAGGTACGCATCGCGCGGCAGGAGCGGGATGTACTCCGGACCGGAGAACCGCTCGTCGAGATACTCGAGGATCGCGAGCGACTGCGTGAGCACGCGCGTCGTGCCGTCGCTCTCCGTGATCACGAGCGTCGGCACCTGCGGGTGCGGATTGAGCACGCGGTAGGCATCGCCGAACTGGTCGTTCGTGACGATGTTGACCGTCACGTACTCGAACGCGAGCCCCTTGAGGTGGAGCCCGATGCGCACGCGCTGGCTCGCGGAGCTGCGCCAGTAGTTGTGCAATGCGAACGTGGTCACGAGCGGGTCTCTCCGACGACGCGCTGATCGATCGCTCCGAACGGGGAGCCACCGGTCGCATCGAACGCCTCGATGCGGATGTGGTCGCCGACGACCATGAACGGGGTCGCGGGCTTGCCGCCATCGATGGTCTCGATCATGCGGCGCTCCGCAAAGCACGACACGCCGCGCTCGCGATCCGAGTTCGACACGGTGCCGCTGCCGAGGATGGTGCCCGCCACGAACCGCCGCGTCCGCGCGATGTGCGCGACGAGGTCGCAGAACGAGAAGTGCATCTCGGGTCCCGCATCGCAGTCGCCCACGATGACGCCGTTGTACGTCGAGCGCACGCGCATCTGGAGCCGGCCGTCGATCCACGCATCGCCGAGCTCGTCGGGCGTGACGGCGAACGGGGCGAACGCGGTGGCCGGCTTGCTCTGGAAGAAGCCGAAGCTCTTCGCGAGCTCACCCGGCACGAGGTTGCGCAGCGTGACGTCGTTCGCGATCGTGACGAGACGGATGTGCTTGCCCGCATCCGCGGCCGTGGTCCCGAGCGGGACATCCCCGAGGATCACGGCGACCTCGGACTCGTAGTCGAGGCCCCAGGCGGGATCGTGGAGCTCGATGCCGTCGCGCGGCCCCAGCAGGTCGCCGGAACCGCCCTGGTAGATGAGCGGATCCGTCTCGAGGGTGGGTGGAATCTCCGCGTTGCGCGCGCGGCGCACGAGGCGCACGTGGTTCAGGTAGGCGCTGCCGTCGATCCACTCGTAGGCGCGCGGCAGGGGGGCCGCGAGCCGGTGCGGATCGACAGGGACGCCGTCGACCTTGCCGGCATCGAGCCGGGCCGCGAGCTCGCGAAGTGCAGGCTCGGCCGCGCTCCAGTCGTCGAGCGCGCGCTGCAGCGAGGGCCACTGCTCGGGGCCTGGCAGCGCAACCGCGCCATCGCGCCGCACGACCTGCAGCCGACCATCCCTCGTGCCATCGCGGAGGCTCGCGAGCTTCATGTCGGCCGGATCCTACCTCACATCGACGTCACATCGACCGTCCATCGGCGCGGTCGGGCGACCTCAGGCGACGCGCTTGCTGATCGCGGCACCCAGCTTGTAGGCAGCAGCCGGCAGGAACCGGGCGGCCTGATGGAGCGCCCAGGCATCCTTGCCGACCGTGCGCACGGCCGGATTCGTGCGCACGGCCTCGAGGATCGCCGCTGCCACCGCCTCGGGCGGCGCGCCCTTCTTGAAGCGCTCGATGATCTTGCTCTGGCTGCGCCCGAGGCCACCGGCCATCTTGCCGTCGGCGACGATCGCCGTGTTGATCATGCCCGGGCAGATCGCCGTGGTCCCGATGCCGTGGGGCGCGAGCTCGACGCGCAGTGACTGCGTCATCCCGAGCACGCCGAACTTGCTCGCGCAGTACGCCGAGACTCCCGGCGGGGCGAAGATGCCGAAGATGCTCGCGATGTTGATCACGTGGCCGCGCTTGCGATCGACCATGCGGGGCACGAAGAAGTGGCAGCCGTGGACCACCCCCTTCAGGTTGATCCCGAGGATCCAGTCCCAGTCGTCGAGCGAGGTGTCGAGAAACGTCCCGCCGATCGCGACGCCGGCGTTGTTCACGATCACGTCGGCCGCGGGCACGAGTGCGTGGACGGCGTCCGCGAACGCGCGCATCGCGACCCGGTCGGAGACGTCGACGACGCGCACGAGCAACGCCCGGTCGCCGAGCTCGGACTGCAGCGAGTCGAGCCGCTGCGCGCTCACGTCGATCGCGGCGATCCGCGCCCCCTGCCGGGCCGCCGCGAGCGCCGTCGCCCGCCCGATCCCGCTGCCTGCACCCGTCACCACCCACACGTCGTCGCGCTTGATCGTCATCACGGACACTTATGCCGCCTCGGGCATCGCGAAGCCACGCGTCGCAAACCACTTCGGCGCCATCTGATCCGTGGGGATGTTCGCTGGATGGAAGTCGCGCTTCAGGTAGAGCTTGATCCCGCGCCAGAACACGCGCTTGACCACGGGATCGCGGTTCGGCAGCGCCTTCATCTGCTTCCACAAGGTGCGCCAGGTGAGCCCATCCTGCTTCATCAGCACCGTGGCGGCCCACGCCCAGAAGCCGCCGAGGATGACTGTCGCGAGCGCGAGCCCGAGCACGCGCCGGCCGTAGGACGGATCGACGAGCTGGAGCACGTCGTAGGCGACCGACTTGTGCTCCAGCTCCTCCGCGGCATGCCAGCCGAGGAGCTGCTGCATCAGCGGATGGCACGCGTCCAGGATGCCGCCCTCGAACGCCCCCTCCGCGAGGATCGCCGTGAAGTGCTCGCACGCGGCCGTGATCGCGAGGTTCAGCTCCGGCGAGCTGCGGGCCTCGATCCAGCGCGTGATCTTCGCGTAGGTCGCGAGGAACTCGTCGATCTCGAAGCCCTGGCTGCGCAGCACGGCGTTCAGGCGATCGTGCTCGCGGGCGTGGTGGCCCTCCTGGCCGAAGAACGCCTTGATCTGCGCGCGCAGCGCCGGGCTCTCGACGCGATCCTGGAAGTGCTTCACCGAGCGCACGAAGAAGCGCTCGCCGTGGGGGAACAGCAAGTTCACGCCGTTCGAGATCGCGGTCGCGGCGGCGCTGTCGGCACACCAGTGGCGCGGGACCGTGGCGAGGTCGACATCGAGATCGCGGACGATGATCGAGTGCGTCATAGGCCCACGATAGCGACTATTGAACTTAGGTCAATAGACAAAGCGGGATAGAGTGCCGCATGGTCGCGCGCCCCAGGCGACGGATCCGGCTCGAGCTCGACGAGCGTCGCGCGCAGATCCTCGAGCTGGCGAAGCGGGCGTTCTCCGATCGCGCCTACGACGACGTCTCGATCGACGCGCTCGCGAAGGCCGCGAAGATCTCGAAGGGCCTCCTCTATCACTACTGGCCGACGAAGCGCGATCTCTACGTCGCCGGGCTGACCCAGATCGCGGACGAGCTGGTGGCGGCGGTCACGGGCGTGCCGCGCGATCTGCTGCCGCTCGATCGCGTGCGCGCGAGCCTCGACGCGTACCTCGACCACATCACCCGGCACTCGCGCGCGTTCGTCTCGCTCATGCGCGGCGGCATCGGCAGCGATCCGCAGGTCGCCGCCGTCGTCGAGGGCGTCCGCACGCGCCTGTTCGAGCAGTTCCTGAGTGGCTCGCCGTTCGCGGGGGCCGCGGTCGACAACCCGCGCTTCGAGACCGCGGTCCGGGGCTGGATCGGCTTCGTCGAGGGCGCGTCGATCGACTGGGCAGCGCGGCCGCGGCTGACCCGCGAGGAGCTCCGCGACCTCGTGGTGCAGATCCTGTTCGAGATCATGAAGGTCGTCGTGCCGGCGGCGCCGGCGTCCCCCGCCTAGGGTAAGCGCGTGGACTTTGCCAGCATCGTCGGATCAAGGGCGCGGTCGAGGCACGCATCGAGCGCGGCGGCGACTGCACCGGAAGCATGACAAGCCTCGAGGGCTTTGAACCCGACCGCGGCGGAGAAGCTGGGGCTCCACTGCCGGGACATCTGGCCATAGTCCTGGGTGTACTCGTACAGCCCCCACTCGAGCTTGGGCTTGCGCTTGACGACGCCTGCTGCCGAATCGATGAATGCGAAGGCATCATCGATGTCGTGCACCGGAAGCGGGAGCCCTCGATCGAGGAAGTAGCTCTGGACGACCTTCTGCTGCTCCGGATCGTTCCCCGGCAGCGCCTCGGCCAGCGCGAAGCGGACGAGCTCCGACCGGGCCTCCAGGGACATGGCGTTGTCGCCCTTCGGCATCGTGCCGTACGTCACCTGGGTGATCATGTTGAACACGAGCGCCGGCGCGAGGTCGTCCCGCATGAGGTCGACCTTGTCACCATGGTCATGGCAATCCGCACAGTGTTCCTCGACCAGCGCGTGCAGACGCCTGGGATCGGGGGTCGTCAGCGCGACCGCCGCGGCGGCTGCGACGGGCCGCACCGGAGTCGCGCGGGCGGCTTCCCACTGGTGCGCGAAGTCGAGCAAGGCGGTCTTCATGAGATGCTTGATCGTCGGGGACTGCTCGTAGGCGCGGCGAACCTCGTCGAGGTCGGCGGGCGAGGCCTCGTGCCCGAACACGTGGCCGACCACCCGCTGGCTCATGCACGACGCGAACTCCGGCTGGGCCGTCGCGAGGCGCGCAAAGCCAGCCGGCGTCGCGCGATCCTCGCCGCGCGGGTCGTCGATATCGCGGCCATACAGCTGCATCTTCCCCGGTAGCACGAGCTCGGCCAGCGGGAATGCTCCCGGTGACCGAACATCGGCGTAGCCGCGAAAGAACTGGATCCCGTAGTCGAGCCGCGCGTGGCAGTCCGTACACACCGGCCGGGCGGCGAGCTCCTGCCAGCCCGGGCGCAACCCCTGGAGGTTCTTGCCACCGAGCGCCAGGACATCGTGCGCCGACGCGCCACGGGACTCGACCGACGAGCACCACAGCATCCCCTCCATCTCGCGAAGGATCTGCCGCGGGTTAACCACCGTGCGGATCACGCGAGGCGCGGTCAGGATCCCGGCGTGCTGGCCCGGCCAGAGCTCCGGCCGCGGGCGCAACGCGGGCTCTGACCAGCGGGCCATCACGTCGAGGAACGGCTGGCCGTCGGAGCTGCTGTTCACGGTCGCTCGCCGGTACTCCAGCTCGCCCTCCCACGAGCGCACCGTCTCGTTCATCGTGAACAGGGTCGAGATCGGGAGGTTGTTGCGGACGACGTGCGCGACCGTCAGCTCGAGCTCCTGGCGGGTGTGGTCGCGGAGGGCACTCTCCTGCGCTGCGCCGCTGGAGCAGCGAATCAGGTTGGGTCCGCACCCGCACCCGGTCTCCTCCTTCGCCCCGCAGTACGCCCACTCCCCTCGGATGCGAAACCGGTAGACGTCCGGTCGGTACGAGTCCGAGCAGACGAGCACCTCCGCCCCCGCATCCCACCAGGGGTGAACGGTGACCGCCTGGGCGAGCGCACACGGCTTGTCCAGGAAGTAGAGCTTCTTCCCGTCCACCTCGGTCGTCTTGAGCGGATTGCCGATCGTCGCCGTTGGGTTACGCCGCAGGAGGGCATCGCTGACGATCACGCGCGGAGCCACGCCTTCGGCGAACTGCGGGGTCGCGAGGAGTGCGTCGAGGTAGCCATCGAGGGTGGCCTTCCCCGTCGTGAGGTCACCCTGCCAGCGAGCTCGCTCGCCCGGGGCGAACGCGACGTCCGTCGGCATCCCCGTCGTCAGGAGCGCGAGCTGGTCGAGCAGCGCGGGATCGACGCGCGGCGCGCTGGAGGGAGCGGGAGTCTCGGTGGCACGTGGCGGGAGCTCCGATGCGGAGCTCGGGCCGCAGGCGGCAAGTGCGATCGCACTCACGGCCAGGCTGCGGATGATCGCGACGATCGGGTGAGTCATTCGACGAGGAACTCCAGCTGTCGGCCCGTGTACCCGTACGAGCGGGGCTCGATCCCCGCCACCTCCAGGAGGGTGGCCGACAGGTCGTCGAGCGTGACCAGGTTACCACCGGACTTCGCGAGCCCGGTCTCGAACGAGATCGGCAGCCCCTCCATGGACTTGCCGGTCGCTCCGAACATGCCACGTCGGAACCGCTTCCCGAACAGCATGTGGGGCGCCTCGGGCCAGTGGTCCTTGCCATCGAACTGGTTCAGCTTCGGGAACCGACCGAGCTCGCTCGCGATGACGACCACCGTGTTGTCGGCCAGCACGCCGTGCCGGTTGCTCCGGGTGTGCAGGGCCTGGAAGAACTTACCCAGCGACGGATACAGGTCATTGGCCTGGCTGGTCTGCAACTTGACGTTCCACTGGTGCGTGTCCCAGCCAGCTTGCTCGGTGAACACGCACGTCGAGAGGTCATTCTCGAGCGCCCACAGGACGCGTTGCAGGCTCTTGCTCATCGAGGTGGGCGACGGAGCTGGATCCCACGCCTCGAGCTTCATCGGCTTGAGGTCGGCGACCCGGTCGAAGAAGCGGGCGCAATCCGCGATGTTGGTCGCGGTGGTCCGGATCTCGCCGGAGCCGTGATCGCTGCGCCTGAGCCCGTCCGCCTTGCCGCGATAGACCCGGGCCAGCCGTCGGAGGTCTTCGGGGCTCGTGGCCTCGACGAGCTGGAAGAAGTCGGTCTGCTTGGTCTTGACCGAGCCGAGGAAGTGCGGCGCGAACACGCCGTTAGAGGACCCCGCGACGTCCACGTAGAGCTCGCCCACGGGCTGGGTATCTCGCTGCGATCCGAGAATCGTGGAGATCGTCGGCATGCGGCCGTCCGCACCAAGCTTCATGTGCAGGAACTGGCGAACGCCGCTGATGTGGTTCAGCACGTGGACGTCGACGCCGTTGATGATGGTGAGGTCCTTCACCGCATCGCCCATCATCGCGAGGTGCGGTCCGACCCGGTGCGTGCCGAGCTCCTTGATCGCGCCGGGCTTGTACGGGATGTCGATATCCGCGCCGACCTCCGCGCGTGTCTTCGGGTCGGTCGTGTGGACCGCATCGATCCCGCCGGACAGAAAGACGAAGACGAAGTATCGCGGCCGGTCGTCGCGATGAAATCGCGTGCCGGCGGCCGTGGCTGCGGGCGCGGGGATCATCGCGCCGATCGACCCGGCGGCGAGCATCTTGAGCAGGTCGCGACGGTTCCAGCTCACCCCGACACGCTACGGCTTCTGTCGAGGATTTCAAGGAGTACACCCTCGTCCGCGCCGGTTCGGTGCGCCCTCATCCGGGCCCGCGCAGGCGCTGCGAGATCGCAGGTCGGCGCCCGACCTACATCGTGACCGCGGATCGGCCGGGTCGCTCGATCGCCGCTGACCCGCGCGTGAGAACATATCCCGCATGACGTCCGCCATCGAAGCCGAGTTCGATACGGTCCTGGCCGCTGACCCGACGCGGACCGCACGCGCCCTGCGCGAGTTCGAGCCGCGCATGGTCGAGGCCCGGCTCGTGAGTGCAGGCCAGCCGCTGCCGGTGTCGCTGAAACCGCACTTCGTCGACGCGCCGAGGGTGGAGCGGTGGGCGCTCGACGCCGTGGCGCTGGTCGCGTTGATCAATCGGGTCGCCCCGTACGTGCTCGCGGAGCCCGACCTCTACGCCCGGCTCGGACTCCCGGCCGCGGCGCATGACCTGATCGCCATCGAGCCCGGCTACGCGGACATGGCGATCGTCTGCCGGCCGGACTGCGTCTACGACGGCGCCGAGATGCGCGTCCTCGAGATCAACGCCGATTGCCCCGGTGGCGCCGCGTGGACCGACCAGCTCCAGCGGTTCGCGACCTCGCTGCTGTCGACGACGGACTTCGACCGGCGCTGGCAGATCGATCCGCCGGCGCGAG
>JAYSYE010000633.1:0-2780 GCA_043716635.1 Deltaproteobacteria bacterium | reverse complement strand
GTCGCGGCCAGGTGAAGTTCGATCTCGCGACGACGCAGGGCAAGACCGCGGCCTACGAGCACGCGCTCGCCGCCTACGTCGTGCAGTACGGAGAGGGTGCGCTGGCCACGCCGCGGAGCAGCTTCTCGTGGCTCCTGCCGTCGCTCGCCGTCGTCGGCGGGCTCGGGTTGCTGGCGGTCGCGGGTCGGCGCTGGGTCACGCGTGGTCGCACCGCGGCTGCGGTCGCGCCGGTGCCCCCGATGGTGACCGCGGCTGACGAGACGTTCGCGGACAAGCTCGACGACGAGCTCGCATCGACCGACGAGTGATGCGGACGTACGAAGACGCGAACCAGTGGAAGTGGCTGCGGCGCGGCGCGATGCTCGCGTTGCTCGCGGTCGGCTGGGCGATCATCGTTGCCACGAACAAGCACGTGACGGCGCCGGTGGTGTTCATCTGCCTCGCGTACCTGGCGGCGGTGGTCACGATCTTCATGCTGTTCCAGACCGGCGCGTCGGCGGCGATGCCCCGGATCGAGGATGACAGCGTGCTCGCGTGGGGCGCCCCCATCGGGCCTCGCGGCGAGCTCGAGCGCGAGAAGCGCATGCTGGTGAAGGCGATCAAGGAGGCGGAGTTCGACCGCGACATGGGCAAGCTGTCGCTCGTGGACGCCGATCAGATGATCAACGTCTATCGCGCGCGCGCGATCGAGATCATCAAGCAGCTGGACGCGGGGGGCGCGGGCGCGACCACGCGCGAGCAGATCGATCGCGAGGTGCGCGCGCGCATCGCCATCGACGAGGCGCCGGCGAAAAAGCCGAAGGGCGCGGCGGTGGCGAAGGCGTCCAGGCCTACGAAGTCCGCGCAGTCGACGCAGCCCGCGAAGCTTGGCAAAGGCGGCGGCGGCAAGGGCGCGGACGGGAAGCAGGCGGCGGCGGAGCGGGACCCGGACGATGGCAAGCCCCGCAAGGTCGCTGCCGACGAGGAGACGGCATCGTGAAGCGAATCCTGGGCCTCGCAATCGCAACGATGGCCGCGCTCGCGGCGGTGACGGTGAGTGGGCTCGATGCGCCCGTCGCCCACGCGCAACCCGCGGGCGCGATCGGGCACCCGCTGCCGGATGACAAGCTCGCGCCGGGTACCGTGACGGTTCGCGTGGTGGCCGGCACGCCGACGGCCGTCGTCGCGGGTACCGACGTGGTGCTGACGGTGAATGGCACCGCCCGCAGCGCGCGCACGGACGCCGCCGGACGCGCCACGTTCAGCGGCCTGCCCGCGGGCGCGACCGTGCAGGCGACGGTGAAGGACGCGGACAACGCGAACCAGACGTCGGATGCGTTCCCGGTGCCGGCGACGGGCGGAGCGCGCGTGATGCTGTCGACCAAGCCGTTCCAGGGCATGGGCGGCATGCCACCCGCCGGCGGTGGTGGTGGTGGCGGTGGCGGTCCTGCGATGGGCGCTGGTGCGAAGCCGCCTGCGCCGCGCGAGATGAGTGGCCAGCCGCGCCCGGACGATGGAGTCCCGGCGGGCAGCTACCAGGTGCGGCTGACCTACAACTCGATGACCGTCGCGAGCGGCAAGGCCGCTGACCCGACGCCGCCCGTCGGTGAGACGGTCACGCTCGTCGGCTACGCGGCCGACAACTCCGTCGACGTGCGGTCGGCACGGGTGAATGGCGATGGCCTCGTGGTCTTCGACAAGCTCGATGTGACCGGCGGCACCGTGTACTTCGCGCTGTCGCGGCTCGCGCGCGGCGCGGGGACCGATCGGCTCGTGTCGATGCCGCTGCAGCCAGATGCGTCGATCGGCGCCAAGGCGATCCTGTCGGCGGAGAAGCGCGACTCGACCGCGGGCTTGATCGACGAGCTCTCGCCGGGCTCGGCGGTGCCGGCGGGGCAGGTGCGCGTCCTGATGGATGGCGCGCCGATCGACGGCGTGCCGCTCGTGCTGATCGATGCGGTGACCCGGCACGAGATCGGGCGCGTGGTGCCGCAGATGGCACCCCCCGATCCGAACGAGGTCGACATGCAGGGCGGCATGCAGGACGACGCGTCGCTGCCTGCGGGCCGCCTGGTCGTGAAGGTCATCGGAGGTCCGCTCGCAAAGGCGGGGCAGGACAGCGTGCCGCTCGCGGGTATCCAGGTGCGCGTCGAGCCGGATCCGAGTGCAGGCGCGCCAACGGGGATCGCGGGCTCGGGCTCGGGTGCGGCGGCGGGCTCGGGTGCGGCGGCGGGCTCGGGCGCTGCGGCGGGCACGGCGGCTTCGGCCGGCTCGGGTGCAGCGGCCGGCTCGGGTGCGGCGGCGGGCTCGGGCTCGGGCTCGGGCTCGGGCTCGGCAGCCACGACGCTGAGCGCTGTCACCGCGGCCGATGGCACGGTCACCCTCGACCTGCCGCTCGATCATCCGTCCAAGGTCACCGTGGTCGTGAACGGCAAGGACATCGTCACCTCGCCCGTCGATCTGGCGAAGCAGGGTGCGCGGCTCAGCATCGAGGCGGTGTGGGTCGCCCGACCGGTCGCCGTGTTCGACGTCCCGTTCGATCCCGCCGGCGTCTACTACGTCGAGTCCACGATGCGCGGGCAGTACTACCGCTCGCAGCCGTTCCTGCCGGTGGCGACGAAGGGCGCGCAGGTCGCGCTCAACATCACGCCCCGGATCCTGTTCACCTTCCGGCTCGAGGCGTTCGTCGAGGACGAGCTGATGGCGTTCCGCGGCGTGTTCCTGGTGCAGAACTACTCGTACATCCCGTACAAGGCCTCGCCCGACGGGATGCTCGTCCCGCTGCCGCGCCACTTCAAGGG
>JAYSYE010000632.1:0-8527 GCA_043716635.1 Deltaproteobacteria bacterium | reverse complement strand
GACCTCGGCTCAGGCCTTCGTCTTGAAATCTTCGGAGCGCACGCCGTGCTTCTTCAGCAGGCGGTGCATGCTCTCGCGCTCGATGCCTGCGCGCTCGGCGGCCTGCGTGACATTTCCTGTCACGGCGCGCATCAATGCGACGAGGTAGTCACGGGTTGCGCGATCCCTCGCGGCCTCGAGCATGTCGCGGTAGGACAGCTGCACGAGATCGTGGGGGAGCGTGGCGGTCGAGCGCGAGGGTGTCACTTCGGCCGACAGCGCGTCGGCCGTGATACTGGCACCGTCCGAGACCGCGAGTGCGCGCTGCACGACGTTCTCGAGCTGCCTGACGTTCCCGGGCCATTCGTGGTCGATCAGCGCGGCCAGCGCTTCCGGCGTGAACCCGACCGGCTGGCCCTCCCGGTGGTGGCGCTGCACGAACAGCTCCGCGAGGAGCGGGACGTCCGCCCGGCGGTCGCGCAGGGGCGGGACGCGGATCGGAAACACGTTCACCCGGTAGAACAGGTCCTCGCGGAACGTACCGGCGAGCACGGCGGCTTGCAGATCGACGTTGGTGGCAGCGAGCACGCGCACGTCGACGGAGCGCTCCTCTCGGTCGCCGAGGCGCCGGATGGTGCGCTCCTGGAGGACGCGGTTGAGCTTGACCTGCATCGCGAGTGGCAGCTCGCCGAGCTCGTCGAGGAGCAGCGTGCCGCCGTCCGCTTCCTCGAACAGCCCGGACCGGTCGCTCGCGGCCCCCGTGAAGCTCCCCTTCGTGTAGCCGAACAGCTCCGCCTCGAACAGCGCTTCAGGCATCGCGCCACAGTTCACCGCGACGAAGCGTCCCCGGGCGCGCGCACTCGCATCGTGAATGGCGCGGGCGACCAGCTCCTTGCCCGTACCGCTCTCGCCACTGATCAACACCGTCGAGTCGCTCGCGGCGGCGCGGCGCACGAGCTCCATCACCGGACGCATCGCGGGGGCTTCGGCGACCATGCCGTCGACCCGCTGCACGCGTGACAGCTGATGGCGGAGATCCCGCGCCTGCGCGATGAGGTGCCGACGCTCGACCGCGCGCCGCACGACCAGCAGCGCCTCTTCGGGCTCGAAGGGCTTCTGGAGATAGTCATACGCGCCCTGCTTCATCGCCTCGACGGCGTCAGCGACCGTCGCGAAGGCGGTCATCAGCACCACCTCCGTCTCCGGGTGTCGTCGCTTGCTCTCTTGCAGGACGGCCATCCCATCGGCGCCGGGCATCCTGATGTCGCTGACCACCACGTCGAAGTCCTGAACCGCGAGCAGTCCGAGCGCCCGCGTACCGTCCGACGCGGTGGTGACGTCGAACTCGGGAGTCAGGATGCGGGCAAGCAGCTTGACGATGTTCTCCTTGTCATCGACGACCAGCACCCGTGCTCGCGTCATGGCCTCGGCTCCTCGCGGGCGGAGATCGGGAGCTGCAGCGACACCACGGTGCCGTGCGCCCCCGAGGACTTGATCGAGATCGTCCCGCCGTGGGCCTCGATGATCGCGTGCGCGATCGCCAGCCCGAGCCCGGTACCATTCGGCTTCGTCGTCACGAACGGCTCGAAGATCTGCTGTCGGATCTCCGCGGAGATCCCAGGCCCGTCGTCGGAGACCGTCAGGGTTCCGTGGTCTCGGTCCGAGGACGTGTCGATGGTGATCCGTCCGTCCGCCGGACTGGCCTCCGAGGCATTCATCACCACATTCGCGATCACCTGACGCAGCTTGCCCGCGTCGGCCGTGACCACGACGGGCGGCCTCGCGATCACCTCCACGCGGCGGTCGCTGAGAGCTCCGGAGTCCGCCAGTCGATCGACCGCCTCGCGCACGAGCTCGCCGAGCTCCACCGGTGCCACCTCGAGACGATGGGGACGGGCCACGTCGAGCAGCTCCTGCACGATGCGCTGACACAGTCGCGCCTCGTCGTGGACGATTCGCAGCTCTTCGGACACCTCGCCACCCTCGGCGCGCAGCAGCTTCGTGTAGCCGAGGATGACCGACAGCGGGTTGTTGAGCTCGTGCGCCACGGCCGCGGCGACCTGTCCGATCGAGGCCAGCTTCTGCGCCCGCACCAGCGCGGCCTGTTCCTGCGCGAGGCTCGCCGCCATCTGGTTGAAGCTCGCGGCGAGCTCCGCGAATTCGTCGCGACCGGTGAGCTCGATCCGCGCATCGAGATCCCCCGCACCCAGGCGGCGCGTGCCCCGTCGCAGGCTGTCCATGCGCTGGACAATGGTGTGCGTGAGCCAGAGTCCGAGGCCGGCCGCGAGCAGGATCGCCAGCGCGAAGCACGCGATCGTCGCCGCGACCGCCTGACGGCGCAGCCGTTCCGCTTCGTCGTGCGCGCGGCCACTGCGGACCTCGAGGCCGGCGTTGAACTGGGCGTTCAGCTCGACGACCTGGTCGACGACGGTCTCCAGCTTCGCGCCGAGGTCCGCGATGCCGCTGCGGTCACCGCGACGGATGGCCGGCACCACGAGCGTCTGGAAGTCGCGATCGTTCTGCTCGGCGAGCCGCGCGATCTCGCCGGCGAGGGCGCGGTCGGCGTCCGTGTCGGCCAGCGTCTGCAAATGGAGGATCGAGTCTCGCGCGGCCACCCGCACCCGGCCGTAGTGCTCGAGATGGCCCGGCCCGAACTCGATCAGCGCATGCGCCTGGTGGATGTACTGGTCGCGCACCTCGGCTGCCGCCATGTGGCCCGCGTGCTTGGCGTGGTCGAGTCGGCTGACCTCGTCCTCCGCTGCGGCGATGCGGCGCAGCGTCACGAGCTCGACCGCCAGCGCCGCCGCGAACAGCAGCAGCACGCCACCGAAGGCGGCGAGCACCCGACGTCCCGTGACGTTGCGAAGCGGCGGCAGCTGCTCGGTCATCCGCAGGCGACGCTCAGGCCTCGATGCCGTCGCGCTTCAAGTCGTCCGCCGTGGCTTCGTCGGCGACCGTGCCCTTCGGGTGCTCGTACCAGCCGGCCGCCGACTCCGCGGTCAGCTGCTTGCGCACCTTCACGATCGTGAACATGCCGCCCATGTCGATCTGGTCGAACGGGCCCTTGCCGCCGAGCATCGAGATGCTGTTGCGCGGCACCGGCATGGACATCATGTCGCCCATCCCGGTCTCGCCCATCGTCATGAAGCCGGGGACGAGCTTGTTGATCTGGCGATCGACGCCACTCGTGTCGACCCCGACCAGGTTGGGCGCGTCGTGTCCCATCTGGTTCATCACGTGATGCGTCATGTGACAGTGCATGGCCCAGTCGCCGGGCGCATCGGCGACGAACTCGATCACACGCACGGAGCCGACGGGCACGAGGACCGTGGTCTCGGGCCACTGCGCGGTCTTCGGCACCTGACCGCCATCGGTCTCGACCACGTGAAACGCGTACCCGTGCAGGTGGATCGGGTGGTGGTCCATCGGTCCCAGGTTGCCGAGCCGGATCCGGACGAGGTCACCGACCTCGGCCACCAGTGGCATCGTCGCCGGGAATGCCTTGCTGTTGAACGTGAGGATGTTGAAGTCGTTCATCGCGAGGGGATCGGGCCGCCGCGCGCCGATCGGCACCTTCCACTCGTGCATCATCAGCGAGTAGTCACGGACCCGGCGCGAGTCGGGCTCGCGGGGATGGACGACGATCATGCCCACCATGCCGAGCGCGATCTGCGTCATCTCGTCGAAGTGCGGGTGGTACATGAAGGTCCCCGCCTTCTGGAGCGTGAACTCGTACTTGAAGGTCTTGCCCGGCGGGATGTAGTCCTGCGTGAGCCCACCGACGCCGTCCATCCCGTTGGGGAGCAGCATCCCGTGCGGATGCAGCGTGGTCGCCTCGGGGAGCTTGTTCGTGACGTACAACCGGATGCGATCGCCGACGACTCCTTCGATCAGCGGACCGGGGGTGGTGCCGTTGTAGCCCCAGGCCTGGACGTCGAGCCCGGGCGCGAACTGGTGAGTGATCGGCTCGGCGATCAGGTGGAACACCTTGACGCCGTTCTTCAGCTCGAACGGCAGGGTGTGGCCGTTCGGGACCACCACCGGCGTGTAGTGCTGTCCGCTCGGCGCCTTCGGAGCCACGTGCGACGGCACCGGCACCGGCACCGACGGCATGTCCATGCCCGGCATGCCCGGCATCGGGGCCGGCGGTTGGCCCGGGGTCGGAGCCGGCATGGTGTGGCCGGCGTGCTGCGCCGCCGCCTGACGACGCGTGGCCAGCACGGCTCCCATCGCGAGCCCACTCTGCAACATGGTTCGACGTGACATGCTCATGGTGTCGGCTCTCCTTCGGGCTCCGCGCGCGTGCTGACGTGCCCCCCGCGCTGGAGCGCGGTGACCTCGGACGCTGCATTCCAGTACCGGCGCGTGGCGTCGATCGACTGGCGCCCGATCTCGATCATGTCGCGCTTTGCCATCAGCAGCTCGAACGTGTTGGCGTTCATCGCGTTGTACTGGAGCACGGTCTCCGCCAGCACGCGCTTGCGCAGTGGCACCACGACGTCGGCGAGCTGGTGTGCCTCCTCGAACGCGCGCGCGAGCCGGGAGCCCGCCTCGAGCACCCCGGCGCGGAGCTCCGTCTCGGTGGCAGCCAGCTCGCTCCGCGCGCGTTGCTCCTCGGCGCGCGCCCGCGCACGGGGACCTTGCTGCTGATCGAACAGCGGGATCCCGAGCCGCACGGCAGGCCCGATCTCCCAGCCGCCTCCATCACGGCGAGCGGCCGCGACGCCCGCCCCGATCTCGGGCAGGAATGCGCGGACCACCGCGAAGCGATGGCGACTCTGTGCCGCCCGGGCGTCGAGTCGAAGCGCGGATGATTCGAGGTTCCGAGCCAGGACGTCGTGATCCAGACGGTCGAGTGCGGGCGCGGCGGCCGGCAAGGCGGGTAGCGTGGCCACGGTGGTCCACGCTGGCTGCGCGGCCGTCAGACCCAGCAGCCCGCCCAGCCGCGCGTGTCGCTCCTCCGCCCGCTGCGTCGCGCGCTTCACTTCCACGCGGAGGCGCTCCCGCTGCTCCTGCTCGCGGACGAGCTCCAGGTCGCTCGTGTTGCCCGCTGCATGCTGCCGCTCGACGAGCGTCGCCGCCGCGTCGGCTGCCTCGAACGCATGCGTGACGAGCTCCAGGTCCTGCATCGCGGCGACGCTGTCGTGGAACGCGATCTCGACGTCCGCCACCAGCTCCACGGTGGCCTCGACCGCACGCGCCTGCGCCGCGCCGAGCATGGCGTTGGCGGCGCCGCGCCGCTGGCCGATCTGCAGCAGCGACAGGAGATCTTGAACGACGGTGATCTCGGTCTCGCCGCCACGGCCGCCGCCGCTCGCGAACTTGTAGTTCGCATCGACCGAGGTCGCGCCGAGCACGGTCGCGTCCGCGATCTGGCTGGCCGCGATTCCGAGCCCGTCGTACCGCGCCTGGAGGCGACGGTTCTGCGCGAGCGCGATCCGGACCGCGCTGCTGGCATCGATCGGCTTGCCGAGCAGGTCGCGGATCGCGGTCTGGGTCTTCGCATCGGGCGAGCCCGACCACGTGACGTCCGCGCCGACCCGCAATCGAACGTCCCGGTCGACCGGCCGAAATACCGAGGACTGCGACGGCACACAGCTGCTGAGCAGGACCAGCGCGACACAACCACCAAGACGCATCGGCAGGTTGTACAGCACGTTCCGCGCCGTCACGCCGCCCGAATGATTTCAACGGCTTTGCCCCGGAACGCCGTCGTGGGCGTGACGCCGCCGGTTACACGTGGCGGTCGTGCTCACAGCCCGTCGGGACCCGCGCGGTCTCGAAGCTCGCTACGGTGCGAGGTCGAGCTCGCCCATCATCCCGCGCTCGGCGTGCTCGAGGATGTGACAGTGAAACATCCAGCGGCCTGCCGGCCCGTACTTCACCGCGAAGCGCACGGTCGCGCTCTGCGGCACGTTCACGGTGTCCTTCCACCCGAGGCGGGCGGGCGTCAGGCCGTCGTCGCCGAGAACTTGGAACGACATTCCATGCAGATGGAACGGATGATCCATCTCCGTCTTGTTCACGATCTCCCAGATCGCGATGTCGCCGGCCTTGCCCGCGCGGGGCGTGACGTCCGGGTACTTCTCGTGGTTGATCGAGAACTCGGGCTCGGCCACGCCGACCTCGTTCTCGCGGAGCTCGAACTGCAGTCGCGGCGTGCTGGCGTCCACGGCGATCGGCGCCACGTCACCCCAGGTCGTGGGGAGCGCGCCGGGAGCCGGGCCGGCGGCGCCGACATTCACGCCCATGAGGTCCACGGGACCGACGTCGGGGATGTGGTGACCGCGGTCGTAGAAGTTGTTCCGTAGCGTCGTGTCGGCTCCGATCTCGACGAGCACGTCGTAGCGTTCGCCTGGCGCGATCAGCAGCGTGCGGGTCTGGTACGGCGTGGGCAGCATCCCGCCGTCCCAGCCGTAACCGCGCCGGTCACGTCGCCGCGGGTAGGCGTGCACGTCCCTCGATTCCCCGGAGCCGAACACGCAACTCGTTGAAGCTGCTGACCGCCGTCGCTGGCATGCCGGGTGCTCCCGCAGCTCTCATGTCCAACCCCACCACGACGACTCGGCACGATGACTTCTCCACGATCGAGGCGTCCGCCCTGGACGCGGTCACCGGCGGCGCCTTTGCCATGAACCGCGCTGCTCCGGCCGCGCCGGCGGCGTCCCCGATGGCGAGCATGCCCGGGATGTCGGGGATGGCTGGCATGCCCGGGATGGCAGGCGCGGCCGGCGCAGCGGGGAAGAGCGGGGGTTCGTGCCCGTGCGGTTGCGGCATGGCGAGCTGCGCGCGTCGCTGAGCGCGCCGGAGCACGCGGCCCTCGGCGATCGACGCCTTCCAGGCCGAGCGCGTTCGAGCTTGCGGCCACGATGAGCCGGTGACAGCCCCGGTCGAAGCCCTCATCGCGCGCTGGGGCTCGACTGCGGCCAGCCTCGCGTCGCGGCCGCGTTCGAGGTCGAGCACACGACGTCCATCGATTCGGGGATCATCCGACTGCTCGACCTTGCGCTCGGCGCACCCGGACACGCGACACGCGGGCTCTTTCTCGTCGCGCCCGACGATCGCGAAGAGGAAGTCCGCGCTCAACTCACGCGGCCCGCGTTTCGCCGCGTCGCCGACCTGGGAGTTCGCTATCTGCCGTACGGCGAGCTGGAGCGGCACCGCGATGCGATGGGTCGCTTCGGAGCCGGGCTGAAGGGGATCGAGGCGATCGCGCGAACGCTCGGCTGACCTGGGGCCGACCTCTCGCGACCCGATCGTCGGCCGCCGCTCGTCGTTCATCAGCGAACGACTCCGACCGCAAACGCCCCCGCCGGTCAGCCTGGAACGGTGAACACGCTGATCTCCCCGCCGCGCTTCCAGCCCTCGCGCGTGAGCCACAATGTTGGGGCTGCGAGCGGCACCCGCTCGAATCCCTGGTCGCGCACGAACTGCCGTGTACCTCCGAGCTCCTTCCACCCGAGGAAGTCGGCCCCACTCGAGTACGGGTCGACCTCCTCCATGATCTCGTGGTGGCTCGGGCGATGGTGCAGCCAGTTCGTCAGCACGTACTGGATCGCGTTGCGCATCTGGGTCGGCTTCGCGACCGCCTTCGCGTGGTAGCGGTCCGCGAACACAGGACCCCGGCGGCCGAGTTTCGCGTTCAGTGACTTCGCGACCGAGATCGAGAACGCACGCACGCCGTTCGAGAGCTCCACCCGTGACTCGGCCTCGACGATGAGGTGGATGTGGTTGCTCTGGATGCTGTAGTGCACCAGGCGAAACCCGCTGCGCGCCAGCACCACGCGCGCTGCGATGCGGACCGCCTGATAGGCATCCATCCGCCGGAGGTTCTTCGCGACCGGCAGTGTTCGCAGGGTCACGTGCAGCGCGCGCCCCTTCACGAACGCCTCGCGCTTCACGTGCGAAGCCGGCGCCTTCACGCCCTTCGGCCATCGCTTCTTCGGCCGCCCAGCACCGGGCGCCCGCGTGCCCGGCGCACGGACTTCGATCTCCAGTTGCCTTGCGCGCGACTGCACCACCTGCGAACCATACCTATTAATATGGCGGATGTATAGCGGTAAATGCAATTCAGGTCCCATGGTGCACATATCGTTCAGCGGTTCAGCCCGGGCTCGGCGGGTCTGGAACGCCGCCTGATCGCTACGCCGCGCGCAAGCTCGCGATTTGTGAGGCTTGAAGGATTTCGAAGCACGGTCGCAGCCGCGCGCTCAGATGCAGTGAACGAAGGAACAGGCACGGCGCGCGAGATCGGTCTCTAACCACCGGACGACGCGCTTCACCTCGACCAGAGTCCCTGCGCGGTGCCTCGATGCAGGCCCGCCGGCTCGCCGCAGCGGCTGCGCAGTCGGGCTGGCATGACCGCGCGCGTGGGCGCAGTCGCGCGGGCTCGCGCCTCTGTGGTCGGAGAGTCTCGGTCATGGCAGAGGCGGAAGGAGCGAGCCGCGGCTCCCCTCGTCGCGGGTCGATCGGCTTGTAGTGAGCGCGGGGACCGGGTGCCTGGAAGCGCCCATCGGGGCCGATGATCCTGGGCCTGGGAGTTTCCGCC
>JAYSYE010000631.1:0-2786 GCA_043716635.1 Deltaproteobacteria bacterium | reverse complement strand
TACGGGCCGCTGATCAAGACCACCTCCGTGCTCGGCGTCGCCGGTCGCCTGCAGGTGTCGGAGGGGATCGTGCACCTGATCGCCGACTCGGTGTTCCGCCCCGATCTATCCCGATCCGTGATCGAGGTCGGGAGCCGCGACTTCCACTGATCCGCTTCAGTAGGCGAGCGGCCAGACGCGCTGCTCGTCCGCGAGATCTTGCGTGAGCACGTAGGCGTCGTCAGGCGCGAGCTCGATGCGGGTGACGGGCGCGTGGTGGAGGGACTCGGTGTGCATCGCGCCGGTGGCGACGTCCGCGACGATGACGTCGCCGTCGCGGAAGCCGAGCAGCGCGCCCCGTCCGTCGTGCGTGAGCGCGACCGCGGTGGCCTCCTTGGGGAAAGGCCACGGACGCTTGGTGGGGATGGCGCGATCGAGGCGAGTGGTCCAGAGCCGGCGCGGCTGTGCCGCCACGGTCCAGACCTCGACGAAGTATTCCATCACGCAGCGTGCTTCGCGGTCGTTCTCCGCGCAGTACTGAGCGCCTTCTTCCTGATCGTTGTCGGAGCCGAGCCTGCCGTACCGCTCGAGGTCCGGCTGATACCAGACCACGACCACGTGCTTGTCATCGGCAGCGGCGGCGAGGTAGCGCCGCTCGTACAGATCCGGGTCACCGGGTCGCGACTTGATGTGCAGCGTCGCGCGCGTGACGCCGCCGGCGCGGACGACCACCTTCCGAGCTTCGACCGTCGTGGTGACGGTGGGAGTGGGTGCCGCCACGGAGGTCCCGCCGGGCGTGGCTACCCTCGTCGCGAGGTCGATCGTGGAGGTGCCGTGATCGTCGACGAGCACCGTGCCGTGCGCGCCCCAGCCCGCGAACCGCGCCGGTGTGGACATCGGTCGCTCGGTGCCGCTCGCATCGACCATGTGAATTTCATGGTTCGTGAGGTAGGCGAAGGAACCATTATCGCCACACACGAGCTTCTCCACGGACGCAGCGGCGCGCATCGTGATTCCGCGGGCGAACGTCCGCAGGTCAATGGTTACGAGATCTGCGTGCGCGGCATAGACAAGCGTGTCCGCTGGCAGCAGACATTCAACCGCTGTCACCGCAGGGACGGGCGTGACCACGCCATCGACCAGGTTTATCCGGTCAACCCCCGTCGTTCCCCAAGCTACTGCGAACTGCGCCCCGTCACGAACTTGGGCGTCGCTCCATTCATGTGGTGCCTTCGCGATGCTCTGCAGTGTGTTGCCTGCTTTGTTCCATCGAAATACGGAAGCACTCTCGAACATGAACAGATCCTCGCCAATCTGAGCGACTGTGCCGACAACCCGCACGCGCGCTGGTACCGATGCGATGAGCTCATCGGTGTCAAGAACTCGCCGCTCGAAAGACTTCTGTGTTTTATTCGCAACAACGACTGTCCCATCGGCGAGCGTGCCAATGAGGTGTCGGTCGGTGGCCAGTGCGCGGGACCCTCTGTACGGTGTAGTCCATTGCTGCGGTTGATCAAAAAAGCCACCCAGGACTGCGCGCGCGCCTGCCGTGACGTGCAGTACAAGGGGCTCGTACAAGTGCACCCACTCGTGCTGGGGTAGCGTCAATCTGGCGATCTCTAGTCCACTATTCGTGTCCCACACGCGAAATGCCTCGCCGTCGAACCCTACAAACCGCTCGCCGCGAAGTTCGTTGGTGAATGTCGGCTGGCCGATCCTTAACCGCGGAAGCCCGATGGTAAGGACCGATGAACCCTTGCCGGTAGCTGCCGTATCGAACCGCCACTCTGCTGGGGCGGTGACCGTCGTTGCGGATGTCGATGCCGAAGTAGTGTTTGACGTCAGAGGTTGCCTCTCGATTTGGGTCACGTTCCGTTCAGTAAACTTCGACGACGTCGACGGCGGTAATGCAATGTTCGGCTGGCCGCATCCCAATATGAAAATCAGTGCAGTGTATCTCGAAATTGTCACTTCGCCACGCCCGCCTTGGAGCGGTCGTGAGCGCCATGCGCATTGTATGCCTTCGGTGATTTCCAGCCACCGACCACTTCTTCGTCGAATCCTTGAATGTAGTCGAAGTGCATCATGTCGCCGTAAGACGCGCCAGGAGCAAATCCTTGCTGCGCGAGCGCCACTGCGGTCTCGGCATTGAATGTTGCCCCCTTGTGATCGGGAGCATCGTCGTTTCTGATGAAACCACTGGCGAGCAACTGGGACACTGCAGGCCGTTGCGCCACCGGGCCCGGTTCGCGCCCGAATATTTTTTGCGGGTCGGAGAGCCCGCGCTCGAGCATTGCGTTCTCGTCGAGGGTCTTTTTGTCCCCGGCGTCCCGCGCGTTCGCGTCCTCCAGCTTCATTTGCTGTATCCACGGCTTCAGCGCATCGTCCATATCTTCTCGATAGCTGCTTGCCTTTAAAGACGCACTTCTTGCAGCCGGGTCGTCTGGATGTTTCTCCAGTTCTTGCTGTGCTTTCACGTACGCGAAGTACTCCGTGCGAGCTAATGCTAGGTCGGCCTTGTTTTCGTCCGGGAGCGCGTTTTGGAAGTTCGCGGAGGTCTGCGCAAGCTCGTCGAATTCTCGTCGGATCTTCGCCTCGGTAGCCTGATCCTTTGCGTCGACCGCGCCGGACTGCGTGTGCTTGCCGAGGCGCTCGACGCGCGACTGGATGGTTCCGTTCTCGTGTCGGTCATCCTTGTCCGTGTCCATGAGCACACGACCGCGGCTGTTTGGATGTGCCGGGTCGGCGCCGAACTTCGCGAGCAAGGACATCGTGAAGCCGTCCTTGTCGCGAATATCGGGGTTCTG
>JAYSYE010000064.1:0-2347 GCA_043716635.1 Deltaproteobacteria bacterium | reverse complement strand
CTGGCCGCACGTCGCGGCGAGGGCGAGATCGTGCTGGTGTACGTCGCGGATCCCCATGCCACGGGCGGGGCCGCCGCGACCTCCGACACCGCGCTCGCCGCGGCCCGCGTTCGCCTGGATGCGATCGTCGCGGAGCGCACGCGCGCCGACGGCGTCACCGTGCGCACCGAGGTGATGGTCGGCAGGCCAGACGAGGTCCTGGTCGCGATGGAGGAGACGGAGCACGCGTCGCTGATCATCATGCGCGCGAGCACCGCCGACACGACGCTCCTGCGGCTCGGCACGACCACGTCGAAGGTGATCGCGCATACGACGGCGCCCGTGATCGTCGTGCGCGATCCGGCGCCGTGGCTCGAGTTCGCGCGTGGCGCGCGGCCGCTGCGCGTCCTGATCGGCGTGGACGACTCGGCGGCGTGCGAGCTCTCGATCCAGTGGGTGCAGGCGCTGCGCACGCATGGCCCCGTCGACGTCGTGCTCGGCTCCGTGTACTACCCGGACGATGCCGCCGCGCGCTATGGGCTCGGCTCCGGTGGCCTCATCGACAGAGATCCCGAGGTCGAGGCGCTGATCGAGCGTGACCTGCTGCGCCGCTTCAACTCCGCGCACGGGGTGGGTGATGCGAGCGTGACGGCGCGTGCGCTGCGGGGCCTCGGGCGAATCGGTGACCACATCATCGAGCTCGCGAAGCTCGAAACGATCGACGTGATCGTGACGGGCACCAACCAGCGGACGGGGCTCGGGCGACTCGGCTCGGTGTCGTCCATCATCACGCACGACGCGCCGCAATCCGTGGTGTGCGTCCCGCCGCAGGCGCAGGTCGGCACGCACGCGCTACCGGTGCTGCGGACCGCGCTCGTCGCGACCGATCTGTCCGAGTTCGCGAACCGCGCGGTGCCGTACGCGTTCTCCGTGGTCGCCGGCCCGACGGGGGCGACCGGAGGCGCCGTCCACATCGTCCACATCGTGAAGCGGGACGAGGTGCTCGACGAGCCGGCGGTGCGGCGTGCGCTCGCCGCGCTGTGCCCGTCGGGTCCCATCCGGGATGTCACGACCCATATCGTGCGCGGCGACGATGCGGCCACCGCGATCGCGCAGACCGCGGCAAGGCTCGGCGTCGACGTGATCTGCATCGCGTCCCACGGGCGGTCCGGCATCTCCCGCGCGCTCGTCGGGTCGGTGGCGGATCGATTGCTGCGCGAGACCCGGCTGCCCGTGCTCGTGCTTCGCCCTTCGTAGCACGCCGCGGTTGCGGCGTTCCCGCCCTCAGCGGACGAGGCGCTGCGCCGGCG
Source organism: Deltaproteobacteria bacterium (assembly GCA_043716635.1). Lineage (GTDB taxonomy): Bacteria > Myxococcota_A > Polyangia > Haliangiales > Haliangiaceae > JABFXX01. Next base: position 1,058 of record JAYSYE010000064.1, on the reverse strand, counting down.
ACTGGAGCTTCATCAGGCCGATGAGCTCGACCTGGCGAATGCGCTCGCGCGTGAGGTTCGTGATCGCGCCGACCTCCTCGAGCGTCGAGGCGCCGCGTTCGGCGACGTCGAGCGCGCAGGTATCGGCGAGCTCCCACGGCTCGAGGTCGGGGAAGTTCAGCTTGATCGATCCGGTGATCGGATTGATGTCGAGGTAGAGGTGGTGCTTGCACGACACCCACGGGCACGGGCGCTCCTGGCCCGCGCACTCGGAGCGGGTCCTGGGCCGTTCGTCATCGGTAGGCGGCGACTCCGCGGCACCGGCACGCATCACCGCGCGCGTCAGCCGCTTCACCGCGATCGTCTTGCCGCGCGGACGGGTGCGACGGAGGCGCCGGACCTTGCGGCTGCGCTCCGGGATTGGAGTCGTCACGTCACCCCCGCCACCCTCGACCTCATCCCACATCGTCACGAGCTCGCTCATCGATTGTCACCCTTGGAGCTGGACTCGCACATCAGGCCCAGTGAGCTGCACCCTAAAGAACTCGTGATCGACCTCGCAAGATCTGCTGATCACGATGTTCGAAGAATCCGCCAGAGAAGCTCCCGGGGGGAGTGCGATCTTATCCCACAGATCGCACATCTGACTTCACGGGCTGTCCGGACGCCGGACGCACGACGCCGATGGCCGATGGCCCCTCCCGGCGTTGGGCGTTGGCCGTTGGGCATTGGCCGTTGGCCGTTGGCCGTTGGCCGTTGGCGAGGACGCGCTGGCAGACGCCGCTGTGCGCAGGCTCTCGTAACGCGACGTAGCGAAAACACGAGTGGATCAAGGCGGATCCAATCCTGAGCGCGCCGCGTAGGTCGCGCTGGTGCTTGTGCTGATCGCCACGAGGATCAGGCTCCTTGGCATGCAACGGAAGCCACGAGTCGTCGACCCGCGCGCGGTGGCGATCGCCGATCTGCTCGATCGCGAGATTGCGGCGCGGCTCGGCCCGCAGAGCACGTTCGCGGAGCGGGAGGCGATGGCCGCGACCGTGATGGCAGAGGTGAGGGCGGAGCTGCAGCTGGCCGCGCCC
>JAYSYE010000630.1:0-25643 GCA_043716635.1 Deltaproteobacteria bacterium | reverse complement strand
GCGATCGTGACATCGATCTTGTAGGTGTCCTTGTCGCCCGCGGGGCAGATCGCGAGGCCGGCGAACGCGATCTCCGGACGCTGGGTCGCAACCGGGGTCGAGTATGCGGTCGCGATCGTGTCGTTCTTGCCCGTACCCTCGAGGAGCGAATCGTCCGCGCACTGGAACCCGGAGGTCGCGGCATCGGCGATGTTCCCGGAGGTCGACTGGCAGACCTGACGGTTCATCGTGTCAGCCATGCACGCGTAGCCATCGGGGCACTTCGGCTCGGTCGTGCCGCACAGAAACGGCGTGCCACCGAGGTTGGGATCGTAGGGAGAGCACGCGGTGAGGACCGACGTGAACGAAACGACGACCGAGAACACGAGGAATTCGTTGCGCATGATGACCTCTAGAACCGGGCCGCTGCTGCGGCGCCCGCGAAGCCGTCGGCGATCGACGGGCTGACAACCCAGGATGATGTCTCGGGCGAGCTGCCCGCCTTGCCGGAGACCTTGAGCTCGCCGCGCTTCTTCGCGGTGAGCTCCTTGTACCAGTAGTAAGCGGCGATCGCGGCGGTGCCGATACCGAGCACCATCGTGACGTTCGAGATCGTCTGGTCGCGCTTGCCCGCCTTCTGCAGCTCGAGGTCGTAGGTATCCTTGTCCGTGGTGAACGCGCGGCACGGTGGAGCGCCACACATCACCGCGTCCTCTTCGAGCGCGCGCGCCTGCTTGCCGGCCTGGACGTAGAACACGACCGAGAGCGCGACGAACACGCCGGCCGTGGCGGTGGTGCCCCACTTCATGCCCTTGAACTTCGACGAGCCAACATCGCTGAACCCGTTGCCGTTGCCAGCGGGCTGCGGGTTGACGTTGATGCCGTCTGGATCGTCGCCGCTCGGCTGCGCGACGATCTTCTTGCGCTGCTTGTTGCGATTGAGCGGATCCTCGTCTTCGTCGTTCGCCTTGGTCTGCGCGACCGTTGGCGTTGCGGCGGTCGAGTCCTTCCAGTCCGGATAGAACCGCTCCGCCGCGCCGGCCTGCAACTCGACGAGGTTGGGGCTCGTCGACTTGCCGGAGCGCGTGACCACGGTGCCCGCGGTGTCCTTGACCTCGATGTAGTACTGCAGCGACGCGCCGAGCGTCTTCGTCCCCGGAATGCGCCCGACGAGCTCCTTGTAGCGCCAGCGCATGTCCTTCGCCTGGAACTTTCCTTCGCCCGCGGTGCGGTAGTAGAGCGTGACGGCGAAGCCCGAGTCCTCGGGGACGAACGCGGTCATGTCGAGTGGCTTCTTCGGCGGAGCGACATCGACGACCTGGTGTTGGAAGTCGGCGGAGGTGTACGTGCCGACCGGCTTGATCGCCTTCGGCTCGCGGTGCTGCTCTGCGGATGGCGGCGTGGGCGTGGTCGTCGTGTGGGTCGGCGTCGTCGTGCTGCCGCCGAACTTCTTCTCGAGCGCCTTCACGCGATCGGTCACCTCGGGACGCTGCGGCGCATCGGCCGGCGCGTCGCTGAGGAACTTGCGGTAGTAGAACAGCGCGATGTCGTCCTGACCGCCCGACTCGTTCGCAAGCGCGACATTGTAGAGCAGCGCGGGCTTCTTCGAGAGGTTGTAGGACGTCTTGAAGTGAGACGCTGCCTCGGGGAAGTCGCCAGCGTCGAACGCCGACTTGCCCGCAGCGAATTCTTTCTTGGCCTTATCGAGCTCTGCCGCCGTGGGATCCGCATGGACCACCCGACCCGCGGCAGCGATGATCGCGAATGCGATCGCAATGGCGAAAATGATACGCGTCACGTGACCTCCCGTGCCGGCCGTTTCCCTCGATGAGAAGCGATGCAGCAGCGCGTACTTATCGCACGACGACACATGGATGCAACGACTGTTTGTCACAGCCGCTGCGCCATGGTTCGACGCGAAGATCCCAGCGGGGGCTCAGAACGGGTCGACGATCGCGCCGCCCGACTTCGCCGGGCCCTTCGTGGCCTTGCTCGGCTTCTTCGGCGCGGGGGTCTCGGCGAACGGGTCGGCGAGCGTGCCGCCCTTCGTCGAGGCCGGCTTGGTCGTGGTCGTCGCGGCCGTGGTCGCCGGCTTCGAGGTCGTGGTCACGGTCTTGGTTGCCGGCTTGGTGATGGCCTTCACGGGCTCGGCTTTCACGGGCTCGGCCTTCGCGGGGGCGGCTGCAGCAGCCGGCTCGGTCTTCACGGGGCTCGGCTCTTCCTCGATCGGCGTGACGATCGGCTTGGCCGGCATGACGGGCGCCGGAACGGGCTCGGTCGGCGCGGTGGCCGCAGCTGCCGGCGCGGTGCCGGTGTCCACCGCGGGCGCAGCAGCGGCGGCGGGTGCCGGGGTCTGTGCCGGCTTGACCTCGTCGTTCTTGCTGAGCACGAACTTCCAGACGACGAACATGATGCCGAGGCCGCCGAGGAACGCGATCGCGATCGCGGCCCACGGCGTACCCTTCGCCGGATCCATGCTGGTGACGACCAGGCCGCTCTCGATCGCGGCGATATCCGCGGACGAGACGGTCAGGCCGGCCTGCGCGGCGCGCGCGGCGGCAATCGCCTTGGCGGCCTTCGCCTCGGCGAGCCGGACCCGCTCGGCGGCTTCGCTGTGGTCGACCTCGATCGATGGCGCCGAGGAGCGCGCGATCGCGACCTCGTTCTTCGCCTCGTTGAGTGCGCTCGCGAGCTGCTGGGTCTTCAGCTCGGCTGCGCGGCGCTGCTGCTCGGCAGCTTCGATCTGCGCGCGGAGCTGCGCGAGCGTGCTGTCGTGTGCGGCGTTGGCAACCGTCGTACCTGCCACCGCGGCGCGCGCCTCCGCCTCGGCGAGCTTGCCCTGCAGACCGTCGAGCTGGCGGCGCAGCAACTGCTCGCGCGCCTCGCCTTCCTTCATCTGCGTCTCGGCGGCGCGCATGCGGAGCGCGTCCTGCGCTCTGCGCTTGTCGTCCTCGGCTTTCGCCTCCGCATCGGCGGCGCCCCAGTTCGACACATCGACGAGCGTCTGGTTCGCCTTCGCGATGAACTCGTCGAGCGAGTGCTCGACCTTGGGAAGCGACGATGCCTGGGCCATCAGCGAGGAGGGGCGCTTGCGGCCACCCTTCGACAACTTCCCGTTGGACGATCCGTTCACACCCTGCTTCGAATCAACAGCCATCATGTCTCTCCCGATGGGGAATGTGACCATAGCAGCGATCGGGGCGGTCATGCCCGCGAAAACTCAGGAGCTTAACTAAGTGACTAGGCGCGAATCGAGACCTTCTCCGACCGCGGGGTCACCTCGACAACGTCGAGGTCATCGTGGAACACCCGGGCTTCGGCCTCGACGATCTCGGCCGCCAGGTAGCCATTCTGGATGATCGTGGTGCCGATCAGGCGCCGGCCCCCACGGATCGGCTCGCTCCAGTGCTCGGCGAGTGCTGCGAGCCACTGCTCGTCGGAGATCAGCTGGCGGTCGCGGAGAAACTCTCCGAACCGAACCGGCTCCAGCGTGGCGACAGGATGCGTATTCATGAACGAGGCCCGGGGACATACCGCGAGGCCTCGCGAGCTGTCCACCCGAAACTTGAAGGGTACTCCCTTGGAGATCCTCCGGACTTGGGTGATAAAGCGCGGCGATGGCCCAGACGCGTCGACCCGGTCGCGGCCCCGTTCGGGGGGCGCCGATCGTGCGGAAGAATACCGTCCGGTTGCCCGGCGACATCGCGCACCGGATCCGCGCGGGGCATCCCTGGGTCTACCGCGAGGCCCTCGGCCCGCGGCCGCTGACCCCCGAGCCCGGCACCGCCATCGATATCGTCGACGACGAGGGTGAGTTCGTCGGCCGCGGGCTCTACGACTCCGACTCCGCGATCGCGCTCCGCGTGTTCACGCGCAACCCAGACACCCAGATCGATGCGCGGCTGGTCGGCGATCGCGTTCGAGCGGCGATCTCGCTGCGCCGCCGGCTGCTCGACTTCGAGCACCTGCAGTGCCTCCGCCTCATCAACGCCGAGTCCGATGGCCTGCCGGGCATCGTCGTCGAGCGCTACGCGGACTACCTCGTCGTCCAGCTGTTCACCTCGGCGGTGACCAACCTGCGCGACGCGCTGTACAACGCGCTCGAGGCCGACCTCGCGCCGAAGGCGATCTACGAGCAGCGCCGCTATCGCTCGCTCGGTGGCGATGCGCCGCGCCAGGTCGCGGCCGAGCTGGTCCGAGGCAACCCGGCCCCCGTCGAGCTCGAGGTCAAAGAGGACGATCTGATGTTCGTCGTCGACGTGACCTCGCCGCTGTCGACCGGCTTGTTCGCCGATCTGCGCGAAGGTCGCCGCGCGGTGCGGCACTGGGCGAAGAGCCGCCGCGTGCTGAATCTGTTCAGCTACACGGGCGCGATCTCGGTTTATGCGCACGCGGGAGATGCGGCCGAGGTGTGCGCCGTCGATGTCGCCGCCAAGGCCCATGCCCGAGCCCGCAAGAACTTCGCTGCTTCGGGCTTCGATCCCGAGAAGCCCGAGCACATCGTCGGCGACGTGTTCAAGGTGCTCGCGCGCTTCGGCGAGCGCAGCCGGACGTTCGACCTCGTCGCGCTCGATCCGCCCGCGTTCGCGAGCGCGGCCGCGCGCGGCGGCAAGCCGTGGAGCGCGCTCCGCGACTATTCCGAGCTCGTGTCGGCGAGCCTGGAGGTCCTCGTGCCGGGCGGGTTGCTGATCGCGGCGTGCTCGACGCACAAGCTGTCGACGGCCGACTTCGAGCTCGCGCTCGCGGAAGGCGCGCTCGGCGCCGGCACGCGGCTCCAGATCATCGAGCGGCGTGGGCTACCGCCCGATTTCCCGACGGTGCCGGGGTTCCCCGAGGGCAACTACCTGAAGTTCGTTGTCGCGGTTCGCGGGTGAGCAAGCATATCTCGGAGCTCGTCACGCGGCTCGTGCAGTCCGCGCCGGCGATCGACGAAGGCGAGCGGGCGGGGATCGTCGCCGCGCTGGACGCCATCACCGAGCCACCCGCCGCGGCCCACCTCGCGCGGTCCATCGCTGCGATCGTCGCTCGGCTCGGCCAACCGGTCGATCCGGGCATCGCGCTGCCGCCGCTCGCGATGGCGTGCGCGACCCTGACCGACGTGGTCGACGGTCGCCTGACCGCGCGCGAAGCCGACGCGGCACGCTACGAGATCGACACGCTGCTGCCGGTCCCCCCCACGGCCCCGATCATCGCCGCCCCCGACGTCCCGCTCACGCGCCTCAAGCGCAGCTAACGCGCGGCTCAGGCGTCGTCAGCGAGTCCGACGACCGCCGGCGCGACCGTGATGGCGGCAGTGGCCGGGACCTGATCGTCTAGATCCGCCGGATCGTGATCGGTCGGATCGTGCTCGGCCGCGTGCTTCGCGAGGGTCGCGAGCGAGCGCTGCTTCAAGAACTCGAGGAACGCGATCGCCGTCGGCAGCTCGATCGCGGGAATCGTCTCGATCAGATCGCGAGCCTGGCGGCGGAGCAGCTCGCCCGGCGCCTCGGTGCCGTGCGCCACGGGGCGCCCGATGGTCGGCAGCTCCTGCGGCGCGGCGACGGCGCCCCAGGGCGGAGCGTTCGTCGGCACGATCTCGTGCCCCTCGAGCCAGTTCTGGATGTGCCAGTGGAGGAGGTCGGCGCGGTAGGCGAACCAGCGCTCGCGCTCGGCGGGATAGGCCAGAAGCACGTCCTTGAAGCGCCGGAACGCGCCCTTGCCATCGATCGAGATGATGAGGCGCTCGCGCAGCGGCTCGTCGACCACACTGCCGACGAAGCGCTCCATCCAGCGGTACTGCTCTCGCGACGAGGCGGGCTCGACGCGGAGGAAGCTGCGGATGTTGTCGGAGACCTGCTGGCGCGTGATCGCGGCCTCGGGGTCACCGCTCGTGATGGTGAGCACCCGGCCTGTCGTCAGGTCGAGATAGCTGTCGGTGTCGGGCGAGTTGCGCTCGACCGCGATCTCGAGCGCATCCCAGTCGAGATCCAGCGCGGTGGGGCCGCGGGCCGCCGCGGACACGTGGGAGAGCGAGGGACGAAGGGCCATACGTGGGAAGAGCAGGCCGACTGGTCCGGCCCGGGGGCTGGGCGACGGAGCTCGACCGGCAGGCTAGACGGTCAGCACGGGTCTGGCAAGCGCTGCACTTGACAGGCAGCGTCAAGCGAGTAAGTTCCGCGGTCCATGGCTCGCGTTACCGTCGAAGACTGTCTCGATCGCGTTCCGAATCGCTTCGCGCTGGTCGTGCTCGCGGCGGAGCGTGCTCGTCAGCTCTCTCGCGGTGCCACGGCCGGCGTGGATTGCGACAACAAGCCCGCCGTCACCGCGCTGCGCGAGATCGCCGCCGGCCAGGTCACGTTCCGCGAGGACGTGCGCAACACGGTGACCGAGTTCATCGTCGAGCGTCGCAAGGCTGGGTTCATGTGATTCTGGTGTGATTCCGGGTGTGATTACGGTCGGGGCCGCCTGAGGGTCTCGATCGAATCACCTTCGAATCGACGGCGCCGGTCGCAGGCGCCCACCGCCGATTTTCAGCGCCGAAAATTGGCCCGCGCGAGCCGCGGTCACCATGATGGCCGCGTGATCCGGGAAGTAGAGCGAACGCGCCGCGTGCTCGCACGTGGTGATCTGGTTCGCTTCGCGTATCAGCTCGGCCGCAGCGAATCGAGCGGTGTCCTCACGGTCTCGGCCCGCACCAGCCGGGCGAGCGCGCTCGACGGAATGCGGCCGTCGCGGGGCGAGGTGTTCGTGCTGCGGCGCGGCCACGTCGTCGTCGGAGACGGGGATGCCGCGCGGCACGCGGTCACCCAGCGCCTCGTCCGCCTGGCGGGCCAGGACGACCTCGTCGGGCTGTTCGAGAGCGACGTGGTGGCGTACCCACCGGGTGCGGCCCATCAGATCGGGCTCGCGGCGTGGGCGCGTGACCACCTCGAGCGGCAGGTCGACAGCACGCTCGCGGAGCACCTGGTGCGCCAGCTCGCCGGCGTCCGCGTGGCGCTGCGTCCCGAGCTCGCCCCGGCCCCGAACGACGAGGCGGACCGCCGCATGATCGCCGCGATGCTGTCGCCGCGCCGACTCGACCAGATCTGGCCGATCGCGCGCACCCCGCGCTTTCGCCTGCTCGCCTTCCTGCACTTCCTGCGTGCCGTCGACGCGCTCGAGGTCGAGGGCATCGTCGCCGAGCAAAGCGGTCCTCATTACCAGCTCGACTCGCGTCGCGTGTCCGCGCTGCGGACGCTCGGGATCGACGCCAGCGCCGATCTCGAGACGGTGAAGCGCGCGTACCGCAAGCTCGCGCGCTCGTACCACCCCGACCTTCAGCCCGAGGCGGACCACGACCGGAAGCGCCACCTGGAGCGCCGCTTCGCCGAGGTCACGGCTGCGTACGAAGCGCTGCTCTGAACCCCGCGGCCGTCATCGGCTCAGGGTGGCGCATAGATCCAGCCATCGGCGGCAAACGGCCCCGGCGGCGGCGCCCAGCCATCGCGCGCCCACAGGTATGCCGTGTACGCGCTGATCACGGCGTCGAAGCAGTGGTCGTTCTGCAGCACGTCCTCCCGCGCCATCCGGCTCTGCGGCGCGAACGAGAGCTCGGTCAGACGCTCGAGCACGAGGGCACGCGTGCGCCATGGGTCCGCGTCCCGCTTGTAGCCGCGTGCGGTGCGCGGATCGAACAGCGCGCCGATGGTTGCCTGCGGCGAGACCTCGATGAGGTTCACGTGGAGCTGATATCCCGATGCCGCGAGCCGGCGTCGCAGCTGCGAGGCGCGGGCCGCGATCGTCCCGTTCGAGGCGCCGAGCGCGGAGAGTGGCAGCAGGCCGCGCCCGTACGTGATCGCGACATCGGTCGCGCGGTGGAGATACGGAGCGAGCCGTGCGGACGTGCCGGCGAGCCCGAACGTCTCGGTTGCCCCTGCCGAGCTCGTGCCGGCGGCGGCGCGGGCGGCGACGCGGACCAGCGCCCGGCCCTCGGTGCGAAGCCACTCCACGGCGGGATCGACGCAGGCCATCATGCCGGGACAGGCCGGCAGCACGCAGCGGCTGCACGCGGGCGGAGTCAGCGGCGCGTCGATCGCGACGACCGTATCGGGCCCACCCTCGGCCAGGCGCTGGAGCATGACCTCGTCGGTCCAGGGCTGTCCCGTCGCCCGCACGGCGACCTCCATGACCTCGGCGGTGCCGGATCGGCTCAGGCGAAGCTCGGCGACGGCCGAGGTCTTCCCGCGTCCACCTCCGAGGTCGACGCCGATGAATCGTGTGAACGAGCGCTGCACTCCCGGAACCTCATTTTAGCACGCCGCGTGCTCCCGCGAACCGGGGCAAAACGCCCCCGAGATGCGCAGGCGAGCTCGGAAATCGTGATGCTGAACTGGCATTTGGCTATGCTGCATGAGAATGATGCGCGCGGCTGTAAGGCCCGGCGACGTGCCGCGTTAGGTCACGTCCCTTTGTTTCCCGTCTCCAGCCAGCCCGTCTCCCGCCAGCCCCAGCTTACGATGGACCGCGTCGCCACGTTCCAGAGCTTCATCGCTCGCACGCCGACCGATCCGTTTCCGCGCTACGGCCTCGCGATGGAGCACAAGGGCCAGGGCCGGCTCCAGGATGCCTGGACCGTGTTCGAGGAGCTCCTCGCGGGCTTCCCGGACTACGTCGCGTCGTATCTGCAGGCGGGCGGGGTCCTCACCGCGCTCGGCCGCCGTGACGACGCAGCGGACGTCTATCGCCGCGGCATCGCCGTCGCGACCCGCACCGGTGATTCGCACGCCCGAGGGGAGCTCGAGACGGCGCTCGCCGAGCTCGACGCCTCTTGATCCGCCCGACCATCAGCCCACCCCCATCCAAGAACCACAGGATCCGAATGAAGCAGCTGATTACACTCGCACTCGTGGCCGCCGCGCTCGGCGGCGCTGGTTGCGGCCACAAGAAGGCGGACACCACGCCCGTCACCACCACCACCGAGTCGACGACCACCACCGAGTCGTCCGCGACCGGCGGCGCGGGCTATGGCGGCGCCACGTACGGCGCGACCACCCCCGCGCTGTGATTCCCGTTTTCTGGAACTGCTAGCAACCCCAATCAGAGTTACGAGAGGACTAAGAACCATGAAGAAGCTATTTGTTGTCGCGATCCTTGCTGCTGCCCTCGCCGCGTGCGGTGGCAAGAAGAACACCTCCACCACCACCACCACCACGAACACCGACATGGGCTCGGGCTCTGACATGGGCTCGGCCGAGGGCTCCGCCATGGGTTCGGACATGGGCTCGGGCGGGATGCCCGCCGGCGGCATGTAGTCCGCTGGTCAGCTGCGCCCTCGGCAGCTGAAACGTGAACAGGCACCCCTCGGGGTGCCTGTTTGCGTTGGTGCCGGGAGTCGGACTCGAACCGACACTCCTTTGAGGGGAAGGGGCTTTTGAGACCCCCGAGTCTACCATTTCTCCATCCCGGCAACGCGGCGGGCTCGCTCGGGCGAGCTCGCTGAGGCCCGCGCATATTGGTGCAGCAGGGCGGCCCGCGCAAGCCATGTCGCTCGCGGTCGCGGGTCAGGTGGAGATCGCGAGGTGGGCGCGCACACCGGCGCGGATCGCATCGGCGACGGCGCGGGAACCGGCGGTGCCACCGAGATCGGACGTGAGCGGCTCGCCGCGCAGGACCAGCTCGGCGACCGCCGCCTCGACCGCTGCGTGCGCTGCGAGCAGGCGGGGGTCCGCGTGCCGGCGGCCGAGCCAGAAGAACGCCTCGCCGGTCGCGAGCATCATGGCCATCGGGTTCGCCTTGTCCTTGCCGGCGAGCGGGGGCGCGGAGCCGTGAATCGGCTCGAACATCGCGTGGTCGTCACCCACGTTGCAGCCCACGGCCATGCCCATGCCGCCCTGCAGGACCGACGCGAGGTCCGTCAGGATGTCGCCGAACATGTTGGTCGTGACGCAGACATCGTACTTCTCCGGCTGCGTGAGCACGAACATCGCGAACGAGTCGACGATCGCGACGTCCTGCGTGATGTCGGGGAACCGGGCCGCGACCTCGCGGAAGACGTCGAGGAAGAGCCGGCAGCCCACGAGCACGTTGTGCTTCACGATGCAGGTGACCTTCTTCATCCGGTTGCGGTCGCGTGCGATCTCGAACGCCTTCGTGATCACCCGCTCGGAGGCACGCCGCGTGATCACGCGCAGGTCCGTCGCGCGATCCCCCGTGCGCTCGCCGATGCCCGAGTACAACCCCTCGGTGTTCTCGCGGAGGATCACCATGTCGACCGTCTCGGGCGCCCACACCTCGCGGAACCGGCCCGACAGCCCGTGCTTCGTGCCGGGCAGGCACTTCACGGGGCGCACGTTCGCGTAGAGGTCGAGCTTCATGCGGTTGCCGATCACCGGTGACCAGCCCGCCATCTTCGTCGCGCCCTGCGCGTCCGTCATCGTGGCCGGCTGACCATCGGGACCGTTCCACCCCACGGCCCCGAGGAGGATCGCGTCGGCGGCGGCGCACTTCGCCTCGCTCCCCTCGGCCCAGTCGCGCGTGCCGTGCTCGAGGAAGTACTTGCCGCCGCACGCGATCTCCTCCATCGCGAAGGTGATGCCCAGCGTGGCCCCGACGAGATCGACCAGCGCGCGTGCTTCCGCGATCACCTCGACGCCGATGCCGTCACCCGGGAGCAAGACCAGATCGTAGGACGCCTTCATCGGCTCGACCGTATCAGTGTGGGGCATACTCGGCTCGTGCCGACGCGCGAGGAGTGGCAGAAGCGGCTGGGCCCGCTCTACGGCGGGGCGGTCGCGCTGGTGCACTCGACGCCGTGGCGGTGGCCCGTCGAGGTCGCGGACGAGGCGAGGTCGCCGGGATGGATCGTGGCGCTCGGCGTGCCCGTCGGGCTGGCGGCGTGGGCCGTCGCCGCGCTCGCGTGCTCGGCGGGTTTGAGCCCGACGATCGCAGCGCTGCTCGGGCTCGCGACGCTGTCGCTGGCATCGGCCGCGATCGTCGAGCGCGGCGTGGGCGAGCAGGTCGACCAGTGGACGGGGCGCACGCAGTCGCCGGCGAGCACGCTCGTGCTCGTGTTCGGCGTGCTCGTGCGGGCCGCCGCGGTCGTGGCACTACCTCCGAGCGCGTGGTTACTGGTGCTGCTGGCGACGGCGGTGGTGGGCCGGTGGGCCGCCGTGTTCCTGCAGTCGATCGGTGACGCGATCGAGCCCGACGAGTCGCAGCGCTCGCTGGTGGCCGCACCGGCGCCCGCGTGGCTGATCGGCGCGCTCAGCCTCGGCGTGCTCGTGCTGACCATCCTCGCGGTTGGCAAGGTGGGCATCGTCGCGCTCGCGCTCGCAGCGCTGATCGCGTTCGGGCTCGGTCTCGCGGCGCAGCGCCGGGAGGGCGGCCTGACCCCGCCCGTCGTCGCGTGTGCCGCGGCTGTCGGCGAGGTGCTGCTGCTGCTCGTCGCGTCGACCGGTCATCGCTGACCGAGCGCGGTCAGCCCGGCCACGTGGTGCCGGGCGGGACAAACGGGATCAGGCGAGCCCGCAGCGCCGGCGGCACCCGCCGATCGAGGATGCCGGCGATCTCGTCGGGTCGGTACAGCTGGGAGAAGTGCATGAGCACGATGTGCTCGTTCTCGAACCGCTCCGCGCGCTCGATCAGGTCGTCGAGGTGAATGTGGCAGCCCGCGCGGGCCGCATCTCGCGCCTTGCGCTCGTCGAGGAACGTGCACTCGATGATGAGGACGCGGGTTTTCAGTAGATCGGGGGCGTGATCGAGCACGGTGGCCAGCGTGTCCGTCGAGTACGCGAGCTCCAGCCGGTCCTCGTAGTCGGTGACATCCTCTCCGGCGCGCCGCCGCGCCGCGATCTCGGGGCCCGAGAGCCCGATCAACGCGGGCTTGAGCTTCGCGACCCGGCGCACGAGCACGTACGCCAGCGAGGGCACCGGATGGAAGGTCCGCACCGCGCGCACCCGCAGATCACCGCGGAGCTCGAGCTCGTCGCCGGGTGCCATCCCGATCGCATCGATCGCGAGCGGGAACCGCTGCAACCTCGCCATCGCCTCGAGCGCGAGGGTCAGGTCAGCGACGATCTCGACGGGCATGATCACGCGCGGCGGCTTCATCTTGCCGTGTAGCGCGCGGATGCCGAGCAGCGCGGGCAGGGCGCCGACGTGATCGGCGTGACCGTGAGACAGCAGGATCGTATCGATTCCGCCGCTCGATCGCGGCGAAGCGCCCGCGTCGAACACCACGCCGAGCTCGGGCACGGCGATCGACGTGTACACGCCGCCGACGGAGATGCCCCGCAGCGTGTACGGCCCGGCGGTCACCGTCGTCAGCACCCGCTGAGTGTACCCCCAGTGCTGACCCGAGCTGACCCGCCTGACCCGCCTCGCCGGCACGCTCACGGGTTCACGAACGGGAGGGCGCGCATGGCGACCGTCCCGTGTAAGCTCGCGCCGAGCATGTTTGGGTACACGGTCCTGGCCATTCTGGCGGTGCTACTCCTCGTCTCCGTGTCGCTGCCTGTGCCGCGCCGGGTCTGGGCGCTGTTCCTCTACACCGCCAAATATTTCTTCCTGTGGCTTGGCGATGTCATCCAGCTGCGGCGCGCCATCTTCAACGTCTCGGGTCGCGGCGACGAGTACGCGACGCTGACGCGCCCGGCGCTGTTCCGCATGTGGTGCGAGGACATGGGGCCGACCTTCATCAAGTTCGGGCAGATCATCGCGTCGTCGGCGGGCATGTTCCCGGATGCGTACGTGAAGGAGTTCCAGAAGGTCCTCGACCGTGTGAAGCCGTTTCCGTTCGCCGACGTGCGCCGCACGCTCGACGAAGAGCTGGGCAGCGAGCGCGCCGCGCACCTCATCGACATCGAGGAGAAGCAGCTCGCATCCGCCTCGATCGCGCAGGTGCACTCGGCGAAGCTTCGCGACGGCACGTCCGTCGTGATCAAGGTGCAGCGGCCCGGCATCATCGGCCGCTGCATGGCCGACATGACGCTGATGCGCACGCTCGCGCGCGTCGTGGCCACGTTCAAGAAGGACGCGGAGCTCGCGAATCCAGTCGGCGTCGTCGACGACTTCACGAAGACGCTCTCGGAGGAGCTCGATTTCCGTAAGGAGGCCGAGAACCTCGACCGCTTCAACGAGATCATGCGCGAGCTCGGGCACAAGCACATCCGGTGCCCGGTACCGCACCAGGCGTACACCACGCGCAAGGTGCTCGTGATGGAGCGCTTCTACGGCCTGCGGGTCGACGCGTTCGAGGAGATCAAATCACGCGGCATGGATGGGGAGGGCAAGCTCGTCGACGGCCTGCGGGCATGGTTCCAGTGCGTGGTGTTCTACGGCTTCTTTCACGGCGACGTCCACGCCGGCAACTTGATGCTGCTCGACGACAACACCATCGGCTTCCTCGACTTCGGCATCGTGGGACGCTTCGACGAGCGCGCGCGCTACCTCGTCACGGATTACATGATCGCGTTCGCGTCCGGCAACTACCGCCGCCTCGCCGAGATCATCGTCGAGATGGCGGGCGCACCCAAGGAGCTGAACTTCGAGGCGTTCGTGAAGGATCTCGCGGACACGTATGGTCCGCTGCTCACGCTGTCGTTCGGCCAGGTCAACTACGCCGAGTTCCTACCGGGCATCCAGCGCACTGCCACGCGCCACCGCGTGATGATGCCGAACGAGTTCATTCTCATCACGAAGCAGCTCCTGTACTTCGACCGCTACGCGAAGTCGCTGGCGCCCAAGCTGAATGTCTTCACGGATGCCCGCCTCGTGCTCGGGATGATGCAGGACATCCAGAAGGCGCGCATGCAGGCGGACGCGAAGCGCTCCAGTACCTGACCCTCAGCCGAAGCGGTCATCGATCGGCGGCTTGCGCTTCGGAAGCTTGGGCGAGTTGCCGGTGCGGTCGTCGAGGTGGCTCACGAAGACGGCGACCTCCTGCGCTTGCACGCCGTCGATCGGTCGGAACGCGATCCCCAGCTGGAACGACTCGTCGACCGTCGTGCACCACGCGACCCGCGCCTGGATGCGCATCGTCTCGGAGGCGGACTTGTCCTCGAACCGCAGCAGCAGGTCGAGCACCAGGTCGGTGCCAGCCTTGATGGCGGTCGCGACCTCCACGCAGAGCCCGCCGCCCGAGACGTTGATCGTCCGTCCCGCGAGTGTCTTGCTGCCGAGGTGGAATGTGACCGCCGATTCGTGGGCGTAGCGCGGGTGCTCGCGCACCGGCGGCGCCTCGTCGGCAATGCTCTGCTTCTTCGCTCCCACCAGAAAATTTTGGCGGGCTATCGCTCCACAAGCAAGTTTTCATTGTCCGGCCCTCGGACACGACACGTGGATCATAGCGACCGCGTGAACCAGTCGTCCGTGAGCGCATCCAGCTCGGCCGCCGCCGCCGCTGCTCGTTCCCCGCCGCCGGCTGCTCCGGCCGCCGTGGCCTGTCGCCAGACAAACAGCAGGCGGATGACGCGGCTGGCCAACCGACCACGCTCGCGCCGCCGCGCGGCCTGGATCGAGGCCGACTGGAGCTCGCGACCGTCGAAGGCGAGGCGGTCGAGCCGCCAGCTCGCCCGCACCTCGTAGGACGTGCCGTAGCCCACGTCGGGGGCCGCCGCCTGCCAGCGGGTGTTCCGGCCTGCGCGGACGCCCAGGTAGGGAATCAAACCCGCGAGTCGAGCCCGGCGTCGCCAGCTTGTCGCCGGATCGTGGTCGTAGCCGGCAGCCGCGAGAGCGGCCGCGACCACCGCGTGGGGAGTGGGCCCGGAGACCTCCGCTTCAGCGGTCGCGGCAGCAGCGCCGGGGCCCGGCAGGGGGATGGTGCAACCGTCGTCGGCTCCCGCCGATCGCGGCGCGAGCGCGAGTAGCGCGGCGATCACGGCCGCGCCGGCAGTCCACGTCCAGCTCGACATCAGCGCATCCACGTCGCGGCCAGGACCACCGCGTCCAGACGCTGCGTGCGCAGCCACGCGATGGATACGTCGAACCTCCCGATCGGCGTCGCGTGACGGCGTGTCAGGTCACCACCGTGATCGGGACCCGCCGCATATCCTCGGAGGTCGGCGAGTTGCCCGTCCGGCCAGTCCACATCGGAATCATCGGCATCGGCATCGGCATCGGCATCGGCATCGGCATCGGCATCGGCATCGGCATCGGCATCGGCATCGGCATCAGCGGCCGGGTCGTCGCGGTCGCAGGTGTCGCCGCCGCCCGCGTCCGCACCAGCACCAAAGCCCACCGGCGCGGGTGCGGGAGCCGCCGCGGCGCGCGCCGCGAGCGCGACGAGGAGCACGAGCGCGGCCAGCACCAGCCACGTGAGGCCGGGGCGGGCTCGGTTGCGGGCGCGGGAAGCGGATCGTACGGTTCGGATGTGTCGGCGCCGCTCACGGAGAATGCACTCGCGGTTCTCCGCGCGCGGTACCTCGTCCGCGAGGCGGGCGTCGTCGTCGAGACGCCGGATCAACTCTTCCGCCGCGTGGCAGACCACATCAGCGCGGTCGAACGCGAGCACGGATACACCGCCGCGGAGGTCGCCGTCGCTCGCGCGACCTTCGAGCGCATGATGTGCGCCCTGGAGTTCCTCCCCAACTCCCCCACGCTGATGAATGCCGGCCGCCCACTCGGCCAGCTCGCGGCGTGCTTCGTCGTCCCCGTCGACGATTCCACCAGCGGCGTGTTCGAGGCCGTGCGCTGGGCCGCGGAGATCCAGAAGACCGGCGGCGGCACTGGGTTCTCGTTCTCCCGGCTGCGACCGGCCGGGGACCTCGTGGCGTCGACGGGAGGTCACGCGTCCGGGCCGGTCGCGCTGATGCAGATCTTCGATGTCGCCACGGAGGCGATCAAGCAGGGCGGCACCCGCCGCGGCGCCAACATGGGCATGTTGCGCGTCGACCACCCCGACATCCTCGACTTCATCGCGCTGAAGCTCGAGCCCACGCGGATGCGCAACTTCAACCTCTCCGTCGCCGTGACCGATGCGTTCATGGCCGCCGCACACGCCGGCACCAGGTACGACCTCGTGAACCCACGCTCCGGTGAGGTCACGGGGCAGCTCGACGCGCGCCGTGTCCTCGATGCGATCGCGAACGCCGCCTGGTCCATCGGTGACCCCGGCATGGTGTTCATCGATCGCATCAATGCCGCGCAGCCCACGCCCCAGCTCGGGCTCATCGAGGCGACGAACCCGTGCGGCGAGCAGCCGCTCCTGCCGTTCGAGTCGTGCACGCTCGGCAGCATCGACGTCGGCAAGTTCGTGGTCGGCACGTCGGGCACGCCGGGCACGCCAGGACCGCCAGACGGCCCGGACCTCCCCGCCCTCGACTGGCCGCGGCTCCGCACGACGATTCACGACGCCGTCCGGTTCCTCGACGACGTCATCGATGCGAATCGCTACCCGCTGCCCGAGATCGAGCGGGCGACCAAGGCCACGCGGAAAATCGGGCTCGGCATCATGGGCTGGGCCGACGCGCTTGCCGCCCTCGGCATCGCGTACGACTCGGAGCCAGCCCTCGCGCTCGCCGACCGCCTGTCGACGTTCCTCGAGGCCGAGTCGCTCGAGGCGTCCCGCGTGCTCGCCGAGCGTCGCGGCGCGTTCCCCGCGTACGCCGGTTCGCGCTGGCCAGCGGCGGACGCCCGCCCCCTTCGCAACGCGACCACCACCACGGTCGCTCCCACCGGCACGATCAGCATCATCGCGGGCTGTTCCAGCGGGATCGAGCCGTTCTACGCGCTCGCGTACCACCGCAACGTGCTCGATGGTGCCGTGCTCACCGAGGTCAATCCCGCCTTCCAGCGGGTGGCGGCCGCCGAGGGGTTCGCCTCCACCGAGCTGTTCGCCGCGGTCGCGGAGCTCGGCGGCGTGCGCGGACGCGCCGATGTTCCCGAGTCGGTCCAGCGCCGCTTCCCGACCGCCCACGAGATCGCCGTGCCGATGCACGTCCAGATGCAGGCGGCCTTCCAGCGGCACGTCCACGCCGCCGTCAGCAAGACCATCAACCTCCCCAAGCACGCCACGCCGGCGGACGTGAAAGCTGCGTACGAGCTCGCGTACGAGCTTGGTTGCAAGGGAATCACGGTCTACCGGGACACAAGCCGCGAGGGCCAGGTGCTCGTCACCGGTGCGCGCCAGGCGCTGATCGCCGCCTCCCCGACGTGTCCCGAGTGCAGCTCGGCGCTGCTCGAGCAGAGCGGCTGTCGGCTGTGCCGGCACTGCGGCTGGTCGGTCTGCGGCTGAGCGAGAGGGCGGCGGCATCGGCGCGGGCATCGGCATCGTGCCTCCGCTTCAGCAACGCCCGCGCCGCCCTCGCAACCCAACAGTTTCGAGCCCCTGGCTCGCTTCGCGACCGGCGGTCGGACACGCGGTCCGGTCCCCGGCCGGACCCGGACGTCGATCCCGCCTGTCGATCCCGCCTGTCGATCCCGCCTGCCGATCCCGCCTGCCGATCCCGCCTGCCGAAACGACCTCGAGGCCCGGAGTCACCCGGGCCTCGGCAGTCACGGTCGCAGTGCTTAGCGACGGCGACGACGACGCGCGGGGCGCGGCGCGACGGCAGCAGCCTCGAGCTCCTCGAGGTGCTCCAGCATGCTGATCATCGTGTTGCGCGTGGCCGCGTGAGGCTCGTTCGTGATCGCGCGACCCAGGCTGATCCGCAGCTCGGCGCGAAGCTCCGACTCGATCAGTCGGTACGTGCGCAGGGCCTCCTCGGGATCGTAGTGGTTGAGATCGGCTTCGCAGCCCGTGGCCGCAATCCAGACGGCGGCCAGCGCAGCGGCGCGGCGACCCGGCTGGGAGACGCCGAAGTCCTTCACGGAGGCGCGAAGGCGCATGCGAACCTGCGGGACCGGCGGCAGCGCGACCAGGCCGTCGCTGTCGTCATCGGGGCGGCGCAGGACAGGGCGTGTCATTGTCTTTACGATTTCCATGGCTGTGTTTTCCTGGTCGCGCAGCTGAATCCCTCGGGTCCCCCACAACGGTCGCGCTGCGAACGTGCGGGACCTTGCCCGAACAGTGTTTGAAAAGCGACGATTTTCCGCGAGCTAGCCGGAGATTTTGTCGCGATAACCGGAGCCTAACCCGAACCGAACTCAGCTCTCGTGCGAGCGACCTTCAGCTGAGTTCGACAGACCACAGAGCCGCGTATCGACCGATGCGCGCGCGCATCAAGCAGCCTGCGACACGTTGTCCACGCGGCGGCGCAAGAAGTCCTGGATCGTCATGTCGACCAGGAACGGACGCTCGATCGGGGCGGTGTGGGAAGCGAGTGGGATCTCGAGGAGCTCGGCTCCCGGGATCCCAGCCGCCATCGACCGGCTCCGCTCCGGCGGCGTGAACCCGTCGCGGCCACCGGCCACCACCAATGTGGGGACGGCGATCTGCGGCAGGAGATCTTCCGCGCTGTGCTGGCCTGCGGAGGACAGCATCGCGAGGAACAGCCGCGTATCCACGCGGGCCATGCCCTCGAGGTACGGCATGAAGTCGGCCTGCGCGATGAGCTCGCGCCGGATCTCGAGCCGGCTCGCGACCTCGTACGCGAGCCGCGTCGGCAGCACGGCGCGCGTGAACCGATTGATGACGCCCGGTACCTTGTGAACCCAGCGCTGGATCGTGGGCAACAGCTCCTCCAGCACCGCCGACCCGCGAAACGTCCGGAGCGGGTGCGCCGGTGAGCCACAGACGAGCACCAGCGCGGCGACGCGCGCCGGATGTCGGCGATACGTCTCGAGCGCGACCTGAACGCCCATCGAGTGCCCGACGAGCACCGCGCGATCGACGAGCGCGTCGTCGAGCACGCACGCGACATCGTCCGCGAGGTCGGCGACCGTCACGCGCTGGGGATCGCGCGGTGGGGGGGTGCGACCGTGCCCGCGATAGTGCGGATGGATCCCGAAGCGATCCCCGAGATCGCGCCGCAGATAACGCCACACGTAGCCGTCACAACCGATCCCGTCACAAAGCAAGACCGGCGGCGCCGGTCCGCGCACGCCCCAGGATTCGTAAAACAGCGAGCTGCCGTCACTCGGTGCGACGGCGTACGCCCACGCTGGCGCGCTCACCATCCGGATGAGCTAGGCGATCTCTTTCTCGTCTTCTTCGCCGGGGAACTCGTTCACCGACGGGTACTTCATGATCTCTTTGCGCGCGATCTTCCACGCCTTTTGGACGATCCAAGACAGCGACCGGTCCTGCCGGGTGGCTTCGTCTTGGATTTCCTTCAGCATGTCTTCAGGAAAGTATAGGGACTGCTTGCGCTTATCCGAACCGGCCATGGCGAGGTAGTCTCGGGTAGCTACACCCACCTGTCAAGACACGAACCCCGGAACAGCTATCCACCACCAGGGGGTTGTCAGTGCAGCAACCCAACACTATCCTTCCGCGCTTCGTTTGCTGGACATCGTTTCTCGAAGGGGGTTCTCGTGAGCACCACCGCTGCTGCGCCATCATCCACCAAGGCACTCAACAAGAAGGAGCTGAAGAAGTTCCAGGAGCTGCTGGAGGAGAAGCGCAAGGTCGTCCTCGATCGCGCCCGTCAGATGCTCTCCGAAGGCATGGTCCTCGACGCCAACGACCTGCCCGACGAAATGGACCTCGCCTCGAGCGAGTACATCCAGTCGTTCGAGTTCCGGCTCCGGGGCCGGGAGAAGAGCCTGCTGTCCAAGCTCGACCTCGCGCTCAAGAAGATCGAGGACGGCTCGTTCGGCGTCTGCGAGATCTGTGACGAGCCGATCGGCAAGAAGCGCCTCGAAGCCCGTCCCGAGACGAGCCTCTGCATCAAGTGCAAAGAAGACCAGGAGCGCGAAGAGCGCACGATGGGTTGAGGTATCATTCGCGTCCACATGGGTGACGAACCGCTTGATCGGCGCCGGTTTCTGAAGTTCGCAACATGCGCGGTGGGCGGTGGGGTCGGGCTGGCCGTGGGCGTGCCCGTGCTCCGCTTGCTCGCGGACCCGATGGGCAAGACCACGGTCACCACGCCGACCACGCCGTTCGATCTCGGGAGCCTCGACCAGTTCGTCGTCGGCGCCGCGCCGAGCAAGATCGAGATCATCGCCCCGACGGTGCAAGATGCGTGGGCCGCGAGCCACGACGTCGTCCTCGGCGGAGCGTGGGTGTATCGCACCGCGCCGGAGAAGGTCGTCGCGATCTCGGCCGTGTGCCCGCATCTCGGCTGCGCGGTCGGCTGGGATGCGGCGGCCGGCAACTTCCTGTGTCCGTGTCACGACAGCCGCTTCGCGCCGGACGGCAGCAAGCAGACCGGCCCCGCGGAGCGCGGTCTCGATCCGCTGCCGGTGCGCATGGCGAACGGCCGGCTCGAGCTCACGTGGGTTCGCTACAAGCTCGGGCGCACCACGCGGGAGCCGGCGTGAGCTGGCAGTCCGCACTCCGCGAACGCGTCGGCACACCCGCCCCGCCCCTCGTCGAGGGTGGCGCGTCGTTCGCGTACACGGCCGGATCGATCCTGACGTTCCTGCTCGCGTTCGAGGTGCTCACCGGCGTGGCGCTCGCCGCGTTCTACAGCCCGTCGACGTCGAGCGCGTGGGCGTCGGTCGCGTACCTCCAGGACCAGGCGACGCTCGGCTGGCTCGTGCGCGGCATTCACCACCACGGGGGCGGCGCGATCGTCGTCGTCGCGGGCATCCACCTCGTCCAGACCGCGCTCGCCGGCGCGTACAAGCGACCGCGCGAGCTCGTGTGGTGGCTCGGCGTCGCGCTGCTCGTGCTCGTGCTCGCGTGGGCGATCACCGGCTACGTGCTGCCGTGGGACCAGCGCGGCTACTGGGCGAACCAGGTCGAGATCGGGATCGCGGCGGCCACCCCGATCGTCGGCGCCAGCGTGCGGTCGCTCGCGCTCGGCGGTAACGACTACGGCAACCTGACGCTCACGCGGTTCTACGCGCTGCACGTCGCGTTGCTCCCCGCGGTCGTCGTGGTCATCACGGTCGTGCACGTGCGCCTCGCGCGTCGGCACGGCAACACGCCGATGCACGCCGGCCCGGCCACCCCGCGCTGGCCCGCGCAATCGCTGCGGGACGCCATCGGGATCGCGATCGTGGTCGCGATCCTGCTCGCGGTCGCGGTCAGCACCCACGGAGTTCCGCTCGCGGCGCCCGCCGATCCGTCGGTGGCGTTCGATGCCCGCCCGCTCTGGTACTTCCGCTGGCTCTACGAGCTGCGCGAGCTGACGGGCAGCTACGAGAAGCTGGCCGCGCTCGCTGCCCCGGCGGTCGTCGGCGGCTATCTGGTCGCGTTGCCCCTGCTCGATCGCAGCGCCGAGCGCGCCCCTCGCGCTCGCATCATCTGGCTCGCGGGGCTCGCGGGGTTGCTCGCGCTGATCGCGGCGCTGACGATGATGTCGTTCGCGCGCGACCGCGGTAGCCCCGAGCTCGCCCAGCGCAATGTCGTCGCGGATCGCCAGGCCACGAAGGCACGACACCTCGCGCACGTGAACGGCGTGCCCGTCACCGGCGCGCTGGATGTCTACGCCACGGTACCGATGTATCGCGCGCGCACGCTGTGGGAGCAGAGCTGCAAGGGATGCCACGAGGAGCACGTCGCGGACAGCAAGCCGCGCAAGGGCCCGCTCATCGGACCGGGCTTCGGCAACCGCAAGTGGCTCGCGGCGTTCCTGCTCGCGCCGAGCGGCCCCGATTTCTGGGGCCACACGAAGCTCGCGCTCGACCCCGAGCTCGCGATGAAGGCCGTCGAGCTGCCGGCGGCCGATCAGCACGATCTGGTCGAGGTGCTGTACGCGCAGAGCGAGGCCGCGGATGTGGATCCGGCGGCGCGCGACCGCGGCGCCAAGACGTTCGAGACCACGTGCACGGATTGCCACTCCCTCGCAGAGGGGGACACGGGCACGAACGCGCCCGGCCTCGGCGCGCTGCACGACCGCGAGTACTTCATCAGCTACATCTCCAACCCGCACGCCGTGATTCACATGGGCGCGCACAGCGAGATGCCGCGCTTCGACAAGGACCTGTCGATCGCCGATCGCGACGCACTCGCCGCGTACCTCGTGTGGTTGCGCACGGCGACGGCCGCCGACCTCACCGCGCTCGGTCCGCTCTAGGAACCACGCGGAGCGTGGACCGCCCGGCCCGAGCGCGGTGCCGCCCGTCCCGAGCGTTCGCACAGCGTTCGGCTACACTGCGCGGCGATGCCGACGCAGTTCCGGTACCAGGACATCCTCGAGGCGGGTCACCACGACAGCACGCCGTTTCGACGGCTGACCGCAGACCACGTCGGGACGGTCACCGCGGGGAGCCACACGTTTCTCGACGTGCAGCCCGCCGCCCTCACGCTGCTCGCGAAGACGGCGCTGCGGGATATCTCGCACCTGCTGCGCCCCGCGCACCTCGGCCAGCTGCAGCTGATCACGCGCGATCCCGAGGCGTCCGCGAACGATCGCTTCGTCGCGCTCGAGCTCCTGCGCAACGCGAACATCGCGGCCGGCGGCATCTTGCCAGGCTGCCAGGACACCGGGACCGCCATCATCATGGGCAAGCGGGGCGGCCACGTGCTCACGGCCGGCCAGGACGAGGCGCACCTGTCACGCGGCGTCTACGACACCTACGCGGAGTCGAACCTGCGCTACTCGCAGGTCGCGCCGCTCGACATGTTCGAGGAGGCGAACACGGGGACGAACCTGCCCGCGCAGATCGAGCTCTACGCGACCGACGGCGACGAGTATCACTTCCTGTTCATGGCGAAGGGCGGCGGCTCGGCGAACAAGAGCCTGCTGTTCCAGGAGACGAAGGCGCTGCTCAACCCGAAAAGCCTCGCGGCGTTCCTCGAGGCGAAGCTGCGCTCGCTCGGCACGGCCGCGTGCCCGCCGTATCACCTCGCGGTCGTGATCGGCGGTACCAGCGCGGAGCTCACGCTGAAGGTCGCGAAGCTCGCGAGCGCGCACTACCTCGACGAGCTTCCGACGAGCGGCAATCGCGACGGTCGGGCGTTTCGCGACCTCGAGTGGGAGGAGAAGCTCGTCGGCATCGCGCGCAGCACCGGCATCGGCGCGCAGTTCGGCGGCAAGTACTTCGTGCACGATGCCCGCGTGATCCGCCTGCCTCGCCACGGCGCGAGCTGCCCGGTGGCGATCGCCGTGTCGTGCTCGGCCGATCGCCAGGCGCTCGGCAAGATCACGCGCGAGGGCGTGTTCCTCGAGCAGCTCGAGACCGACCCCGCGAAGTACCTCCCGGAGGTCGACCATGCGGCGCTCCCCGGCGAGGTCGTGGCGATCGATCTGTCCCGACCGATGAACGAGATCCGGGCGACGCTGTCGCGCTACCCGATCAAGACGCGACTCTCGCTCTCCGGGCCGCTGATCGTCGCCCGGGACATCGCCCACGCGAAGTTGAAGGAGCGGCTCGATCGCGGCGAGCCCCTCCCCGCGTACTTCAAGGACCACTGCGTGTACTACGCGGGACCGGCGAAGACGCCCGCGGGCTACGCGTCCGGATCGTTCGGGCCGACCACGGCGGGCCGGATGGACAGCTACGTCGAGCTGTTCCAGCAGCACGGGGGGAGCCTCGTGATGCTCGCGAAGGGCAACCGCTCGCCGGCGGTGACGGCGGCGTGCAAGGCGCACGGCGGCTTCTACCTCGGCTCCATCGGCGGTCCCGCGGCGCGACTCGCCAAGGACTGCATCACCAAGGTCTGCGTCGAGGAGATGTCGGAGCTCGGCATGGAGGCCGTGTGGCGCATCGAGGTCGTGGACTTCCCCGCCTTCATCGTCGTCGACGACAAGGGCAACGACTTCTTCGCGGCGATCGACAAGCCGCACGCGCTGCCCGTGGTGAAGTCGTGACCTCCCGAGGGTAAGCGGCTACGGCAGCATCGGCGGGGCCGGCGGGCCTTCGCCCGACGCGAGCGTCGCGGTGATCCGCACGGCGAGCGCGCGTGCACCGGGGGCTGATTGCGGCGCGAGCACCAGCCGCAGCTCGCGGTCGCCGCGCAGCGCGAGCGTCAGCGTGTGGCGCGGACGGGCGCAGCGCCACACGGCGAGCACGACGGCCACCACCCAGATCGCGATCGCGAGCGCGACGTGGCCCGTCGCGAGCAGCACCGCGCCGACCGCGGCCAGGACCGCCGTCGATCCGGAGACCCGCTGCGCGCGCGCATGCGCGGCGCGGACCTCGTGGATCGTCGTGACCACGTTCTCGGCCTGCGACGGCGTCCCGTGCGACGCGCGCCAGGTGAGGGTGGCATCCGCGATCTCGAGCGTGGCCGGGCGACCGTAAGCCAGACCGGCGAGGACGACGCGGGACACAGCCCCTTGTAGCTCGCGTACGATCGCGAGTCGCGGCGCGCTAGGCCGTTCCGGCACAAGGGGGTCCCGAAGCGCTACGCGCTGCACCCTCCTAGCAAATACCGCTGCGATCGACGAGCCTCTCGAGCTCATGGGCTACGTCGGGATCGACTTCGGCACCACCAACTCGGCGATCGCCGTCGCCGACGACGCGGGCACCGTGCAGCTCGCGCCGCTCCAGGGCGCGCCACACTGGCGGACCGTCCTGTTCTTCGAGCAAGGCGGCAAGCTCACGGCGGGCGCACCCGCGATCGCGCGGTACCTCGAGACCGGTGGCGACGGCCGCCTCGTGCAGTCCATCAAGAGCCACCTCGCGAGCGCGGCGTTCTCGAAGACGTACATCTTCGGGAAGAAGTGGACGCTCGAGGACATGATCGCGGCGTACGTGAAGCAGCTGCGCGCGGCGACACCGGTCGATCTCGGATCGCGCTGCGTGATCGGGCGACCCGTCCGGTACTGGGGCGCCGAGACGGCGGAGGATGACGAGCGCGCCGTGTCCCGCACGCGCGAGGCGCTCGCGAAGGCCGGCTTCACCGACGTCGCGTTCGAGTACGAGCCCGTCGGTGCCGCCGCGCGGTACGCGAGCAGGCTCGACCACGACGAGCTCGTGGTCGTCGCCGACTTCGGCGGCGGGACGACCGACTTCTCGGTGATCCGCGTCGGCCCCGGTCGGGAAGGGGAGGTCCTCGCGACGGGCGGCATCGGCGTCTCCGGCGATGCCTTCGACGCGCGCATCATCGATGCGGTGGTCGCGCCCGCGCTCGGCCGCGGCACGCGCTACCGCGATGAGCTCGGCGGCGAGGCGCCGGTCCCGGCCTGGATCTACGGGCGGCTGCGACGCTGGCACTACCTGTCGTTTCTCAAGGAGGAGTCGACGATGCGGCTCCTCGAGCGCCTGATCCACGGCGCTGACGCGCCGAAGCAGCTGAGCCTGCTGATCCGCCTGGTCGAGGACGACCTCGGACTGGTGCTGCATCGCGCGGTCGAAGGCGCGAAGGTGCGGCTGACGGCCGCCCACACCGACAGCGTGGTGCTCGACGCGCTCGACCTGACGTTACCGGTGACGCGCGACGGCTTCGACTCGTGGATCGACGAGGACCTGGGCGCGATCGAGCGCGTGCTCGACGACGTGCTCGCGAAGGCGGGCGTGGTGGCCGGCGACATCGATCGCGTGTTCGCGACCGGTGGCTCGTCGCTCGTGCCAGCGGTGCGGGCCCGGCTCGCGGCGCGCTTCGGCGGCGGGCTGGTGGTCGGTGGCGAGGAGCTCACGAGCGTGGCGTGGGGCCTCGCGGCGCGCGCGCATCAGCTCTGGGGGTAGTACGTCGGCTTGCCGTTCACGATCGCGCAGCACTGCGCGGTGCGGAACGGGCTCATGTAGTCGAGGCCGAGCAGGTGCGCACCGAG
>JAYSYE010000629.1:0-2802 GCA_043716635.1 Deltaproteobacteria bacterium | reverse complement strand
GATCGAGCATCACGCGCTGCCCCCGCGCGACGAACGTGGCGACCACGCCGGGACCCTCGGCGCAGAACAGCTCCAGCCCGAGCTTCACCCAGCTCGGGACGCCGCCGAGCTTGTACGTGAGCGCCTCGGCCTCCGCGCGAGAGGGCGCGTCGAGCGCCGCGATCAACCGGTTGCCGACCTCGAAGCGCGCGCCGGCCGCGCTGGCGGAGCTCACTTGCCGGCCCCCGTCGCCACGCCGGTTGCCACGCGGATCGAGTACGCGCCCGCGTCCTGCACCACCGTGTAGAGCACCCCGCCATCGCTGCGCAGGTGCTGCGCGGAGAAGCGCAGCGGCCCGGTCACGCCCGAGAGCTCGGAGTGCGTCAGCGTCTGCACCATGCCCGCGCGACCCGCCCCGCCCGCCGCCGCCGCGAGCTGCGCTGCATCGTAGGCGTACGCCTCGAGCGCACCCGGCGCACGCCCGAACGCGGCGATGAACGAGTCGAGGAAGGTCTTGCCGCCGGGGGCCTGATCGTCCGGGTAGTAGCCCGGCGCGAACAGCGCGCCCTCGCTGTGGCGGCCCGCATCCGCGAGGTACTGACCGGTGAGGCCCTCCGCGGTCGACAGCAGCAGCACGGGCCGCCCGCTCGGAACCTTCTTGGTCCCGACCGGCATCGGCACGCGCCCGGAGGCAGCCAGGGCCGGTGCGATCAGCGCGAGCGTCTCGGCCTGCTCGGGGATGAAGACGCCGTCCCACTTGCCCTCGAGCTGAGCCGCGGCCGCCGCGAACGACTTCGTATCCGCGGGGTAGGTCTGCTTCGTGACGACGGTGCCCCCGCCCGCTGCGACCGCGGCGACAAAGGCTGCCCCGACCGCCTTGCCGTACCCGCTGTCCGGCGCGAGCACCGCGAACCGCGTGACCCCGCGCGCGAGCGCCGCGGCCGCGAGGGAGCGCGCGCGCGACTCCGCGGAGTGCACCACGTGGAACACGAAGCGCCCGCTCGTGCGGTCCTCCGGTCGCGTCGCGAGCGACAGGAGCACGACGCCGAGCCCCTCCGCCCGCGCGCTCGCCGCGTCGACCGAGGCGCCGTCGATCGGCCCGACGATCGCGATCACGTTCGCCGCCGCGAGATCCGCCACGGCCTGCGCCGCGCTCGCCGCATCGACGGCGGCTCGAACCTCGACGGCCACCACGCCCTTGCCGCCTGCCACGCCACCTGCCGTCGCGAGCCCGGCGACCGCCGCCTCCGCCACGCGATTCTGCTTGCCGCCGAGTGGCATCACCGCACCGACGAGCCCCGACTGCCCCGGGCCGCTGGACACCACGGGTGCCGTCGCTGCGCTCACCGTCGCCGGCAGCCCGACGGCCACGCGCGCGGGCGCGGCCGCGTCGCGCATCTGCTTCGCCTCGTCGGCGTGACCCGCAGCCTCCGCCAGGAGCGCGAGGCGGCTGGCGACCGCGGCCATGCTCGGGCCCCGGCGATCATTGATCTCGTCGAATGCGCGCTTCAGCGCGTTCGCGTCCGCGCCCGCCACCACCTCCTCGACCCGCGCGACGATCACGGCGCGCTCCGTCGGGGTCACGCGCTGATGGAGCTGATCGAAGTATGCCAGCGCCGCGAGCGGCTGCTCGCCCGCGGCGGCGGTGGCGTACGCGACAGCCGCGAGATACTCGGTCCGCTCGTCCTCGCCGTCGATCATCTTCGCGCCGCGGCGCAGGAGCGGCAGCGCGCCGGCCGCGTCGCCGAGATAGTTCTTCGCGATCCCGAGGAACAGCTCCGCGCGGGCCGTCAATCCCGGGTCGACATTCGCGGCGATGGCCTGCGTGAGCTCGACCGCGGCCGGCGCGAACGTGCGCGCCTTCACGCCCGCGATGCCGGCGTAGAGATGCGCCCAGGGGGCGATGGGATCTTCGGGGAACTCCGAGGCGATGTGGCGGAAGTCATCCCCGGTGCCGCCGTCGCGCAGGAACTTGGCGCGCGCCTCCTCGAACCGCGTGCGGGCGCTCGCGTTGCCCGTCCTGGGGATCTCGGGGACGAGCGTGTGACGCGACTGGTGCGGACAGGCCGCGAGGAGCAGCGCGAACCACCAGAGCACGAGCAGGCGAGGCCTCACGCGGGCAACACTACCGCATCGAATACGAGCGCGTCGTCCCGCGTTCCGGTAAGACCCTCGCATGGCACGGACAGATCGATTGCTGGCGGATCTCGAACGCGGATTCGAGGCGCTCGAAGAGGGCGACCTCGCGGCGGCGGCGACCGCCGTGGAGCGCTGCCGCCGGATCGACGGCAAGCACCCCGACGTGGTGACCCTCGCCGCGGCGGTGGCCGACGCGAGCGGCGAGGTCGACGAGGCGCTCGAGCAGTACGCGCTCCTCGCGACGTTGCGGCCCGACGACCCGATGCCGCGCATCTGCATGGCGCGCATCCAGCTGCACGGCAACGGCGACCCCGACGCCGCGCTCGAGGCCGTCGCCGAGGCGTTCGACTTCATCGACGAGGAAGAGGACCTCCTCGAGGCCATCTACGTGAAGACCGAGGCGCTGCTCGCGCGGGGCGAGTCGGAAGCGGCCCGCGAGACGCTCGCGGAGCTGGCGTCGTCCGTGGTGGAGGATGGCGAGCTCGCGCTCGACCTCGCGAACCTCGCGATCGAGGCGGAGGATCCGGCCGCGGCGAAGCGGTGGATCGAATCCGCACAGCGGGATCCGGAGCTCGCGGCCGACGCGCTCCACGCGCTCGGGCGGCTGCACGAGTCGACGGGCGATCGCGCGGCGATGATCGCCGCGTGGCAGCAGGTCCGCGCGCTCGATGCGGCGGCGCCGCG
>JAYSYE010000628.1:0-2803 GCA_043716635.1 Deltaproteobacteria bacterium | reverse complement strand
AGGTGGCCGTTCTTCTCGCGCACGAGCGCCTCGGCCTCCGCGCGGGTCAGGTCCGACAGGTTGTAGACGCTCTGCTTGCACGAGCCGCAGTGGCGAGTACGCTCGTCGCCGCTCATCGCGGCCCAGTCGGCGCTGCACGGGGCGGCGATGCGGATGTTGTCGAGCACGGGCAGTCGCGCATAGGCGGAGGCCTCGGCGAACAGGCTCGCCGCCTCGTTCAACTCCGTCGTCTTCTGCTCGAGCTCGCCTGCCAGAACATCCCGCCGCGCACCCAGGGCCAGCAGGTCATCGCGATACGCCATCCCCGGTCAAACGCACGGCCCGGGCGAAAGTTCGGTGCCATTTCCGGTCCCCGGACGCAGGCGAGGTGGACGCATCCCGTCGACGGGACGGATCGCGTGCGGGCACCACGCGGCCGGTCGTGACAGGCTCGGGTCATGAAGCTCGGGATATTCGCGCTCGTCTCCCTCTGCGCCTTGGGCGGATGCGGGGGCAGCGCCCCTTCCCAGCCCCCCGTACCGCTCGCGAACGCCAGCGCCAGTGGGTCTGCGCCTCGACGCACGGGCGGCGCGCCGGTCGATCTGGTCTTCGTCATGTCGGGCTGGGAGCTGTGGATCGGCAACGACCAGCTCGCGCAGCTCGCGCCCGGCGACCCGACCCGCTTTGCGGGGGCTCTGGAGCGTGTTCAGGCGGCAACCCGGGCGGCGAATCTCGCGCAGCGGCTCCCGGGCGGGAGCCGCGTCACCGTGATCACGTACGACGACGACGCGCACGTGATCGTCGCGGGTGTACGCGCCGAAACATTCACGGCGACCGCGTTCGGAAGCCAGAGCGCCTACTTCCGCAAGCTAGGCAACAACCTGGTCGCGGGTGTCGAGGCCGGTCTCGCCACCCTGCGCGAGACCGACTCGGCGTTTCGCGACGTCCTCGTCGTGCTCGGCGACGGCAATTCGTACGACGACGAGGCGGCGAAGACCGCGTTGATGGAAGACCGGAAGCAAGGCCTTCGGGACGGCGTGGAGGTGGTCGCCATCACGTACTCGACGCCGATGTCTTCGGAGGTGGTGGCGATCCGCAGCTTCACACCCTCCGTGATGGTCTCGAGCGACGCCGTGGACTTCCAGGCCAAGCTCGAGCGCGCGCTCCAGCAGCTCACACCGTGATTACGCAACTGATTCCACCGGGCGTGGCCGGGCGGGGGGCAGGTCCGAGGTCTGCTCGCTAACATCACACCAGCGCAGGCGCACACCCTCGTCGGGGGCTGAACGAAGGCGCGACGACGATCCACGCGTCACGGCTCCGCAGCGCTGGACCGCCGAGCGTCGTCACCCTCTGCCTACTCGTGACGAGCGCACATCGTCGGTCGGTCGTGATGGAAGAGCCGGCCGCGGACCGCGGCGACCGGTGCGCCGGCACGACGACGACTACTCAGTCGCAGCCGAATGCCGCGACATCGAGCGCGACCTTCACGTGAGTCTGCTTCTGCTCGAGCACGACCGTGGCGTTGGTCGCTGCCTCGATCGTCCAGGTGAACTTGGCGCCGTCCGTGCCCGGTCCGGGCCAACCCTTGACCACGTCCTGAACCGGCGTACCGAGGGTGGCATCGGATTTGACGACGCTCCAGTCTCCGGCGAGGGCTGGGACCACGATGGCGAGCTTGTCACCCGGGCACGTGGTCACCGATTTGTGAGGTGAGGTCTCCGGATCGACGAACTTCACCGTGACCGTCTCGCCCGGAGCCTTGCCGATCTCGTCGCCCGGCGGCACGGGAACCGCGGGGACGGAGAGCGGATCGACGACGCCCGACGCAGCAGTCCCGTGCGGCGCGGCTGGCGCCGGCGCGGCACCCGGCGCCACCGCCGAGCCGAGGTCCCGCTTTGCCTCGACCACCTTGGATCCGGGCGCAGTCGCGGCGGACGCTGCCGCTACCGTCGCGCCGGGCGTTCCCGCGGGCTCTGCCGTCCTGGACTTGCACGCGGGCAACGCGGACGCGGAGAGCAGCAACGCCATCATCAGTCGAGAGCGAGTGGTCATAGCTGGGGACATATCACTCTCACGTGCGAGCCTGCCCGCGTATTCCATCCCGCGGTGCACATGCCTTGGAGGCATCCTCGAACGCGGATCCAGCCCGGGGTCGGCGCGGAGGCCGCTGGAGGTGCGTCATGCCGCGAGCGTGCGCCGGACCTCCACGGGAGGGTCGTCGAGCAGCGCCAGTGTCGCCCCGATGGTGCCGAGGCCGAACGCGAGCAGATTCACGACGGGCACGAGCAGCAGCGCGGCGACAGCCGCGCCGAGCCCGAGTGAGCGGCCGCGGCGGGCTCGCAGGATCGCGAGCTTCGTGTCGTAAGCGAGCCGGCGGCGAGCGAGCAGCGAGTCGTAACAATCGTAGGCCGACGCCCGTGACGCCAGGTAGCCGCCGAGCACGAGCGCGACGACGTGACCGGCGACGGGCACGAATGACAGCGCGAGCAGCGCGATCGCGCCCGCGAGGGCACTGGCGAGCCGACGCAAGGAGTGCCCGGCGCCGCGCACGAGCTCGCGAACGACGCGAACGGCGCTGTCGCGCGGAGCCCGGATGCCCGTGTGGATCTCCTCGACCGCCTCCGAGAGCTGCTCGCAGAACGGACCCGCCACGATGCCAGCGAAGGTCGCGAGCACGAACAGCGCGCCTGCCGCGAGTGCGGCGACGACGAGGAGCATCAGCAGCGAGCCCACCGTGCTCGCGACCCAGGTGGGCAGGTGCGCCTCGACCGACCCGACGATCCGCGTCGCGAAGTGGATGACGCCGGCGATCAGCGCGACG
>JAYSYE010000627.1:0-2804 GCA_043716635.1 Deltaproteobacteria bacterium | reverse complement strand
TACCAGCCGACGCCGGCTTCGAGCGAGACGAACGGCTGCAGGTCGCTCTTCGTCGCGACGAGCTCGCCGGCGTGCGCGAAGTACGCGAGCCCCCCGGTGCCGGTCATCACGAAGTCGACGCCCTTGTAGAGCGGCAGCAGCAGCTGCGCGGAGAGCGAGGCCTCGGGACCCGAGACGGAGCCGCGATCTTTGTCGGGCGCACCGAAGATGAACCCCGGATGGTCGATGCCGGCCTGCATCTCCGCGAAGCCGACACCGCCGCGGAAGTTGGCCGTGCCCTTCCACACGTTCCGGTGCGCGAACGCGTAGGTCACGCGGGCGTGCATCATCTCGTAGCCGGGATCGTTGTGCAGGAGCTGCGCACCCGTGCCGCAGCTCTCGACCCCGAACCCGGCGACGATCCGCACGTCGAGGCAGATCGTCGGGTGGCCGTTGGAGTCAGTGCTCGCCGCGCCGACCCGCAGGTTGACGCGATTCGTGATCGGCGGATGATGCGACGCCGCGGTGTCGCCGTCATCGGTGGGCTCGTCGGCGCGGGCCTCGCGGGGGCCGACGGAGACCGTGGTTGCCACGAGCAGCACGGCAGCGCCGATAGCGATTCGCATGGCCATAGCGTAGCGCAGGGAGCGACCGCGCGAGCAACTCGGGGCGCGACCGCGCGAGCGACTCCGGGCGCGAACTCAGGGAACGACTCGGGGATCGACTCGGGGATCGACTCGGGGAACGACTCGGGGAACGACTCGGGGATCGAACTCAGGGAACGATGGTGAGGGTCTCGACCAGGTTGACCGACTCGGTCGCCGCGCACTCGGGGTTGCCCTCGCACGAGGCAGCCTGGACCGCCTCGAGCTTCGTCGTCGCCTGGACCTGCTTGCCGATCATGCCGGTCGCATCCCTCGGGCCGCCCGCGCAGAGCTCGAAAGCACCCTCGTACGCGACATCACCGGTCGCCGTGGTGAGGTTCACGTAGCAGGCGCGGTCGCCGTTCTCGAGGCTCTTCAGCACGCCCGTCGGGTTCGGCGGATTCGCAGGGGCAGCGACGGCCGCACCGCTGCCGGTCTCCGTGGTGGTCGTCGTGGTCCTGGTGGTCGACTTGCTCCCACCGCAGGCAGCGAGTGCGAGCAGAGTCGTCAGGAGGGTCGAGGTGCGCGTCATCCGGCCCATCCTAGGCCGTCCCGGCACGAGGGGGTCCCGAATGGCTACGCCATTCACCCTCCCTGGTGGGTGTTGCCGTCCTCGTCGATGGGCACGCCTTCCTCCGCCATGCGCGCGTGCACCCGCGCGAGGATCGCGGGAGTCTCGAGCACCGAGCGGCGCGCCAGGTCGGTGACGAGCAGCGGAAGCTGTTCGCGCAGGATCTCCAGCAGCCCCGCCGACGACCACCTCAGGATGAGCCGGTACTCGTCGTCGGTGATCCCGACGATTTGCAGGAAGCGTGCGTGACCGAACTCCGACTCGATCGGCCCGAGCTCGGGGTCGTCGGCCAGGACGATCGCGGTGATCGCGGTGGCGTGATCCTGCGCGATCGGGCCCGCGAGGCCCATCTTGTGGCCGGGCGCGAAGCGGTTGCCCGTCCCGAACACGTAGCGACCGAGGTTCTGCAGCATGTCGAGGGCCCAGATCGGCGCCGCATCGTCGTCGGGCGCGCGCGCGATCCGGAGCGTGAGCTCGAAGCCGTAGCCGCTCGCGTCGGGGTCCTGCGTCTCCTTCGTGACGAGGTCCGTGAAGCCGTACGTGACGAAGTGCCAGTGCGGCATGGGCTCGTCACGCGCATAGACCGAAATGCCCTGGATGGGATCCGGATCGGCAAGGCGGAGTGGTGAGACGGGACCGAAGTGGAGCGGCTCGCGATCGCCGTACAGGGGCCACAAGGCGGCATCGATCGCGTCGCGGCCCGGTGCATGACGGGTGGCCGCGGCCCCCGCGCTCCCATCCGCGGC
Organism: Deltaproteobacteria bacterium; assembly: GCA_043716635.1. Classification (GTDB taxonomy): domain Bacteria; phylum Myxococcota_A; class Polyangia; order Haliangiales; family Haliangiaceae; genus JABFXX01. The sequence continues at coordinate 864 of JAYSYE010000627.1, read as the reverse complement.
GGGGGAGAGCGTCGGGAGCTGGAGCGCGCGCACCGCGGCGATCAGCGCGGGCATGTCGGCGATCGTGCCGAGCTGCGTGCGTCCGGCCCGGAGCTCGATGATGAGGTCAGTCGCGTCGCGCACGATCCGCGCCGCGTGGGCGCGACCGACCGCGAGGTAGCGATCGAGCTCCGGCTCGTCGAACAGGAACGATCGCCAGAGCGAGTACAGCGCGGTGGGCAGGTAGCGCGCGCAGGCGCCGAGGCGCGCCTCGAGGTCCTCGGCCGTCGCGGGCCGATTGAGAGCGGGATCGTAGAGCTCGGGGAGGTCGGCCGGTTCGGTGAAGCCGTCGTGCTTGAGCAGCTCGACGATCCAGCGCGCCCGCACCGCGAACTGCTGGCTGTCCTGGCGCTCGGCCGCGATGGGGGCCGTGGCGCGGTCGGCCAGGAATGCGGCGAGCGAGGTCGCGACGACGCCAGCGAAGGCGTGGTCATCGTGGTCGTAGGCCAGCACCTGGCGTGGGCCCGACCACTCGTAGAGCTCGAGGTGATAGCTGTCGCCGTTCGGCCCCGTGGCGAAGCGCACGACCCCGGCGAATACCTCGGCGAGACCCGTGCTGTGGAAGTCGGACTGACACGCCTCGACGAGTGCCTCGAAGAGATTGTGGTCGCCCGATGCGGGCAAGGGCTCGCGCTGGAGCTGCAGATCGCCGGAGTCGGCCTCGATGGAGACGAGCGCGGTGGCGAGCTCGGCGGGCATCGTCACGCCGTAGCTGACGAGGAATGCGGGATCGCTTGCAGGCGCGACGAGAGGATCCGGGAGCGCGGCGAGCAGTGCTGGAGGCGGCGCGGCGGGCTCGGGATCCGGATCCGGGTCGAGCTCGGG
>JAYSYE010000626.1:0-25668 GCA_043716635.1 Deltaproteobacteria bacterium | reverse complement strand
ACATGTTCGTGCTGATCGGCCTCGTGCCCGCGCGGACCGCGACGCGGCTGATCTACCTCGAGATCATCCTGTACTCGATCGGCGGTGTCGTCGGGACGATGCATCACCTCTACTTCAGCGGCACCCCGGCCGTGCACATGGCGCTCGGCGCGTTCTTCTCCGCGATGGAGGTGATCCCGCTCGTGCTCCTGACGTTCGAGGCCTGGCGATTCATGCGCCTGCGCGACCGCAAGGATGGCGAGCGATCCATCGACACGACGCATGCATCGTTCCCGCACAAGTGGGCGTTCATGTTCCTCGCGGCCGTCGGCTTCTGGAACTTCGTGGGAGCCGGCGTCTTCGGCTTCCTGATCAACCTGCCGGTCGTGAGCTACTTCGAGATCGGGACGGCATTCACCGCGAATCACGGCCACGCCGCGATGATGGGCGTGTACGGCATGCTCGCGATCGGCTTCTTCCTGTTCGTGACGTCGTACTTCGTGCCACGCGACTCCCGCACCGAGCGCGCGATGAAGTGGTCGTTCTGGTCACTGAATGGTGGGCTCGCCTGGATGGTGTGCGTGAACCTGTTCCCGATCGGGGTGCTCCAGTTCCGCGACGCCCTCGTCCACAGCTACGTTCACGCCCGCAGCCCCGAGTTCTTCGCGCGGGGCGACGTCCGGACGCTGGAGTGGCTTCGCCTCCCGGGCGACGTCGTGTTCATCGTGGGCGGGATCCTGCCGTTGCTCTACCTGGCGATCCGCATGGTCGCGAACCGGAACCGACCCGACAAGACCCTCGAGCACGAGGCGGTCGAGCCTCTCACCGACGCACCGCAGGAGTCGCCGGTCACCACGGCTGGGTGAGCCGGGCTTCGTGCCGACCCCAACGCTCGCCTGCGGTCAGGGGCAGGTGGCGACGGTGCAGGTGTCGGTCTTGCCGGTGCAGTCAGCGCCGTTGCAACACGCGGCCGTGCAGCTCCCCGCGGGATCGACCGCGATGCCGTTCGTGCACGCGTGCTTGCCCGTGCAGCGCACGTCGCAGGTGGTCGAGTAGCATCCGATGGCCGGGAGGCCCCCGCTTCCCTTGCAGCTGTCATCGCCGCTGCAGCTGACCGCGCAGGTACCCGCGGTGTCGCAACCGACGCCGAGCCTGCAGGAGTTGGCGCCGCTGCAGATCACGTCGCAGCTCGTCGCGTCCTTGCACAGCACGTAGTCGCAGTCGCCGTCGCCAGCGCAGACGACGCGGCACGGCATCCCGCCCGGACATTCGTAATGCGCACCCGGGCGGCCGTCGATGGTGCACACGCCGCCGGCACACGCGCCACCCGCAGCGGCACAGCGGCTCGCATCGCATGACTCGGGGGCGTCGAGCGACCCCGACCCGCCGGGCCGGCCGGGCTTCGAGACGCAACCGAGACCGAGACCGAAACCAGGGGCGACCAGTGCGATGATCAGTGCTGCGCGCATCGCGTTGCACCATCGTACGCAGAAGCTGGTCAGAATGGCGTCTTGATCGGGCGCGCCCCGCCCTTCATTGCGGCCTTCGTCACGACCAGCGCCTTCGCGGGTGCGAGCTTGACCGCCGCGCGGGAGCCAGCGAGTACGAGGGGCTTCGCACGCGCCGCGGTCTTCGCGGTGGATGCGGGCGCAACTTCGTCGCGGGCGGTGACGGGGGTGGCGCCCGCGGCGCCCGCGCGGCCCGGGGCGGGTTCGCTGCCAGGGGTGGGCGCCAGCCGCGGAGGGGATGATGCGAAGCTCGGCAGGGTGGTGAGCACGGCACCCCAGGTGCGCGCGCTCAGGGTGGCCGACGCTGCGGACGCGGGGTCGCTGCTCGCGACCGTCACGAGGGCGACCGTCGCCGCGACCACGGCTGCCGTCGCGGCAAGGTACCAGCGCGCACGAGGACCCCGGATCGCCGCGGCGATCGCGTCCCCGGTCGTGCGGTGCCGCGCCGCCGGTGCCGATCGCACGACCGCATCGACCGCTGCCACCACTGCGACCGGCGCCGCCAGCGTGTCTGACCGCTCGAGCCGCTCGAGCGCCATGGCATCGACCACCATCGGGCCGGACGCCCCGGGGACCGCGCTCAGCTGCGTCAGGTGCGGCCCGCTCATCGTGGCCGCGCGGAGCACGATGCCGGGCTGGCTGCCCGAGCGGTACGGCAGCTCGTCCAGTGCCGCTTCGAGCGCGACGCGCGTCTCGGAGGCGGTCTGATAGCGAAGCGCGGGATCCTTCCGCAGCAGACGATCGACGACCTGCGCGAGCGTCCACGGCACGCAGGTCATCGGCGGGGGCGCCTCGGTGACCTGCTTGACCAGGAGGTCCTGCATGTCCAGCGAATCGAACGGCAGCTCGCCCGTGCCCAGCAGGTACAGGATGCAGCCGAGCGAGTACAGATCGCTGCGCGCGTCACCCGATTCGCCGCACGCGCGCTCGGGCGGCATGTACGCGGGTGTGCCGATCATGTTGCCCGAGCCGGTCATCTCGGACATCGTCTCGTTCGCCAGGGATTTCGCGAGCCCGAAGTCGAGGACCTTCACGAAGTCGCGCGCCGTGTCGAGCATCATGATGTTCGAGGGCTTCAGGTCGCGATGGATGATGGACAGCGCATGCGCGGCCTCGAGGGCATCGCACACGGCCATGCCCACTCGGATGAGCTTCCGCGCGTCGAACGTGCCGTGATGCTCGAGCTCGGCATCGAGCGTCTTGCCGTCCAGGAGCTCCATCACGAGGTAGAACAGGCCATCGTCGGTCTGGCCGAAGTCCATCACGCTCACGGCGTTGGGGTGCGATAGCCGGCTGGCCAGCTTGGCCTCCCGCAGGAAGCGCTTGATGACCGCCGGGTCCGACACGAGGTTCGCGTGGACGACCTTGATGGCGACCTCGCGATCCACCGAGTGCTGGGCGGCGCGGTAGACACAGCCCATCCCGCCCTGCCCGAGCTTCTCGAGGATCGTGAAGCGCCCGTCGAGCTCGCGGCCGACCAGCGGGTCCGGTGCGGCGACGAGCGCCAACAGCGGGGCGCCATCGCGGGGGCATGCCGTGCCCGACGCGTAGCTGGTCTCGCACCGGGCGCAGTAGAGCTCGCCACCGAACGTGGGCTCCACCACGATGGATTGGCTCGCTGCACCCGTCATCGCATCTCGTACCTAGCAGGTGTGATGCCGTGCTCGCGAACAGGGATCCTTTCGACGGTGAGCGGACTTACGAAGCCGGCGCCGTGCGGTGCCGTCTCGACGCGCAGTTTTGCGCGCCGAAGTCCGCTCGGGGCGCGGCGCCTACACGTGGAGAATCGTGGGAATTACGGGCAGCTGGGAGCGAGCGGCATCTCAGAATGGCAGTTTCCCTGCCGGCGGCTTCGGCGCTGTGGGGACACCGGCTGGCTTCGGCGGCGCGGCGGATGTCGGCAGCGGTGGTTTTGCGGCGTGGCCTGGGGGCTTGACCGGCGGCCGCTTCGAGACCGCGGGCGTGCCCGGCCTGGCGACGGGCGCTGGAGTCGTGGGCTCGGCCGGCGGAATCACGGCCGGATCGATCCGCGGAGCGGCCGCCGCAGCATGGGCGGATCCGGCGGCCGGCTGCGACGCGGGAACGACGGCAGCCGAGGATCGCGCCGCGGCGACCCGCCCTCCGCGCACCACCGCGACGATGCCGATCACGAGGACCAGCGCGACGAGCGCGAGCGCTACGGCGACGCGGCGCGAGGCCCTCGATGGCCGGGCGTGGCCTGCTGCGTCGTGGTCCGGGTCGAGATAAACCTCGCCACTCGCGGCGCTCGCGGTCATCGCGCGCGCGTACCCGAAGACCGCCGGGGGCATGGCCAGATGCAGCTCCTTCAGCTCGGGCGGCGGTGTACCCGCGCGCGCCGGAGCGGTTGCCGCGCGCACCGGGGCACTCCCGACGTCCGCGATCGGCGCCGCGTGGCCCGGCCCCAGGTCCGACCCGGACACCACACCCGAGCCCGCTCCAGTACCCGGGCCCGCTCCAGTACCCGGGCCCGTCGATGCGCGCGGGTACACGACGCCCGCGCTCGACCGCAGGCCTGCCTCCTCGGCCGCGAGCTCGAGCGCGATCCGCGCCTCGCCTGCCGTCTGATAGCGCGCGTCCGGATCGCGCGCGATCAGGCGATCGATCACCGCCGCGAGCGCGGCGGGCACGTCGGGGACCGGCGGCGCCTGCTGGTGCGATTGCAGCGCATTCGTCACCGCCACCGATTGCGCGCGGAACGGCATGCGCCCCGAAGCCGCGAGATACAGCGTGCATCCGAGCGAGTACAGGTCCCCGCGCGGGTCGGTGGCGCCCGTCGTGATCCGCTCGGGCGGCATGTAGCCCGGCGTCCCCAGCACGCTCCCGTTGCGAATCGACGAGTCGCTGGTGCCGCCGCTCTCCTCGTCCTCGAGCAGCTTCGCGAGCCCGAAGTCGAGGACCTTCACGAAGTCCCGGCCGCCCGGCATCAGCATGATGTTGGACGGCTTCAGATCGCGGTGGACGATCGACAGGGCATGCGCAGCCTCGAGCGCGTCGCACACCTGCGTGCCGATGCGCACGACCCGATGTGCCCCCAGCTTGATCTCGTCCTTGATCGCCCGGTCGAGCGTCATGCCCGCGACGAGCTCCATGACCAGATAGAACACGCCATCGCTCTGGCCGAAATCGAGCACGCCGACCGCGTTCGGATGCGCGAGACGGCTCGTCAGCTTGGCCTCGCGCAGGAAGCGCTTGATCGCCTCGGGGTCCGACGTGAGGCTGCCGTGCACGACCTTCACGGCGACCTCGCGATCGACCGAGTGCTGGCGCGCGCGATACACGGCGCCCATCCCGCCCTCGCCGAGCTTCTCGATGATGGTGAAGCGACCCTCGAGCGAGCGGCCGATGAGGGGATCGACCTGACCGCCGAGCCGGATCAGCCGTCCGCCATCCCGCGGGCACAGCCGTCCCTGCGCGAACGTGCCCTCGCAGCGCGGACAGTACAGCTCCCCCACGCCGCCGTCTCCGGTCGTGATCACCGCGACCATTCCACTCCGACGGTGAGGCCTCGGCCGCTCGCCGCGAGGCCGGCTGACAGCCGCGGGCTCTCGTGGCGCTCGTTCTTGTAGACCGTGTATCGGAGCACGAGGCCGGTGACCACGACGGCAGCGCCCACCCCGTAGAGCGCGAGCGTCACGGCGCGGCGCGAATCGAACTTCGACGAGCTCGCGTCGTACACCGCGGGGTCAGTCGCGCTGGCCAGATCATCGCGCACGGGCTCGAACGCGAGCAAGTGGTAGGCGACCGCGCCGACGAGGATCGCACCCCCGGATGCGATGACCACCGTCGGGACGTGGCTGCGATTCTGCGTCGTGACGTGGACCTCCTGGCGATCGAACGAGATCACCACCTCGCGCGGGGCTCCGTCCGTGATCTCGACGGCGCGCTCGACGCTGGCGCGACCGGGCGACCGCGCGGTGATGAGGTGCTTCCCGAGCGGCAGATGGATCGCGCGCGGCCTGAAGAGCTCGTCGGGCGCGAAGCTCGACACCTCGATAGTGGCGGCGTCGGCCGCGGCAGCGGGCTCGACGCGGATCGATACGCGCGCGACGCTCGCGCTCGCGAGTCGCTGATCCAGCTGCTCTTCCGCGAGCGGCACCCAGTCGGGCAGCGGGTCGCTCGGCTTCGCGCGCTCGTGACAGGTCGCGAGGAACACCTCCGCCTGCGGCCACAGCTCGCGGCGGATGTAGGCGAGCGCGATCAGGCAGGCGTGCTTGGCCCGCGGCTCGATGGCGTCGGCGCGCTTGAACTCCACGATGGCGTCCGTCAACCGTCCGTCGCGCGCCAGCGCCTCGCCCCGCTCCACGTGTGGCTCTGCGCTGTCCGCACGCGCCATCGGGATGCGCGCGAAGCACGCACCGGCGACGACGCTCAGTACAACGAGCGAGCGAACCACCCTGAAATGGTACCGCAAGACCCGCGAGGGTTCGCGCATGGATAGGAGAACTTCATCGACGCGGATGCCGCGGCAGCGGCGTCACGGACTGTGCGACGCACTGCGACGTGTGGCATCGGAATCGAGCGCACCGACACCCGGAGTGGCGACGACGGAGCGCGCCCGTGGAATGAATGTCATGGCTCGCTCGGCGAGCGCCGTGATCGTGAAGCTGGGGTTCACGCCGAGATTCGCGCCGATCGAAGAGCCATCGATCACATACAGGCCGGTGTAGCCGTACGCGCGGTGCTGGCCGTCGATCACGCCGTGCTGTGCGTCGGCGCCCATCACGGCGCCGCCGATGCAGTGCGCGGTCATCGGCAGGTCGAACAGGATCTCGGTCGTGGAGACGATCGGAATCCCGCCGAACTGGGCTGCGGCGCGCGTGGCGAACTGGTTGGCCAGGGGGATGTTCGTCGGGATGCGGGGCCCGTGGGAAGCCAGCCGCCGCGTGAAGGGCCACCACCAGCGGCGCTCGAGCCGGAACGTGAGGCTCGAGTCGAGCGTCTGCATCACGAGGAGGATCAGCGTGGTGCGAGCGAATCCGAACGGCCACGAGGCGCGCGCGAAGCGCACGGGATGGCGAAGCATGGCGCCGAACCACGCGAGGATGCGGCGCCAGCCCCCGCCGGCCACGAGCAGCGTCGACATGAGCCCGAGCACGTCGGACCCGCGCGAATATCGCGTGGCCTCGATGTGCGTGAACTGGTCGACGTGCATCCCCGAGCCGATCGCGATGCCCTTCGACATGTCCACCGGCGCACCCGAGGCGTCGGTGCCCGCCGGGAACCGCACGCCGACGATCGACTCCGAGTTCGTCCGCACCCCCGTGCCGAGCTGCGGTGACAGCGCTGGCAGGTGACCCGCCTGCTTCATGCGGAGCAACAGGTCCATCGAGCCGAGCGCGGAGGCGGAGACCACCACCTGCTTCGCGGTGATGGTGCGGCGCCGCTTCGCGAACCACGCGGTCGAGCACTCCGTCTCGAGGACGTAGCCCGCGCTTCCGTCCGTCGCGCCCGCCGCGGGGCGCAGCTCCGTGACGCGGGTCTCGGCGAGGATCTCGGCGCCGTCGCCCTCGGCGAGATGGAGGTAATTGAGGTCGAGCGTGTTCTTCGCGCCGAACCGGCAGCCGACCATGCACCCGCCACAGCCGACACATCCGGTGCGCGCAGGACCCTTGCCGCCGAAGAACGGGTCGGGCTTCGTCACACCCGGGCCGTCCCCGAAGTAGACGGCGACATCGGTCTTGTAGAAGGAGTCGCCGAAGCCCTGGTGCTCGGCCATTCGCTTCAGCATGTGATCGGCGTCGCCGAGGATCTGGTTCTCGGTGACGCCGAGCATTCGCTTCGCGGTCGCGTAGTGCGCGGGCATCTCGGCGCGCCAGTCGGCGACTCCTGCCCACGAGCCCTCGCCCCACACGCTCGCGGGCGGCACCAGCATCGTGTTCGCGTACGTGACGGAGCCGCCGCCGACCGCGTTGCCGCACAGCACCATCACGTGCTTGAACGGACGCATGTTGTAGAAGCCGAACAGCCGCAGACCCGGACGCCAGAACCAGCGGCGCAAGCTCCAGTTCGTCGCCGGGAAGTCCGTCGGGGCCCACCGCTTGCCCATCTCGATCACGGCGACTCGATAGCCCTTCTCGGCAAGCCGGCACGCCGACACGGCGCCTCCGAATCCGGAGCCGATCACGACAAAGTCGTAGTCCGTGTCATCCACTCCCACAGCAGGTTCGTACCACCCCGTGGTGGGGATGCTACGCGACTCGTGGATCCGGCCTAGCTGGCGCCTCAGCAAAGGGAGAATTGATGAAGAATCTGCGGAAGAAGCACAACACGCCGTACGCCAGCCTGTTCCTGTAGTCACGCAGCCCGCTTCGGCTGGCTGTCACCGCCCGGCGCTCCTCGGAGCCCGGGCGGTTTGTCGTTTCGGGCGCTGCCTGGCAGGCCCAGCGCGCTGCTCCGCAGCTCCGCTATTTCAGGTTGTGCGCGAGGCGCTTTGTCGTGCCGTCCTCGAGCTTGAGCTCGACCTGCTTGTCGCTGGCGGTGATCACGATGAGCTTTCCGAACGTGGCGTGAACGAGGTGCTGCCCGGCCACGAACGAGCCGCGCGGCGAGTACGGCACCGGCTCGGTCGACGGGGGAGCCGCGACTGGTTTGGGTACGAGCACGGCGCGTAGCGCCTCGACCAGCGCGCGCCGCTGCTCGGGAGCGCGCTGGTACTCTGCGCGCAGCGCGATCCGGTTCAGGAGCTCCTGTTCGATCGCGACCAGCGCATCCCAGAGATCGGTCCCCGTGGGCTTGACCGCGGCCCAGGCAATCGCGCGGGCGGCCTCCGGGATCCGGTGGTCATCCCGGAACGTCTCGTTGCGCGCAGCCGTGCAGTCCTTGCCAGCGGCCTTGGCCGCCGCGATCGCCTCGGGCGACCTGGATCCGAGCCATGCCTCCGCGGCATCGAGCGCTGCCTGCGGCCGCAGGTCGTCCGGGCGCCGCGCCTTCCACTCCGGGAGGATCAGCGCTCGCGTCGCCTGGATCGCGGCGCGGAGCACCCGGTCGCGGTCCAGGTCGCCCAGGTTCGCGGACCACGCTGTCGCCGCGAGGCCCTTCATGCCGTCACCCGGGAGCTTGAGCAATCGGTCGAAACGCTCGTCCATCTCGATTCGAACCATACGCCGTCCACGCGCGCGTCACATCGGTCCGCGTGCGATCCCGCCCAGCTCGGCTCACACCGGTGATCGTGAAGCGAGGTGCTTGGCGATGGTCTCGGGGAGCGCGCGCGTGTCGATCGGCTTCGTGACGTAGTCGTCGCAGCCGGCTTCGGCGGCCTTGTCGCGATCGCCCTTCATCGCGTACGCGGTCACCGCGATGACCGTGATCGTGCGGGTGGCGGGGTCGGACTTCAGGCGGCGCGTGAGCTCGAGGCCGTCCACGCCGGGGAGCTGGACGTCCATCAGGATGAGATCCGGACGGGCGGCGGCGATCTTCGCGAGCGCGGAGGCGGCATCGAGCGCCGTGTCGACCTCGTAGCCCTTCGCGCGCACGAGGTACGCGACGAGCTTCAGGTTGGTCGCGTTGTCGTCGACGATCAGGATCCGCGCTGCGCTCACGAGATCGCTCCGGCTCGGCGCGGCAGCACGGCGTGAAACACGCTGCCCGCACCAGGCACGCTGCTGACCCCGACCGTCCCGCCCTGCGCCTCGACGAGCCGGCGCGTGAGGGCAAGGCCGAGACCGGTACCTTGATGACGCTTCGACGTGCCGGCCTCGAGTTGCTCGAACTCGACGAAGAGGCGCGAGAGCTTCTCCGCGGCAATCCCGACCCCGGAGTCCACGACCTCGAATCGAAATCGATCGGGTCCGTCGGGCATCATCCGGGCGATCACGCGTGCGCCGGTGGGCGAGAACTTCAACGCGTTGGACAGGTAGTTGTACGCGACCTGCTTGAGGCGCTGCGGGTCGGCCACGATCCCCGTCAGCGTCGGGTCGACCTCGACCTGGAGGGAGGCGCCCTTCTCCGCCGCGACCGACCGGAGCGTCGCCGTCACCTCCGCGAGCAGTGCGGCGAGATCGACGGGCTCGGGCCGGAACTCGAGCTTGCCGGCCTCGACCTTCGCGAGATCGAGCACGTCGTTGATGAGCTGCAGCAGGTGCCGGCCGCTCGACAGAATGTCGCCGATGAACTCGTGGTGCTCCGGTGAGGTCGGCTCGACGACGCCGTCGTGGAGCAGCTCCGCGAACCCGATGATCGCGTTCAGTGGCGTGCGGAGCTCGTGCGACATGTTCGCGACGAACTGGCTCTTCAGCCGGCTCGCCTCGGTGGCCTGGCTGTACCGCTCCTGGCTCAGCAGCAGCTCGCGCTCCGCCTGGAGCCGCGCCTGGCGCGTGGCCGTCTCGCGCAGGACGCGATCGATCGCGGGCACGAAACGGTGCGGCTTGTCCTTCGAGAGGAAGTCGAGCGCGCCCGCGAGCAGCGCCTTCACCGCCGGCTCCTCGCCCGGAGTGCCCGAGATGACGATGCACGGCGTCTGCACGCGCCGCTCCTCGAGCGCCTCGAGCACGCGGTGGCCCCCGAACCCCGGCATCATCCAGTCGGAGACGATGAGGTCCCATGACTCGTCGAGCGCCTCGGAGAACGCCAGTGGCGTGGCCACCCGTCGCGGCGTCAGGTCGAAGCCGCCCTTCACCAGCTCGCGGAGCAGGAGCGCGTAATCGTCTTCGGAGTCCTCTGCCACGAGGAGTCGCAGTGTCCGCCCCGAATCCATCACCGGGCCGATCCTAGTCCACCCGCCGCTCCGGCGGAATCGTGAACGAGACCGTCGCGCCGGCGCCGACGGCGCCCCGGGCCCAGATCCGGCCACCATGGCGCTCCACGATGCGCCTCACGGTCGCGAGCCCGATCCCGGTGCCCTTGTACTCGGCCTCGGAGTGGAGCCGATGGAACGGCGTGAACAGCAGCTCCGCGTGCTCCATCGCGAACCCGGCGCCATTGTCGCGCACGAAGTACACCGGCTCGCCGGACTCCTCCTCGACCCCCAGCTCGATGCGCGCCCCCGCGGTGCGCGCGGTGAACTTCCAGGCGTTCCCGAGCAGGTTGTCGAGCAGCACGCGCACCAGGCGTCCGTCGGCAGACACCACGAGCTCGGGCGCGATGACGACCTCCACCACGCGGTCTTCATCGCGCCGCTGCAGCTCCTCGAGTGTCGCCGCCGCCAGCGTCGAGAGGTCGACCCGGTACCGGCCGACCGGAACCTGATGAATGCGCGCGAGCTCGAGCAGCGCATCGATCAGGTCGGACATCCGCGCGGACGCCGCCAGCACGCGACGGAGATGGTCGCGCGCCACATCACCGAGGTGGCCCTGGAGGTCCTCGGCGAGCGCGTGCGTGAACGCGCTGATCGTGCGCAGCGGAGCGCGCAGGTCGTGAGATACGGAATAGCTGAAGGTCTCCAGCTCGCGATTGGTCTGGGCCAGCTCGCGGTTCGTCTGCGCGAGATCGTCGGCGAGTCGCGCCCGCGCCCCCGCGACCTCGGCCGCGGCGCGCGCCTCCGAGGCCGAGAGCTCGCTCCGGAGGAGCTGATCGCGCGTGCGCCGCTGCTCGTCCTCGCCCTGCTTGCGCCGCAGCTGCACCTGGACGCGTGCGGCGAGCACGTCGAGCCCGCTCTTCTTCGCCACGAAGTCGTCGGCACCCGCGCCGAGCCCTTCGATCACGGCCTCCCGGCCCTCCGCTGCCGTCATGATCATCAGCGGGATGTTGCGCGTCTCGGGGTTGGTCTTGAGGAGCTTGCACGCACTCAAGCCGTCGAGCCCGTCCATCTGCCGATCGAGGAGGATCATGTCGAACCGCTCGGTCGCGACCCGCGCGATGGCCTCCTCGCACGACGGTACGGTGACCACCTCGTAGCCGCGCTTGCGCATCCCGACCGCGAGCAGCGCCAGGTAATCCGCGTCGTCATCGGCCGCGAGCACGCGCCTCGTCGCAAAGGCGGTGCCGCCCACCTCGCGCGGCGACGCGGCCGCGCCGACCAGGTCGCGCACGCGCGCGAGCATCAGCGTGGGATCGGCCGGCCTCGGCAGGCAGTTGGCAGCCGCCATCCCCAGCCCCGCGACCCGCGTCGAGACCTCGTCGAAGCTGGCGAGCAGGATGACCGGCATCGCGCCGAGGAGCTGGTCGTGGCGGATCTGCTCGAGCAGCGTGACCCCATCGCCGTCGCCGAGCGCGAGGCCGATCATGGCCAGCCCGATCGGTTGCGTCCGCAGGGTGGTCCGGGCCTCGCCGAGCGACTCGCACGCGTTGACCCGGTACCCGGCGCGTTCGAGCGCACCGGCCATCTCGCCACGCGCGGTGGCGCTCGCCTCGACGAGCAGGATCGCGATCATGCCGCTACCGAACGGTAGCGCGTTTCAGCTCAGCCGGCCGTCCAGCGCCAGCGGATCCGCGTGCCCTTGCCCAGGGCGAGCTCCAGGTCCCGGTCGAGCTCGACCAGGCGCATCGGCTCGCCGCCGGAGACGCGCGTCCCGTTGAAGCTCGCGGTGTCGACCATCAGGAGCCGGTCGTCGGCGTGGACGAGCAGCGCGTGCACGCGCGACAGCGACGGATCGTCGATCGCCGCGCCGCCGTCGCAGCGCTCGTAGCGCCCGATCAGGATGCCATCGCGCAGCGCCGTCTGGTCGACATCGAGCGTGACGCGCCGGTGGGTCCCGATGATCTCGAGCTGGCCCGCGAGGTCCTCGCCGCGCGCCCCCACGAGCGCCATCCCCGTGTCCCGAGGCCCCTGCACGCGGAACACGACGCTCTGGGTCGCGCGGAGGTTCGGAGCCTGCGAGGCCTGCCGTACCTGCCCCGCCTGCACGCGCAGATCTCGCACCGAGCCACCCGCGGCATGGTCGAGCTCGTCGAAGTACACTCGCTCCGGCAGCATCGCCCACGCATCGTCGGCGCGCTCCGGCCAGTCGGTCGGATCGCCGAGCGGCAGCATGTACATCAGGTAGCCGCCGCACCGCAGCACGCTCGGACCCTCGGCGCGCAAGCCCCGCAGCGCCCGTCCACTCTCGTCGGCCATGCCGCCACCGGTGCGCAGATCCATCACGCGATACGCGACGGAGGTGCCCGGCGTGAAGCTCGCGACCGGGGCCATCACGACGGCGAGTTGCCGGAGTGCCAGCTCCTCGTGACCCGCCAGGTACAGATCGCAGCGGTCGTGGCGCCCGACGACCGCTGCGACGGGGCGACCGATGCGCGCGCGGAGCGTCACGATCCCGGCGGGGCGACCGGTGCGCTCGTCGACCGCGATCACGGCCAGCCCGGGCTCCTGGACTGCTCGGCACACGCCGACGAGCTTCGGATAGGCCGTCAGGAACAGCGCCCGCGCATCCACCGCGAGCACGTGCGGCCGCTGCGCGGGGCGCATCATCGTCGCGACGTTCGGCGCCGCGCGCGCCTGACCGTCCCAGAGGTCTATACCGATGGTCTTCACGCGCTTCCTCCACGGTACCAGACGGCGCTCGCGACGCCGCGTTATTTGATCGGGACGCCGTACAGATCGTGCATCTGCACGGCTCCGAGCTTCAGCTTCTCGAGCTCCGGTCGCACCACCGACATGTCGCCGACGATCGAGATCTGCATCCGCCCGGACGGAATCATCGTCTTCGCGAGCGCCTTCACATCGGCGGCCGTCACCTTGCGGACGTTGCTCGCATAGGTCGCGTAGAAGTTGTCGGGCAGGCCCGCCACGGCGAGCTCGGCGATCGTCCCGGCCGTCGACGCGTTCGTCTCGAACATGGCCGGCAGCGCGCGGATATTGTTCTCCTTCGCCTTCGTCAGCTCGGCGGGCGGGATGGCCGCGGTCGCGAGTCCGTCCACGATCTGGAAGATCTCGGCGAGCCCGTGCGCGGTCTCCGCCGTCACGATGGCGGTGTTGATCTGAAAGGCGGACGACGCCACGCGATAGCGCGCCGCCGAGCCGATGCCGTACGTGATCCCCAGCTCCTCGCGCAGCCGGTGGTTCAGCCGGCTCGTGAAGCTGCCACCGAGCGCAGTCGCGAGCACCTCGAGCTGGAAGTAGCGGCGGTCCTTGCGCGGCATCCCGAGGAGACCGATCCGCACGTCGGACTGCGCTGCACCGCTGCGATCGACGAGCAGGAGCCGCTTGCCGGGCTTCGCCGGCTTCACGACGAGGCGGCTCGGCGCCACCCCGCCCTCGGGCTTCCACGCCCCGAGCGTCGCGTCGAGCTTGGCCTTCAGCGCGGCCGTGCTCACGTCCCCGACCACGACGAGCGTCATCGCCGCCGGCGTCCAGTGCTGCGTGTAGAACGCAGTCACGTCGGCGAGCGTGAGCGCCTTCATCTCGTCGCGGGTGCCGCCGCTCGGGTGGCCATACGGAGTGGTGGCCCCGTACAGCGCCGCGTCGAGCATCAGCTGCGCGACCTCGCGCGGCCGGTCGCGGCGGAGCTCGAGCTCGGTCGCGACGTCGCCCTGCACGCGCGCGAGCTCCTTCGGATCGAACGTCGGCTGGGTGACGATCTTCGTCGCGAGCTCGACGGTCTGGTCGAGCGTCTTCGCCAGCGTCTGGATCGACATCGACGCCGTGTCGACGTTCGCCCCGACCACGATGCCCGCGCCGAGCCGGTCGGTCTCGTTCGCGATGGCGAGCGACGTCAGGCCACCCGCGCCCTCGTCGAGCATGTCGGCAGCGAGCACTGCGAGCCCACCTTTGCCCGCGGGATCGCGCGACGAGCCGGCGCCCGCGACGACAAGGTTCATCGAGACGATCGGCAGCGCGTGGTTCTCGATCACGAGCACGGCGATGCCGTTCTTCAGCTTCAGGCGCTTCGCGACCGGCGGCTTGAACGTCGGCTCGGTCGTCGCGGGCGGCACGACGTTCCAGTCGGCGACGGTGGACGTCGCGAACGCCGGGTTCACGACCGGCTTCGGGGGCGGCGGCGGGAGCGTGACCTTGCGCGCGGTCGCCACGCCGGAGCCGAGGAGGGTCGTCGACAGCGCGAGGGCTGTCATCGTGAACGCGCGCATCACTTCGTCTCCTTCTGCTTCTTGCCGGGCTTGATCGTCAGCGTGACGCGCGACGTGGGCTTCAGATACGTCGCCGCCGCAGCCTTGATCTGCGCCGCCGTGACCGCGCGATAGCGCGCGAGATCCTTCGCGAAGTACGCCGGGTCCTTCGCCTGCACGTCATACCCCGCGAGCGTGATCGCCTTCTGCAGCGTCGACTCGAGGCCATACAGGAACCCCGACTCGTGGGACGCCTGCACCCGCTCGACCTCCTCGGCCGTGGGCCCCGTCGCCGCGAGCTTCGCGACCTCCTCGTTGACGGCCTTCACGAGCGCCGCCGGGTCGGTCCCCGGTTTCGCCGTGACCTCGAGCTGGACGGTGCCCGCGAGCATCTCGCCCGATTCGCCACCCTCCGCGTCCTGCGCGATCTTGTCGTCGTACACGAGCCGCTTGTAGAGCCGGCTCGACTTGCCACCCGCGAGCACCATCGTCGCGAGATCGAGCGCGGCCTCGTCCGCGCTGTACTTCGCAGGCGCGCGCCACGTCAGGAACACCTTGGGGACCTGCACGTCGTCCGTCGCGGTGAGCACCACCTCCTTCGTGAGCGGCGGCGGCGGCGCGTACTTCGGCCGCGCGGGCGTGGCCGCGGCGGGGATGAAGCCGAGGTACTTCTCGACGAGCGGCCTGGCCTGCGCGAGCGTGACGTCGCCCGCGAGCACGAGCGTCGCGTTGTTCGGCACGTAGTACGTCTTGAAGAACGCGGCCACGTCGGGCACGGCGGCGGCCTTCAGGTCGGGCACGTAGCCGATCGTCGACCAGTGGTAGCCGAAGTTGGCGGGCCAGAGCGCGTCGAGGATCAGCAGCTCGGACATGCCGTAGGGCCGGTTCTCGTAGCTCTGGCGGCGCTCGTTCAGCACCACGTCGCGCTGGTTATCGAGCTTCGCCTGATCGAACGTATCGATGAGGCCGGCGACGCGGTCGCCCTCGCCCCACAGCACGGCCTCGAGGAAGTTCGAGGCAGCGACGTTCTGATACACGGTCATGTCGCTCGACGTGAACGCGTTCGACCAGCCGCCCGCCTCCTCGAGGAGCTTGTCCATCTGGCCGTCCGCGATGTGCGCGGAGCCCTTGAACATCAGGTGCTCGAACAGGTGCGCGAAGCCCGTGCGCTTCGGCTGCTCGTCCTTGCTGCCGACGTTGAACCACAGGACCTCGTTCACGATCGGGGCCTTGTGGTCCTCGATGACGAAGACGTGGAGGCCGTTTTTGAGCGTGAACGTCTCGTAGGTGATCTTTGGTTCGTCCGCGACAGCGACGGTCGGAACCGCGAGCGTTCCGAGTGCGACAGCCGCAACGACCCAGCAGGTCGGCTTCATGCGCGGACGGTACTACGGCGCGGCGACGGTGGGCGGGAGCCCGTCGGCCAGCGCGTGCAGGCCCGCGAGATCCGCATCCGCGAGCCGCGCGCCCTCGCCGATGTGGATGGCCCGGTCCACGAGCGCGCGCGCGTCTACCGTGCGGCCGAGCTCGCGGCGCGCCACCGCGAGATCGGCGAGCGGTCGCCACAGCTCGGGGTTCGATGCGCCGCCCGCCGCCTCGAACGCCGCGATCGCGCGCTCGTCGAAGCCCGCGGCGACGATCCACGCGTGCGCGCCGAGCTCGATGGCGGCACGCGCCGTCAGCGTCGTGGGCAACACGGGAGAGTTCGCCAGCTCCTCGAGCGCGATCGCAGCATCGAGCTCCAGGCGCGCGTCGGCCTCCTTGCCCGAGGCGGACAGCACTTGACCGAGCGTGGTGCACACCGTGTGATAGAGCGGATGCGAGGTTCCCGGCACGGTCGCCGCGATGGCCTTCGCGCGCTGGATCGCCGCGAGCGCGGCCCCGAGATCGCCCTGCTCGCGCAGCAGATCGGCCATGTTGTTCAGCGTCGCGATGAGCCTGGGGCTGGTCTTGCCGAACGCACGCTCGCGGATCGAGAGCGCACGCTCGAGGCTCGTCCGCGCTCGCACCGGCTGGCCCGCGTGGTCGTAACAGGCCCCGAGGCTCGTCAGCACCAGCGCGACATCTGGATGCGCGGGCCCGACCGCGGCCTCGCGCAGCGTCAGCGCACGCTCGTAATAAGGCGTCGCGGCGGCGTACGAGCCACTCTTCGCGAGCGTGGCCGCGAGCGTCTGCACCGGATGCCACAGCGCCGGATCGTCGTGACCCAGTAGCTCCTCGGCGGCGACGAGCCCGCGCTGGTGCGCATCGACCGCGGCGCGCAGATCTCCCCGCGCGGCGGCCACGATGCCCTCGGACTCGAGGCGCGTGAGCTCGAGCGCGCGATCACCGCCCATGCGCGCGAGCGCCGCCGAGCCGAGCCCGAGCCAGATCGCGGACTCGTGCGCGTCGCCGAGGCCCTCCGCGGAGACGCGCGCGGCGAACAGCGCAGCCTCTGCCGCGACATCGTCACGCTTGCCGCGCACGGCGGTGAACGTGGCCTCCTGCAACGCATCGCGGGCCTCGGCCGGCTTGCCCGACTGCGCGAGCACCTCGCCGATCAGGAGCTGGGCCTCGGCCGTGACGGGGTCGAACCCGACGGCCACCGCCGCCGCCGCCGCGGCCCTCGCGGCCACGAGCGCGGCGTCGAACTTCCCGACGGCGAGCTCGGCGCGTCCCTGTGCGAGCTGGCGCGCGATGGGCGCGAGCAGGGGCGTGGCATCCGCGGAGGGCTGCCCCGGCGCCGTCAGCGCGGTCACGTTCGAGCAGCGGATCACGGGATCGAGCTTCCACGCCGCCTGGTCGGCCTTGTCGACCAGCGCCCCGTCGGCTTTGGCGAGCATGCCCGTCAGCGCACGCAGCTCCTCGAGCCGCTGATCGAGGCAGGCCTGGCGCAGCGAGAGCACCGCCTCGGTCTGATCGCGCCGCACGCGCGTGGCGCGGCAACTCTCGGTGGCGACCGCGGTCCACTCGCCCGCGTAGCCATCGAGCGCGCGCGCGAGGCCGGCGTAGGTGGCCGCGGCGTACGCGCGGTGCGAGTCGGTGAACGCGAGCAATACGGAGCGCTTGATGGTCTCGTCCCACACACCCTGGAGCCGCTGCTCGACGCCCGCGCAGGGCGCCGCGACGCCGGGCCGCTGCCCGCGCACGACGCTGACCGTGATGGCCGTGCCCGCCAGCACCACGGCGCCCGCGACCACGAGCAGCGCAGTCCGTGCCCGCGAGCGAGACATTCCCACGACGAGGTCGTCGAGCAGCTCGTCCATCGAGGCGTAGCGCGCGTCGGGATCTGCCGCGATCGCGCGCATCGCGACCCGCTGGATGCTCTGGGGCACGGCGCCCGCGGGCGGGGCTGTCGCGACCGGCGGCTCGGCCCGCGGCCACTGCAGCTGCGACTTGGTGTAGGGCCGCTGGTCGTAGAGGGCCTCGTACAGCGTGACACCGAACGCGAACTGGTCGGCGCGCGCATCGGCGGGTTGCCCTTCGTGCACCTCTGGCGCCATGTACGCGGGTGTCCCGAGCACCTCGCCCGCGACGGTGAGGTTCGACGGCAGCGGGGTGCGGGTGTCGATGGCGTGGTCGGAGGTGCGGGGTGGCGGGGTCTCGTCGGTCGCGGGACTGCCAGCCGCGCTCGGGCCAGCGGCGGTCACGCCGTCTCGCGCGAGGCCGAAGTCCATCATGCGGACGCGGCCGTCGCGCCCCACCAGCATGTTGTCGGGCTTCACGTCGCGGTGCACGAGTCCTGCCGCGTGAGCCGCCGCGAGCCCCGCGCCGGCCCCGCGCAGGGCCGCGACGATCTCGCGCCAGGTCCGGTTCCCGCCGCGGAGCCACGCCCGCAGCGTGTCGCCTTCGACGTGCTCCATCGCGACGAACACCCGATCGCCCGTCAGCGTCCCGACGTCGTGAACGGCGACCACGTTCGGATGCGCGAGCCGCGCCAGCGCCTGGGCCTCGCGCACGAGCCACGCCTGATCGCCGGTCGTCGAGCCGCGCGGATCCGACGGCCCGCGCGCCGACCCGAGCCCTCGCGCCTGCAGCAGCTTGACCGCGACCTTCCGGCCGAGCTCGGGATCGAACGCCGCGTACACCACGCCCATGCCGCCGCGGCCGAGCACGCCCTGCACGATGTAGCGCCCGAGCGGCGTGCCCTCGGGGAGCAGGATGTCGGCACGCGCGCGGCGAGACGCGCCCGCACCTTCGCGGACCGTCGCACTCGAACCCGTTACCTCCGACACAATGTCGTCGGCCTCCCCCATGTCGAAAGCTTACACGTTTTGGTGTACGACCAGACGTGCCCGAACGCGTACTGACGGGGATCAAGCCCACAGGGTTGCCGCATGTGGGCAACTTGTTCGGGGCAATCCTGCCCGCCCTCAAGCTCGCCGATCAGGGGCTCACCGCGATGTACTTCATCGCCGATTATCACGCGCTCACGACGGTGCATAGCGCCGCGGAGATGCGGCAGCTCACGCGGGAGGTCGCGGCGACGTGGCTCGCGATGGGGCTCGATCCCGAGCGGACGATCTTCTACCGCCAGTCCGACATCCCCGAGATCTTCGAGCTCGCGTGGGTGCTCGCGTGCTTCACGTCCAAGGGCTGGATGAACAAGGCGCACGCGTACAAGGCGATCGTCGACCAGCGCGAGGCCGCGGGCGACGCGGACCCGGATGCGGGCGTGAGCATGGGGCTCTACGGCTACCCGGTGCTGATGGCCGCGGACATCCTCGCGTTCGATGTGGACTGGGTACCCGTCGGCAAAGATCAGGTGCAGCACATCGAGATCGCGCGCGACATCGCGCAGCGGATCAACCACGTGTGCGGCAGCGAGGTGCTGCGCCTGCCCCGCGCCAAGCTCGACGACGCGAGCGCGATCGTGCCCGGGCTCGACGGCCGCAAGATGAGCAAGAGCTACGACAACACGATCCCGCTGTTCGCGCCGAGCAAGCAGCTCAAGAAGGTCGTGAACCGGATCGTCACGGACTCGACGCCGCCCGAGGCGCCCAAGGATCCGGACACCTCGGTCATCTTCCAGATCTACAAGGCCGTCGCGTCGCCGGAGGAGCAGCGCGCGCTCGCGGAGCGCTATCGCAGCGGCATCGGCTGGGGCGAGGCGAAGGCGGCGCTGTACGAACGGATCGAGGCCGTCGTCGCCGCGCCGCGCGCGCGCTACGACGCGCTGATGGCCGACCCCGCCGCGATCGACGCGCTGCTCGCGGCGGGAGCCATCAAGGCCCGCCACACGGCGAGCCAGGTGCTCGCGCGGGTGCGCCGCGCAATCGGGATGAGCGCCTAGATCCCGCCGATCACGCCTGGATTACCTCGTGGTTGCGGGCGCCATCGCCGGTGTGGGCGCCATGGTCGCGGGCATCGTCGCCTTGGGCACCTTGACGGCCTTGAACGCGGCCTTCAGCGCGGCGCTCGCCTGCTTCTCGGCGTCCTTCGCCTTGGCCACGGCCGCGCCCATGCCGAAGAACTCGTGCGTCACGCCCGTGAAGTCGATCGCCGTGGTCTTCACGCCCTGCGCCTTCAGCGCCTTGGCGAGGGCCTGACCCTCCGAGCGCAACGGATCGATCTCGGCCGTGACCACCATCGTCGGCGGGAGCCCCTTCAGGTCGGTCCGGTGAACGAGGTCGATGCGCGGGTCCAGCGCCTGCGCCGGCGTCGCGAGCGTCTGCTTCACGAACCACTCCATCATCGACTTGTTGAGCGGCTTCGCGAACTCGTTGGTCACGTAGCTCGGTGTGGTCATATCCGTGCCCGCGACCGGATATACGAGCAGCTCGTACGCGGGGAGCTGGACCTTCGAGTCGCGCGCCTTGATCGCGACGTTGATGGCGAGATTGCCACCGGCGCTCTCGCCCGCGACGGCGACCTTCGCGACGTTGCCGTTGAACGACGCCGCATTCGCGAGCACCCACTGGTACGCTGCAAACGCATCGTCGTGCGCGGCGGGGAACTTGTTCTCCGGGGCCTTGCGGTAGTCGCACGAGACGACGATCGCGCCCGCACCGTTCGCGAGCGCGCGCGGCGACGAGTCGTAGGTGTCGAGGTCGGCGATGACCCAGCCGCCGCCGTGGAAGTACACGATGACGGGGAACGGACCCTTGCCGGCCGGCGTGTAGATGCGGATCTTGATCTTCTCCTTGCCCGCGCTCTGGATCTCGCGATCCTCGACCGCCGCCACGGCCTGAGGCATCGGCTCCTTGCCGAGCTTCTTCAGGAGCACGGCCTTCACCGCGTCAGCAGGCGACGGCTGGGTGCGCGCCGCCGTTGCAGGCAGCGTGTCGATTGCCTTGCCGTTCAGCGCGCCCAGCGCGTCGAGCACGGCTTGCATGTCCTTGGTCGCCTTGGGCGGAGCCTTCATGGGCGCCGACGCGACCACCGCGGTGGGCATCGCGGCGGGCATCCCGACGGGCGCCGGGGCGGTGGGCGCAGCGAGCGCGAGACCCGCGATCAGGAGCGAGCTCGCGCCCGCGACGAACAGTGACTTGAGGTTGCGCATAGGTGCCGCGCCCTGGTGCAGTCACCGCGCCAGCCGTGGCCCGCGTTGGAGGGGCCGCTGGCCGGGGTGACGAGCGCGGTGCGTGGCGAGCCCGCACGGACGCACCGGCATACGCACCGTCTGCGCGCGCTTGTAATGACCTGTCACCAGCCGGGACCCGATCTCGCGGGGCAGGATGCCTCGCGCGGTTCTCACGCTCGTCGCACGGGTGAATGTTCGCCGATGAGCGATCGTCTCGGCCACATGCTCCATCGTTGGATCGTAGCCCTCAGCATGGTCGCGGCAGTCGCCCCGGCCACACCTGCATTCGCCAACCGAAGGCCCCCGCCAAGCAACACCGGCGTGGTGCCGCCGCACTCCGAGCCGGTCCCCCCGGCGCCGCCTGCGCCCTATCACTTCGAGTCGAAGGGCTGGATGAAGCTCGGCGAGAAGACCGTCAATGGCGGCGTCGATCAGGACACGATCCGCGTGCGCGGCACCGGCAAGTTCGACCAGCTGACGCTCGTCGTGACGGACTCGGATCTCGATCTGAAGGACCTGACGCTGCAGTTCGGCGACGGCCAGACGTGGTCGCCCAAGGTGGCGCACATGTTCCGCGAGGGTCAGCGCTCCCGCGTGATCGACCTGCCGGGCAAGGATCGCAAGATCGCGAAGATCCTGATGACGTACGCGAACCTCCCCGGCGGCGGCAAGGCGCACGTCGAGGTGTACGCCCGTGACGTGGGCAAGCCCGCGCCCGCTGCGATCCCGAAGATCACGTGGGAGAACAAGGGCTGGACGTACCTCGGCAAGACGACCGCGGATGGCTGGCGCGATCACGACCGGCTGACCGTCGGCAACAAGGGCCCCTACAGCGAGGTCATGTTCGTCGTCGCGGGTAGCGACGTCGAGCTGACCGACGTGGTGATCACGCTCGGCAACGGCGAGCGCTTCGAGATGAAGGGCGCCATCGCGTTCAAGGAGGGCACGCGCACGCGGCCCATCGACATCCCGGGCGCGCTCCGCAAGATCAAGACGGTCGACTTTGCGTACCAGAACTTGCCCGGTGGCGGACGCGCGAGCGTCGAGGTGTGGGCTCGCGCGAAGGCGCAGCCGCGGCCGACGACGACGCCCCCGCAGCCGGCGCCGACGACGACGCCCCCGCAGCCGGCGCCGATGGCCCCGCCAGCGACTCGCTAGCCAAGCCAGGCGACGGAGCGGCGGCGCCAGCGCGAGCCCACGAGGCCGAGCGCGGCGACTGGGGGCTCGAGTCAGGCGAGGCCGGCGAGCGTATCGTGCGCCTCGCGCGCGAGGTCCTCGACGATGGCCCCGATCGGCTTCACCGACTCGATGAGGCCCACGCCCTGCCCCGCGCTCCAGATGTCCTTCCACCGCTTCGCGCCCTCGTGCGACCGCTCCGGGCTCGTACCGGCAGGGATCGAGTCGGCGATGAAGTTCGCGTGGATCCCCGATACGGCGTCCGTGTAGAGGATGTCCTCGGGGCCGGCGCTCACCACGCGAGCCTTGTACTCCGGCGAGGCGGCGCACTCCGTGGACGCGATGAAGCGCGTGCCGAGGTAGCAGAGCTCGGCTCCGAGCGCGAGGCTCGCGACGACCTGGCGGCCCGTCGAGATGCAGCCGGCCGCGAGGATCGGGACCTTGAGCTCCTCGCGCAGCCACGGGATCAACACGTACGGCGAGATCCGGCCCGCATGGCCGCCGGCCCCGGCCCCGACCGCGATGATCGCATCCACGCCTGCCGCGACCGCCTTGCGACCATGCGCGAGCCCGATCACGTCGTGGAAGACGAGGCGCTGCTTCGCGTGCGCGGCCTTCACGAGCGCGGTCGGGTTGCCGTAGCTCGTGAGGATCACGGGGACCTCGAACTCGAGGCACAGCGCCATGTCGGCCTCGACGCGCTCGGGAGCGGTGAGCCCGATCGTGATGTTGATCCCGAACGGGCGATCCGTGTGTTTGCGGATGAACTCGAGATCCGCGCGCAGCTTCTCCTCGGTGCGTGCGTTCAGCGACGGCATGCATCCGAGAATGCCGGCCTCCGCGCACGCGACGATCATCTCCTTGTTCGAGATGAGGAACATGGGCGCGGCGACCAATGGGTGCTTGAGCCCGAGCTTCTTCTGCAGTGCGGTCGTGAGCATGGAACGAGACTAACCGCGCATGGCCTCGTCGAGGAACTGCTGGAAGGTCTCGACGTCCTGGGCGCCGCTCACGGCCACCTTCATGTTCGCGACGAAGCAGGGGACGCCGCCGATGCCGAGCTCGCCCGCCATGGTCTCGTCCTCGAGCACCTCCTGGAGGCCGCCGTCGCCCTTGAGCTCGCGCTCGAGCCACGCGCGATCGACGCCCACGCGCGCCGCGACGTCGAGCACGGTGGCGAGCGGCGAGATGTCCTTGCCCTCTTCGAAGTGCGCGCGAAAGAACGCCTCGACGAGCGCGGTCCGCGTCTGCGCCGCCGCAGCCTCGGCAGGGAGCGCGCCGCCGAGCGCGATGGCACGGTGGGCGAGGCGGGTGTTCGAGACCCGCTCCTGCTTCTCGAAGGCGTAGTCGATGCCCACGAGCTTGCCGAGACCAGCGATGTGCGCCTGCGCCTTCTGGAGCTTCTCGGGGCCGCCCAGCTTCGCCTCGAGGAACGAGCGCGGCGCGCCCTCCGTCGGCAGCGCGGGCTGCAGCTCGAACGCGCGCCAGTGAATCTCGACGTCCTTGCCGCGCGGGCCCATTCCCTCGAGCGCCTTCTCGAGGCGGCGCTTGCCGAGCAGGCACCAGGGGCAGGCGATGTCGGACCAGACGTCGAGGCGCATGGATGGGGCTTGTCATTTCTGCGCGATTGCCGCATCCACATTTCATGCTCTCCGACGTCACCAAGCAGGCCATCAAGGACGAGGTCGCCCGCGTCCCGCACCGAAAGACCGCGCTCCTCACGGCGCTGAAGCTCGCGCAAAAGGAGAAGGGGTGGCTGTCGAACGAGACGCTCGGTGAGGTCGCCGACCTCGTCGACCTGCCGCACAGTCACGCGGTCGAGCTGGCGACGTTCTACGCGATGTTGTTCACGGAGAAGGTCGCGCCGGTGCGCGTCGAGACCTGCGTGCAGCTGCCCTGCGCGCTCGTGGGCGCCGAGGAGATGGCCAAGAAGCTCGCGGCCGCGCTCGACGTGACCATGGAAGGGCCCGCGTACAAGGCGCACGGCCACACCGCGGACCACAAGATCGAGCTGCACACGACCGTCGAGTGCTACGGCTCGTGCCACCGCGCGCCGATGTGCCGTGTGGGCGACGACTACCTCGAGAACATCAAGACCGACGCGGACGTCGCGAGGCTCGCCGCGGATCTCAAGGCGCGCGCTGCCGCCTCGGTCGCGTCGTCGAAGGGAGGAGCGCGATGAGCGACCTGCTCAAGTCCATCGGCTACACGCCCATTCTCCTGCCGAACCCCGGTCGCACGACCGGCGTGACGCTCAAGGAGTACGAGGCGCGCGGCGGCTATGTCGGCCTGAAGAAAGCGCTCGCGATGGTGCCCGACGCCGTCACGACGAACGTGAAGGACGCGGGCCTGAAGGGCCGCGGCGGCGCCGGCTTCCCCACGGGCCTCAAGTGGAGCTTCGTGCCGAAGATGCCGGGGCCGAAGTACCTCGTCGTCAACGCGGACGAGAGCGAGCCGGGCACGTTCAAGGACCGCGACCTCATGGAGATCGAGCCGCACTTGCTGCTCGAGGGCATCGCGATCGGCAGCTATGCGATCGGGTGCGAGCTCGCGTTCATCTACATCCGCGGCGAGTACACGGTCGCAGGAGCTCGTCTCGAGGCTGCGATCAAGGAAGCGAAGGCAGCGGGACTCCTTGGAGCCTCGAGCCTCAAAAAGGCGGACGGCAGCCCGTTCCACCTCGAGGTCATCGTGTTCCTCGGGGCTGGCGCGTACATCTGCGGCGAAGAGACTGCGCTCATCGAGTCGCTCGAGGGCAACCGGCCGATGCCGCGCTCGCGGCCGCCGTTCCCCGCGGTCGCCGGCCTCTACGCGCGGCCCACCGTCGTCAACAACGTCGAGACGCTCGCGAACGTGCCGTTCATCTTCGAGAAGGGCGTCGACGCCTACCAGGCCATCGGCAACCCGCCGAACAACACCGGCCCGAAGATCTTCTGCCTGTCGGGCCACGTGAAGCGCCCCGGCAACTACGAAGTCCCGCTCGGCAAGATCACGCTGCGCCAGCTCATCGACGATCTCGGCGGCGGCACCATCAGCGGCAAGAAGGTCAAGGGCGTGCTGCCCGCCGGCGTGAGCGCGCCGATCATCCCGGGCGACAAGCTCGACGCCGTCCTCGACTACGACGGCATCAAGGCCGCGGGCTCGATGCTCGGCTCGGCGTCGTTCATCGTCATGGACGAGAGCGTCGACATGGTGTGGGCCGCGTCCCGCATGATCGAGTTCTTCCGTCACGAGAGCTGCGGCAAGTGCACGCCGTGCCGCGAAGGCACGATGTGGCTCGAGAAGATTTACCACCGCATTCTCACGGGCGAAGGCATGCGCCCAAACGACATCGAGACCCTGCAAAACGTCAGCAAGCAGATCGCGGGCAACGTGCTCTGCGCCCTCGGTGACTTCGCCACGAGCCCCGTCGTGTCGACGATCCAGCACTACCGCGCCGACTACGACGCGCGCCTCGTGAAGATCGGCCGCTGACGCAACGCGCTGACCTCGAGTCTAAGGAAGCGTGCAGTTTGTGGGTGGGGCAGGCGTCCCGCCTGTCACGGG